>NZ_CP049889.1:522500-632500 GCF_011299095.1 Jeotgalibaca porci | reverse complement strand
CAGTTGTTTTTGTTTGAACAATGGAGGGACGCAGGAGGCTAAGGAAAGCGTGCGGATGGAAGAGCACGTCCAAGCAACAAGTCTTGTGGTGAGTCAAATGCTTACTGCTTTAAGGACAAGTTGTGATGGGGAGGGAAATTAAGTACCGAAGTTCCCGATGTCACACTGCCAAGAAAAGCTTCTAGTTAGAAAACAACTGCCCGTACCGCAAACCGACACAGGTAGTCGAGGAGAGAATCCTAAGGTGAGCGAGCGAACTCTCGTTAAGGAACTCGGCAAAATGACCCCGTAACTTCGGGAGAAGGGGTGCTGACCGCAAGGTCAGCCGCAGTGAATAGGCCCAAGCGACTGTTTATCAAAAACACAGGTCTCTGCAAAATCGAAAGATGACGTATAGGGGCTGACGCCTGCCCGGTGCTGGAAGGTTAAGAGGAGAGGTTAGCTTCGGCGAAGCTTTGAATTGAAGCCCCAGTAAACGGCGGCCGTAACTATAACGGTCCTAAGGTAGCGAAATTCCTTGTCGGGTAAGTTCCGACCCGCACGAAAGGCGTAACGATTTGGGCACTGTCTCAACGAGAGACTCGGTGAAATTATAGTACCAGTGAAGATGCTGGTTACCCGCGACAGGACGGAAAGACCCCATGGAGCTTTACTGCAGGTTGATATTGATTGTTTCTGCTACATGTACAGGATAGGTAGGAGCCATAGAAGTCGGGACGCCAGTTTCGATGGAGGCATCATTGGGATACTACCCTTGTAGCAGGACCAGTCTAACCCGCCGCCCTTATCGGGCGGGGAGACAGTGTCAGTCGGGCAGTTTGACTGGGGCGGTCGCCTCCTAAAAAGTAACGGAGGCGCCCAAAGGTTCCCTCAGAATGGTTGGAAATCATTCGTAGAGTGCAAAGGCAGAAGGGAGCTTGACTGCGAGACAGACAAGTCGAGCAGGGACGAAAGTCGGGCTTAGTGATCCGGTGGTACCGCATGGAAGGGCCATCGCTCAACGGATAAAAGCTACCCTGGGGATAACAGGCTTATCTCCCCCAAGAGTTCACATCGACGGGGAGGTTTGGCACCTCGATGTCGGCTCGTCGCATCCTGGGGCTGTAGTCGGTCCCAAGGGTTGGGCTGTTCGCCCATTAAAGCGGCACGCGAGCTGGGTTCAGAACGTCGTGAGACAGTTCGGTCCCTATCCGTCGCGGGCGTTGGAAATTTGAGAGGAGCTGTCCTTAGTACGAGAGGACCGGGATGGACACACCGCTGGTGTACCAGTTGTTCTGCCAAGGGCATTGCTGGGTAGCTATGTGTGGAAGGGATAAACGCTGAAAGCATCTAAGCGTGAAGCCCCCCTCGAGATGAGATTTCCCATCATCTAGAATGAGTAAGACCCCTGAGAGACGATCAGGTAGATAGGCTAGGAGTGGAAGTGCAGCGATGTATGGAGCGGACTAGTACTAATCGGTCGAGGACTTAACCAAGATTTAGAATAAAAAAAGCAAGCGATGAATGAGCTTTGGTCAGCTGTTCAGTCGTGTTATGGATTCAGTTTTGAGGGAACGTTGTTCCTTTAATTAAATAATTGTGCGGTGACGATGGCGAGAAGGTCACACCTGTTCCCATCCCGAACACAGAAGTTAAGCTTCTTAGCGCCGATTGTAGTGAAGGGTTTCCCTTTGTGAGAGTAGGACGTTGCCGCGCAGTAATTTTATTCCGCAATAGCTCAGTTGGTAGTAGCGCATGACTGTTAATCATGATGTCGTAGGTTCGAGTCCTACTTGCGGAGTTCTCTTTTTATGAAGAGGGATATGATTGATTATAATAGGTTCTCTGGAGAGTTGTCCGAGTGGCCGAAGGAGCACGGTTGGAAACCGTGTAGGCGGGAAACCGTCTCAAGGGTTCGAATCCCTTACTCTCCGTTCAAAAATATTATTATAATGGCCCGTTGGTCAAGCGGTTAAGACACCGCCCTTTCACGGCGGTAACACGGGTTCGAGTCCCGTACGGGTCATAACAAATTGTATTTATAGAAATACATGGAGGTTTAGCTCAGCTGGGAGAGCATCTGCCTTACAAGCAGAGGGTCGGCGGTTCGATCCCGTCAACCTCCATTGGTTCCGTGGTGTAGGGGTCAACATGCCTGCCTGTCACGCAGGAGATCGCGGGTTCAAATCCCGTCGGGACCGTTTTATCTTCTTAATGTATAGCTGCATAAGGAAGTATAATTCACTTGGACGTATGTCCACAGTGTTGTTTCACAGATTGGCCTGGTAGCTCAGTTGGTAGAGCACTTGATTGAAGCTCAAGGTGTCGGCGGTTCGATTCCGTCCCAGGCCACCATGGAGGGGTAGCGAAGTGGCTAAACGCGGCGGACTGTAAATCCGCTCCTTCGGGTTCGGCAGTTCGAATCTGCCCCCCTCCATTCTTTTTTTGTTTTAGGGGTATAGTATAATGGTAGTACTACGGTCTCCAAAACCGTCAGTGTGGGTTCGAATCCTACTACCCCTGTTTTGGATTATTATGGCGATTGTGGCGAAGTGGTTAACGCACCGGTTTGTGGATCCGGCATTCGTGGGTTCAATTCCCATCAGTCGCCCCATTTTTGGGCTATAGCCAAGCGGTAAGGCAACGGACTTTGACTCCGTCATCGTTGGTTCGAATCCAGCTAGCCCAGTAAGATTATAACGAAGGCACAGCCACCTATTGACTGAACTAAATATTAGTTGAAGTCGTGGGTGCTTTTTTTTCTTAACAATCTTAATATGTAAGATGCCGGCGTGGCGGAATAGGCAGACGCGCTGGACTCAAAATCCAGTGCCCGCGAGGGCGTGCCGGTTCGACCCCGGCCGCCGGTATACTTTAGCACCATCATTTCTTATGAGATGATGGTGCTTTTTTTGTAGTAGTATAGGGTAATATAAGTTTCTGGAGGAACGTCATTCATTGTGTAGACGTGCAAAGGTCAGTTGAAAAGGTCCAACTCTTGCACTATTTACCGCGAAAGCGTGAAAAAGTCAGCTTAAATCAACCAACCTTTGCACGTCGAGTCACCCTAACATAACTCCTCGACTTATTCCACGTGGAAAAAAAGCTTGATTTAACAATCTTTGGACCGGGTGATTCCTTTGTGGACGTGCTTAAATGATGCATAAACGGAGATTGTTAGATAAATAAAATGCTTTTTTTTTAGGTAAAAAGGAAGGAGCCGGCTTTCAGGGAATTACAAAACGCTGAAAGCCGGTAAAATATGAAAAATACCGGCTTTCAGCAAATTCAGAAACCGTGAAAGCCGGTAGAAGAGGTAAGACGCCGCTCTAACTGCTTTCAAACGCAACTTTCATCACCCACACTATAGATTACTGTCCGATAAGGCCTAAGTTTTTCAACATATTCGTATATCTGGTATAATAAGATGATTAAAAATATTATATAAGGAGTGAGAAATAATGGAATGGATACGATTAATTGGTATTGCTATTATTGTCGTTGGTTTTGTTCTAAAGCTTGATACGATTGCTGTTGTTTTAATTGCTGCAATTGTGACCGGGTTAGTATCCGGTATTTCTTTTGTGGAGATTTTAGAAATTTTAGGCTCTGCATTTGTTAATAATCGTCTGGTTACATTATTCTTTTTAACGTTGCCAATGATTGGACTATCTGAACGTTTCGGTCTAAGAATGCAGGCAACGAATTTGATTCAAAAACTTAAAGGTTTAACTTCAGGAAGAATGTTAACGTTGTACCAATTCATCCGTGAAATTGCGGCCTTTTTCTCCATCCGTTTACAAGGACACACTCAATTTGTACGTCCGATTGTAGATCCGATGGTGCAGGCTGCTGCTAAATTGAAATACGGGGAAATTGACGAAGAGGATAGAGAGATGTTAAAAGCAAAATCGGCTGCTTCCGATAACTTCGGAAACTTCTTTGCTCAAAACACTTTTATCGCAGCTTCTGGGGTATTGATGATTACTGGAACAATGAAGTCATTGGGTTACGAAATTACTGAAATTGCTGTCGTTAAAGCTTCATTTCCGATTGCCATCATTGCTTTAATACTTGCTGCACTTAATAACTTGGTGACAGATAGACAGATGGCACGCAAATATGGTAAAAAAGGAGGTCGTAAATAATGAACGCAGCATATATTACTGAAACGTTAGTACCGTTACTGCTTGATATGTTCTACATGTTTATCGGCGTACAGCTCTTTTATACGGCATACCGCGTGATGAAGCAAACAGACCATCCGACTCGTTTCGGAACAGCTATTTTCTGGGCTTTATTAGGAATTATCTTTGCATTCGGTAACATGATGCCTCCCGTCTTCAGTGGCCTATTCTTAGTGATTATGGGGCTATTGACTCTCTTCAAACAAGTAAAAATGGGTAGACTGGAAACAACGACCGAAGAAGAACAGGCTGCGCATGCAGATCGCATCGGCAATGGTATTTTTGTGCCCGCTATTATCCTGGCAATTACGGCGGTCGTAATCGCTCAATTCACTCCTTTTGGTGGACAAGTCGGGATTGGGGTTGCAGCAGTAGTTTCTTTATTGGTTGCAATGGGTATTTTCCGCGCGAGCCCGAAAGAAGCTTTGGACGAATCGGATCGCATGGTGCAACAAGTTGGTACGACAGGAATTTTACCGCAACTGCTTGCTGCATTAGGTGTTTTATTTACGACAGCAGGGGTTGGCGATGTAATCGCTGATTTGATCTCAGGTGTTGTTCCTCAAGGTAATCGTTTGATTGGCGTTATTGCCTATGTGTTTGGTATGGTTATCTTTACAATGATTATGGGGAATGCCTTTGCCGCCTTTACCGTCATTACGGCAGGTATCGGCTTGCCATTTGTAATTGCGCAAGGAGCGGATCCTGCGATTGCGGGTGCTTTGGCGATGACAGCAGGTTTCTGTGGGACGTTAATGACTCCAATGGCTGCGAACTTTAACGCGTTGCCAGCAGCTTTGTTGGAAATGAAGAACCCAAATGGTGTTATTAAAGTTCAAACGCCAATGGCACTTATACTGATTGTGATTCATATTGCCTTGATGTATTTCTGGGCATTCTAAAAGACAGAAAGGAACGATATTATGAAAATTCTAGTGACAGCCTTCGATCCGTTCGGTGGCGAGAAAATCAACCCGGCGCTTGAAGCCGTAAAACTGTTAGAAGACGAAATTGCCGGTGCTGAAATTGTGAAGTTGGAAATCCCAACTGTTTTCCATAAGTCAGCCGAAGTCATGCGTGAGAAAGCTTTGGAAATTAAACCGGATATGCTCCTTTGTATCGGGCAAGCAGGCGGTCGTTATGCGATTACACCGGAACGTGTGGCGATTAACCAGGACGATGCCCGTATCCCGGATAATGAAGGCAATCAACCGATTGATGTCGAAATTCAAAAAGACGGCGCACCGGCATACTTTGCTACCTTGCCGATTAAAGCAATGGTCGAAAAAATCAAAGCGGCTGGCGTACCGGCAGCTGTGTCGAATACTGCGGGTACGTTCGTATGTAACCACATTATGTATAATGCTTTGTATTTAGCGGAGAAAGAATTAAATGGCATTCAAGCCGGTTTTATCCATGTTCCTTATATTCCGGAACAAGTAGTCAATAAGCCGGAGCAGCCCGCAATGAGTCTGGTTGATATGGCGAAAGGTCTAACAGCTGCTATTGAAGCAATGGTTGAATTCCATGACAAAGAAGACTTAAAATTAGTCGGCGGAGCAACACATTAAAAGAAGAGACACTGACAAATGATTGTCGGTGTCTTTTTTTGGTCAAAAATGTTATATTATAGGCGAAATAGAGTGGAAGGAGGGACTAGCATGCAACTCCAGGCACGCGCTAATAAACTGGCTGCGAATTTAGGCGGTGTCACTAATATTGTTGGAATGGAAGCGGGCAAACAGCTATTGGTCATCCAGGTTGCTCATTTGGAATACGTTGAAATTGATCGTATTGCGTCTGATCCGTTTGTTGCAGAAGTTATTTTGGGAAAGACAAGTGTCAGTATTTTAACCACGGATAAATCTGCGCGCCACTTGCTGACAGGGTTACGTCTCTCGGAAACAGGGCAGGAAGAAGTGAGCGAAGCACCGTTTCAATTATTTGTTCATCTGCGTAACTTTCTGTTGCCACTGCTCTCAACTATTATGGCCGGTGGAATTATTCAAGCCATTGTCGTCCTATTCTTGTCATTCTCAATGTTCGAGTCTGTCACCGAAACTTCGACGACATTATCGACTATCTTTACGCTTGTCTTTATGATTCTGCCTGTTTTGATAGCATTCTCAAGTGCGAAGTATTACCAAACGAATCCCTACATTGCTGCCGCGATTACTGGTATGATGTTGCAGCCGGCTGTAAGTGAATTCGTCTCGACCCGGATGTTGGAGCAAGTCTTAAATTTCCCACTCATTAATAATCATCAATACAATACGATTCTGCCTGTTTTAGTTTTGGTTCCGTTTTTAGCTTACATTGATCATTATCTCGTCCAACGTGTGGCTCCTCGTATGCGGCCCATGCTCCAGCCTTTTATCTTGATGGGCACGGGTTTAATTTTTGGAGTCGTCGTTCTGTTACCTTTGATGGCCATAGCCAGTCACGTTTTGGTTGCTATCTTTATTATCATCGCTGAACAAGTACCGTTTTTGTCTACGTTATTGATGGGTGCTTTTGGCCCTTTGTTTGTTGTGACGGGAACGCATTATTCTTTCTTTGAAGCAGTAAATCAATCGTTGGTCACACGTGGTTATGACAGTTTACTGGGGCCGGGCATGTTAATTTCGAATGCGGCTCATGTCGGGGTTGCTTTGGCCTTAATGTTAAAAAGCCGGAAGAAGACGTACCGAGTTTACAGCGGTGTGAGTGGCTTATTGGCGCTGTTGGGTGTTACCCAACCCATTATCTATGGTGGGGAACTCATTCTAAAAAATCTGCTGTGGTACGTCATGATTGGCGGAGGAGCAGGAGGCTTGGTTGCAGGACTATTCCAATTGAAAATGTACCAATTTATGAATCCAAATATTTTATCCATGTTGGCATTTGTGGATAGTACCGGAAATATCTTGGTAGCAATCAGTAGTATGCTGGTTGCAGCAATCGTCGCTTTTGCATTGACTTTTTCACGACCGATTTATGAATTATCTGATGAAGAAATTCGTATTGCGACCACCGGGCAAGGGCGCGATGTGATAGAATAATGAAGGAGGGTGAGCAGTGAAAAAGATTGAGCGCAGTACAGTATATTTAGAAGAAAATCTGGCATTGTTACAATGTCCAGTCTGTAAAGAAGCGTTCCAAGAAGTGTCCAATCAAGGTGTAAAATGTGCGAACAACCACCACTTTGATTTAGGCAAAAAAGGAACGCTTCATTTATTGTTAAAAGGCGGCCAGAACGACTATGACAAAAGTATGTTGTCGAGTCGAAAAGCATTGGCTGATACCGGTTTTTTTCATCCCATTTTGGATGCAATTTTGAAACATATTCCCCAGGATGCAACGTTATTGGATGTTGGTTGCGGGGAAGGATCCCATTTACATTATTTAACAGAACAAGGATTGTCCGGTAAAAAAATTGGTTTTGATATTTCCAAAGATGCTATTCAACTGGCAGCAGCACACTTTTTTGATGATGCCTTTTGGTGTGTGGCGGATTTAGCCCAATCACCATTTGGAGAAAAGCAATTCGATGCGATCTTAAATATTTTTTCGCCATCGCATTATCAGGAGTTTAATCGTGTTTTGAAGTCGGAAGGGCGCGTCTACAAAGTAGTGCCAGATACGGATTATTTAATTGAGTTACGTCAGCGTCTTTACGGCGAACGTGCGTATGAAAATGACGATGTCGTGGCACGCTTCAAAGAAGTTTATCCGGATTGTATACATGAACATGTGAGGTATGAAGTGGCCCTGACTGAGGATACATTCCGTTGGTTGGTTGAGATGACGCCACTTACATGGGGCGCTAGTGAAGCTGACATAGAGTCATTATTGGAAAAGCCTCTGAAAACCATTACTGTTGCGGTTTCGTTGCTTATAAACCGCTAAGAAGAGGTTTACAAATACAGAGAACGGTGTTATATTAAATGTATCATTTTGGGAATATATCATTGCCATTTTATATTTAGTCGAAATGATTTTATCCAACGTATTGATTCGCCGTGCCAGCCACCGAGTCTATACGTTTTTTTTATGCTATAATTTGGACAAACAAGGGAGGAATGCAGGATGGTAAATGCCACTTTGAAAGAACAGATTATTGATGCGTGTCAGCAAATCGGGATTGATAAGGTCGGCTTTACGACTGCAGATCCTTTTGATTATATGGAAGAATCCCTTCTTGAACAGAAAGCGAAGGGGCATACGTCCGGATTTGAACATCAAGTCTTGGATGAGCGATTGTATCCGGAACTGGTTTTTGAAGGTGCCAAGTCGATTATTTCGATTGCACTTGCGTATCCTTCCAAACCGCTTGTGAAACCGGAGCGTGAAAAGGGTGTGCGGCGCGGTTCTTTCGCGCGGGCTTCTTGGGGAGTGGACTATCATTTTATTTTACGTGAAAAAATGGATCAGTTGGTTTCATTTATGGCGGAAAAAATGCCGGAAGCGCGCTTTAAGCCGATGGTTGATACAGGAGAACTCATGGACACAGTCGTGGCACAGCGCGCTGGTTTAGGCTTTATTGGTCGAAATGGTCTATTGATTACAGAAGAGTTCGGTACCTACGTATATTTGGGTGAGATTATTACGGATATTGTGCTTGATCCGGATGAACCGGGTGTGTTTGGTTGCGGTGATTGTTACCGCTGTGTGACGGCTTGTCCGACTGGTGCGTTACTGGGGGATGGCCGTTTGAATGCGCAAGTTTGTCTGTCATTTCAAACGCAAACGAAGGGCAATATGCCGTTGGAGTTTCGTCGTAAAATGGGTACCGTTATTTATGGGTGTGACATTTGTCAGCAAGCCTGTCCTTATAATGTGGGAAAAGACTTCCACTTGCATCCAGAAATGGAACCCGAGCCGGGGCGTGAAACACCTGTTTTACAGCCGATGTTGACATTATCTAATAAAGAATTTAAGAGCCAGTTTGGTATTTTGGCAGGTTCGTGGCGCGGAAAGAAACCGTTGCAACGAAATGCAATTATTGCCTTGGCTAATTACCGGGACCGGACGGCGATACCGGAATTGTTGCGGGTGATGGAAACGGACGTGCGGCCGGTTTTAAGAGGAACGGCGGCGTGGGCGATTGGGCAAATTGTACGGGATGTGAATCCAGAACTGCTGGATTTTTTCCAGGAATGTATTGAAAAAGAAGAAGATTTAGAAGCGCGAGCGGAAATGGAAATGGCGCTCGCAAAGCTTGAAGGGGAATGAAAGAATGACTAATCACATCGTATTATTTGAACCACAAATCCCGGCGAACACGGGAAATATTGCACGGACATGTGCGGCGACGAATGCGACGTTGCATTTAATTGAACCGCTTGGATTTTCAACGGATGACAAACAGTTGAAGCGCGCAGGATTGGATTATTGGCATGATGTAACTATTATGAAGCATGCCGATTTGGATGCCTTCATGACTTTCTTGGGTGACCGGAAATTGTATTTGATTTCCAAATTTGCCGAAACTGTTTATTCGGATGCAGACTTTACGGCTGATGAGGATGTTTTCTTCATTTTTGGAAAGGAGACAACGGGCTTACCGGAAGAGTTTATGCGTGAGCACCGGGAGGATTGCTTGCGGATCCCGATGGATGATACGCATGTACGCTCGTTGAATTTGTCGAACACGGCTTGCATGATTGTGTACGAGGCATTACGTCAACAAGGGTTCCCGGACATGGAACGGACACATTTGTACGAAAAAGATAAACTAAAATAATATTTAAAAATGGTTTTCGCTCTTTTTTGCTTATATATAAGTAGAAAGGAGCGATTTTTTTGTCGGACATTTATTTCGTACTAAGAGCGTTAAAGCGTCGTTGGTTATTGTCTCAGGAATTAGAGCTGTATTTGGAAAATTTGGAGCGCGGCTATAAGGGGGAGTCTCGTTTTGCTGTGGATATTTTGGATGGTCTAACGTGCGCACATGTGTTGCTTCGTGATTTGCGTTTGCCGATGGATAATAATCATTTTCAGTTGGATGCCGTTTTATTGTCGGGGAAACAGATGATAATTTTCGAGGTTAAAAATTGGTCGGGATCGTTTGTATATCAGGATGGGCAATTTATGAGTCGGCGATCGGCGAAGCCCTACAAAAACCCGACTGAGCAGTTGGGGCGGTGTGTTTCCAATATGCAGTACTTACTGCGCAAATGGGGCTATGATTTTGAAGTAATAGGACGGGTGGTGTTTATTAATCCGTCATTTTATCTGTATGGTGCCCCGTTGGATCAGCCATTTTTATTTGCGCCCGAGTTAGCGGATTGGGTGAAAGGGTTGAATCGATTCGATGGTTGGGTGAATGAGCGCCATCGTTCATTGGCTGCGTTACTGGTTTCCAAGGATTGCCCGGCGAAAGTGGATTTTGAAATTTTACCAGAGTTTACATTTAATGGTTTGAAAAAAGGGCTGGATTGCTGTACTTGTGGTTCGTTTACGACTAAAGTGGTGGGGCAACGGGTTCGTTGTTTGGATTGTGGTGCGGTTGAGAGGACTGAGGAAGCAATTGTTCGAATGGCTGAGGAGTTAGCGCAGTTGTTTCCAAAAACGAAAATTACGAGTCGGTTGGTCGGGGAGTATTGTGGGGGAAGACTTAGTCGACAGCGGATTAATCGTAGTTTATCGGGAAAATATGAAGGAAGAGGTCGCACAAGAGGAAGACATTTTCAGATTGGAATAAAATGAGCTGAAAAATAGATTGAAACGTTCCAATAACTTTCTATTGGAACGTTTTGACCACAAATAGTGAGACATACGTTCCAATAGATTAACATTGGAACGTTTCAGTATATAAAAACGATTCGAATGTTCCAATCCAAAAGAACCTCACAGCGGCAGTGACCGTTGTGAGGTTCTTTTCATTAAAAACTACTTTTTTCTTGAGAAATCTGGATGTCACGATAAACGGTGATCATATCGGTGTAAATCGACGCATCAATTACTCGCTCATCAACAGGAGCGTAAAGTGATTCTTCATTAGCAGTCACATAGCGCACAATCGTTTTGCGATGCATCGGCACCATGTCGGCAATTTCCTCAAAGTATTGGCGCAAAGTCTGCGACCGTTCAAAAGGCAGGACCTGTGCAAATAACCAAAGAGTCGTCCGATGTGAATCTATGAACGGAACACCCAATAACCAAGTCGCAATCAGAGGATACCATTTGCGGCGCCACACGAATAGAATCCCAACCGCAAATGCAACCAACGCTCCAACAATTCGAGACCAGTTTCGACCGCTGACCTCATTGCCATCATCATCTACATCCGCAATTTCCTGGCTCTCAGAAGGGACAGAACTTTCGTTTTCTACCATATCACTTTCCGACGTCGCCGATTCGACTGGCACCAACGCTTCATCAAAATCACCATCGCTAGTTTCATCTACCTGCTCTGTATCCGTCAGCGGTTGGCGAAATGCCGGCGTCGGCTCAAAGGGAATCCATCCTTCGCCCGGAAAGAAAATCTCGGGCCATGAGTGAGCATTCGCGTTGGTGACGGCATAATACGTTTCACCATCATCGCCAATCGTTGCTGTTCCACTGTTAAATCCTTTTGCCCAACGTGCTGGAATGCCCGACATTCGAGCGAGGATAACCATTGCCGTTGAAAAATTATCACAATACCCGATTCGGGATTCAAATAAAAAATGATCCACATAATCGAAGCCATCCGGAACGGCAGAGGTTTCGCGGAGACTATAGCGAAAGCCCCCATCTGAACGCAAGTATTGCTCGAGCGCTCGAACTTTTTCATACATCGTTCCGTCACCCGCAGTCAGTTCCGCTGCTAAATCCCAAACTCGTTGCGGGACACCTTCTGGAACGTCCAAGTACTCCTCCAATCCAATCGGAGATTCAATCCCAACCGTATTCAATCCGGCGAAGTCAATTTCCTGGTCGATTAAAGTCAGAGTATAAGAACCACCGCCACCTTCTGCATCCGTATTTCGTAATTGCTCTGTCGGCTGTATCAACTCAAAATTCATCTCCGCAAACGTAGCATCCACCAATCCATATGTATATGGGAAATAGGTAAAATTATCTTCGCGCTCTATCACCACATCAACTGTTTCATCGTCTTCTTCCGGCTTAATAAAACTGGGACCAGCGGGAAAGGCAGTAAGTGTTTCCGGGAATTCCCAACCAACTCCGGTATAGACAGTACGTGTTGAGATACGCCAATAATGAGGTGCATCATCATAGGCCGAAAAAACCGGATCAAAATTCTGTTGGACCGGACCACCTAAAACAGAGTCATCCTCGCCATATCCCATGCGTTTCAGCTGTCCGCCCGAATTGTAATAATCGACGAAATCAAACAATCCTGCTTCGTCCAAACGGCGATTGACATTCTTAGCCCGCTGTTCCACCCATTGCTGCTGCGGCACCAGCTGTTCGGTTGCTTTCACAGCAAGCCATGTCAATCCGTAGCCGTACCCCAGAACGACTACGAAAGAAACAAGTGCACGTTTCCATCCCACTTTCAACGAAATATTAGACAATCCATACAAAACAAGACCAATACCTAAAATCTGAACAACCATCATAAAATAATCATATTTTGTAAATACTTGCAAAATCATCAGGTAAATAAGCGCCACTAAAATACCAACAGTCGGACGCGACCAGACAATTAACAAGTAAGCAGAAAGTGCGATTAATACGACAATCAAAATAAAACTGACATTGGTTGGAAAGACACTGCTACCGCCGTTAATGAATTGTTCAAGACTTGCATTAATTTGTGAAAACTCACTGCCAAGCCATCGGATACCCGTTAAGTTACTCGGAAAATAGTAGCGGTAGCACGTAATCATAAAACCTATTTGAATCGGAATCCATACGAACCAGTAGGGTAGCAGGACGGCCAGCACTGCTGTTCCGATCAGATAATAAAAACTTCCCGTTAAATCCGTGAACTCACTTAAAGGCATATACACTTGCAAAACAGGATAGAAGATACCGACAAAACCAACCGCCATCAACAAACGTTTCACGAATTTCATTGGGCTTCACCTGCTTCCGTCACAATGAGAAAGGGTTCCTGCCGGCTGGTTCGCAGCTCTTCTACTAAAGCTTCTTGGGCAAATACAATCGCTTTTCCGTGCTTCAAATCCATTTGCTGCCATTCTGCAAACAAAGCAGCTTTATCTGGATTTGGTTCAATCGTCAAAAATGAATCTCCGCCGATTAAATCCATTCGCACTTCCAGTTGACTTTGCCATTCAATCAACGCACTATACGCCACGGATAATAATTGTTCAAACATCGGCGATTGATAGCCGATAAAAATGAGATGCAAACGGGGTTCGCTCTCTTTTTCATATTCTTTGACCATCAACTTATCACGACGGAAAGAGGCTTTCCAATCGACATTTTTCATCGGGTCCTGAAACATATAATCGCGAATCTGCCTGATTTCTGGCGCATTTACTTTTAAGTAACGACGTATTTCCGGGTGATGTGACAATTTATACAGCGGGACTATTTCCGGATAAATATCTATATCAACTGCTATTTTTCGCTTGGATTGCTGGTGGAAAAAACCAAAAAAGTCGGCACCAACCGTTTCAATCCGCACTGTGTCGTAATGTCCACGTGGTAGTTGCGTTTCTAAATCAAATCGCCAACGCAAAAAAGCAGACATTGCCGTCACTTTATTTTCAACATGGACAGTTAGAGTCGGAATAAGTAACGGCCACAGTGAAAGTAAGCGAACACGTCTTGGTGTAACCGTTATTTGACGCCAAATAACGGCAGTTGAAAGCCACACAACACCGGCTACCAAACTATAAAATAGTAAAACAAACCACGAGAGTGTACCGGGAAATGCCATTGTGTAAATGAACAATCCCACGAAACCAATCACAAAAAGAATGAGTCTGGTCATTTTTTTCAATCGCATACTAAGACCTCCTCATCGGGGGCTGCACTTTCTTTACGATAACAGCGATATACGCATCTTTTTGCTTCGTAGTCAGATTTTCAAAAAAGAGCAAACGGTGTCGGTAAACAGCAGGTAAGACGGCCAAGACATCATCGGGAATGACATAACTGCGTCCTCCCAATAACGCATAAGCTTTAGCCGCCAACAGACAGAACTGATTTCCACGGGGACTAATCCCTAAACGAATGCGTTGATCCTCACGGGTTTGATTTCCGAGGCGCACGATATAGTCCAAAATTGTCTGCTCGACGTGAATGGTTGGAACGAGCTGCTTCAATGCTTCAAACGTTTGGTTGTCTAGAATTGGCTTCACATTTGCTAATGCTTCGCGATTACTCGGCGCCGCCAATAGTAGAACTTCATGCTCCGGGGTTGGGTAACCCAAGGAGAGTTGCATCAAAAAACGATCCAGTTGTGCTTCCGGCAGGGGATACGTTCCCTCATATTCAATCGGATTCTGGGTCGCTAATACAAAAAAAGGATCCGGTAAGTCATAGGTCACACCGTCACTAGTTACTTGGTGTTCGGCCATCGCTTCGAGCATCGCGGCTTGTGTACGCGGTGATGTCCGGTTAATCTCGTCCGCCAGGATGATAGAAGAAAAGAGCGGACCTTTACGAAATTGAAATGTTTCCTTACCTTGTTGTGGCATGGAAAAACCGATGATATCGCTCGGAACCAAGTCTGGTGTAAATTGAATACGGGAAAAGTCCGCACCCAGACAAGTTGCAATGGTCTTCACCAATAATGTTTTACCAACACCGGGAATATCTTCAAAAAGCACATGTCCGCCCGCCAACATGGCAGTAATCGTGAGTTTGGTTATATTTTCTTTTCCGATGATAATAGCGTTCACTTGATCAATTAACTGGTGCACTTTATCGACAGCTTGCAGTTGTTCTGTTGTTAAAGGCATGGTGAACCTCCTTTTATTTAGTATCTTTATATTCATTATACAGGTAGACAGTGAAATCGGATGGCGAAAAGGTTATAATAAGATTAACATTTTCTTAGGAGGTAATTGGAGTATGTCAGAAGAACAAGCAATGCTGGCTTTACAAAACGGGTCTGATATTCGTGGGATTGCAATTGCAACGCCGGAACAAGCAGCAACACTGACTATTGAAAGAACGAAAAAGATTGGGCAAGCGTTCGTTGCCTGGTTACAAAGACGGGTACCTGGTAAAGAATTGAAAATAGCAATCGGAATGGACAGCCGCATTTCCGGTCAAGATTTGAAACAGGCTCTTTTTGACGGGATGGCTCCGGCTGACGTAACGATTATTGACTGTGGAATGGCGACAACGCCAGCAATGTTTATGGCGACTTTATATGATGATTTCTGCGTAGACGGCTCCATAATGATTACAGCGAGTCACTTGCCTTATCAATACAACGGCTTGAAGTTTTTCACAGCTGCGGGTGGGGCAGAGCATGATGATATCGAAGAAATTTTGGCGATGACAAATTTATTAAGAGAAGCATCCGGCAATAAAGCACAGATTGTTGAAAAAGATTTATTGACTGTGTATGCAGCGGATTTGGTTGAGAAAATCCGTGCAGGTATTGATGAAGGTTTCGAACCGTTGAAAGGCCAACACATTGTTGTGGATGCCGGAAATGGGGCAGGCGGCTTTTTCGTGGAGAAAGTTCTGGAGCCACTTGGTGCGACGACAACCGGGAGCCAGTTCTTGGATCCAGACGGTACTTTCCCGAATCATGAGTCAAATCCGGACAATAAAGAAGCGATGCAAGCATTGAAAAATGCGGTGTTGACGAACAAGGCTGATTTAGGCATTATTTTTGATACCGATGTCGATCGTTCCGCTTTAGTTGATGCGAACGGCCAGGCACTGAACCGTAATAACTTAATCGCCCTGATTTCTGCGGTTTTATTAAAAGAAAATCCAGGGGCAACAATTGTAACGAATTCGGCGACATCCCAACACGTTGAAGATTTTATTGTCGGTTTAGGCGGCAAACAAGACCGTTATCTAACCGGCTATCGCAATGTGATTAACCGTGCGATTGAGTTGGATGCAGAATTGGCGATTGAAACAAGTGGACATGCGGCGTTGAAAGAAAACTATTATTTGGATGACGGTGCGTACTTAGTTGCAAAATTGTTGATGGCCAACACAGATTTACCGGCATTGATTAAAGGTTTGAAACAGCCGGAAGAAACAATGGAGTACCGTTTCGTAATTGTGGAAGAGCCGATTCAACAAAACGGCCCAACCGTTATTACTGATTTCAAAGCATACTTAAACAAGCAAGAAGGCATCCGGGTTATTACGGATCATTTGGAAGGGGTACGTGCTGACTTCGATGAAGGTTGGTTCATCGTCCGCATGAGCTTACACGAACCGTTGTTAGTTTGGACTTTAGAGAGTGACAAAGCAGGTGCGCTTGCGCCGCTAGTCGAGCGTTTGATGCCATTCTTCATGGAACAAAATTGCTTGGACCGTCAAAATATCATTAAGAAATAAGGAGGCTGCGATATGGCAACACCGGTAATAACGTTAGCGAACGGGATTGAAATCCCGCAAGTAGGATTGGGTATCTTTTTAATGACCAACGAAAATGAAACGGCGTGGGCCATTCAGCATGCTTTGAAAGTTGGCTACCGCCATTTTGATACGGCGGCTGTTTACGGAAACGAAGCTGTTTTGGGCCGTGCACTTAAAGAAGCAGGTATCGCACGGGAAGATTTATTCCTAACGTCGAAAGTATGGAATGACAAGCAAGGTTACGAAACGACGAAACAGGCTTTCAACGAATCATTGGAGAAATTACAAACGGACTATTTGGATTTGTATTTAATCCACTGGCATGGGCCGAACGTTAAAGAAACTTGGTGTGCGATTGAGGAGTTGTATGCAGAAGGAAAAGTGAAGGCTATCGGTGTTTCCAATTTCTCAATCAACCATTTGGAAGCAATGAAAGCATATGCGACCGTCATGCCGATGATCAACCAAGTTGAAACGCATCCGTATTTCCCACAAGACGAATTACGAGATTATTTGAAAAAAGAGAAGATCCATCACGAATCTTGGGGACCTTTGAGCCAGGGGAAAACCGATTTATTGCTACATCCTATTTTGACAGAAATTGGTAAGAAATACGGCAAAACACCAGCGCAAGTTGTGTTGCGCTGGCATATCGACCGTGGTTCTATCGTGATTCCCAAGTCGGTAAACCCCAATCGTATTCATGAAAACTTCGCTTTATTCGATTTTGCTTTAACAGAAGACGATATGAAAGCAATCGCTAAACTAAATATCGAAACACGTTATGGCCGCGATCCGGAGAACACTGGGTTTGAGTGGTAAAGAGATAAACAAAAAAGGCTGCGCAATGCGCGGCCTTTTTACGTATTTATTCCTCGGTGACACTTTCCAAGAAAATATCAATTGCTTCAATCGAATTTTTCTCTTTTTGAATCACTTTAAAGAGGGTGTTTTTGTAGGTAATCTCTTCGCCGACTTTAATATCGTACTTCTCGTTGAGAATCCAACCACCAATGGTATCGACGGTATCTTCATCTAAATCTAAACCAAAAACATCGTTTACATCATCCGTCAACATCCGTCCGTGTAGACGGTAGTGGTTATTATCAAGTTGGATGAAATCGGGCGTTTCTTCCGATTCATATTCGTCAGAAATGTCCCCGACGATTTCTTCGACGATATCTTCCATTGAAACCAATCCACTTGTCCCACCGTATTCATCCACCAAAATAGCGATTTGATGGCGTTCTTTTTGCATTTTGAATAATAAATCTTTGATTGGCAAGGTTTCAATAACCATAATAACCGGGCGTAAATAGTCCTGTAGATTAAAAGTATCTGTGGTATTTCCTTGGGATGCAGCCACATACGCACCAAATATTTCTTTGGCATTAATCACACCTAAAACGTTGTCTTTATCTCCTTCGACAACGGGGTAACGCGTATATTTCTCTTTTTGAATTAATTTCCCAATATCTTCCAATGTATCATCGGTCCAGACGACAGCCATGTCTGTCCGGGGCACCATAATTTCACGTGCCATTCTTTCGTCGAAATCAAAAACATTTTCCACAAATTGATATTCTTCGTGATTGATTTCGCCAGACTTTAGGCTTTCACTCATAATTAGACGTAATTCTTCTTCGGAAACATTGTCATCAGATTCGGAAAAAGTAGTTAATCCCATCGCTTTTGAAATGCCGTTTGCGGATTTATTTAAAATGAAAACGAATGGATACATCACTTTGTACCACATGTTCAACGGACGGGCGATTTTCAAACCTAATTTCTCTGTTTTGGTAATTGCCAGGTTTTTCGGAACCAATTCACCAATAATAACTTGAATCGCTGTTAAAAGTGAAAAAGAAATAATGAAAGATAGAATCGTTGAGATGTTATCCGAGAGGGTGGTTCGCGAAAATACTGAATCGATAATCCGTTTGAATGTCGGATCCCCTAACCAACCCAAACCAAGGGAAGTGATCGTCACACCCAGTTGGGTAGCGGATAAGTAAGTATCCAACTTATTAGTCATATCTTTCAGTAAAATGGCTTTTTTATTGCCGTTGTCAATCAGATAATCCAGGCGGGATGGTCGAATGCGAACCAGAACAAACTCTGACATCACAAAAAAAGCGGCCACAGCCAAAATAATAAAAAACAATAGTAATCCTGTACTAATATTCATACGTGCCTCCTAATAATCGCTAGTCACAAGAATATTTTTGGCAGACCAATGGATACGACCAAAAGATTTCTTGTGTTGAAACTTTTGGTCTATAGAGAATGGTCTTCTAAACTGCTCTGTCCCAAGGTCTACACCTCTTTCTTAATAAAAAATTTCTACTCAGCATTTAGATCTATGCTAAAATTATAAATCAAATTCCTAATTTTGCAATGTTCAAGGAATAAGACTTAAGGAGGGTTACTAAAAGGCACACTTTTTGGTAAGCTAGCAGTATAGATGAGCTTTATAACTAAAGGAATGATGATAATGAAAGAAGAATGGAAAATAAAACTAAAAAATTGGGGACAACGCCAATCAGTAGTTTTAAAGAATTTTTGGCGGCGTTACCGGATTAATAAACTGGTTATTTTATTGGGACTTGTGATGGTTTTAATCAGCAGCTCTTATTTAGTATTTCTGGCAAAAACGGCAAATGTAGAAAATCTCAAAGCGGGTTTGGCACAAACAACGCTTGTCTACGACCGCTACGGAGAAGAGGCGGGAGAATTATACGCGCAAAAAGGGACGTTTGTTACGATAGAAGAAATCTCTACGAATATTCAGGATGCGGTTATTTCCACAGAGGATAAACGGTTTTATTCGCATAACGGCTTTGACCCAATCGGGATTGGCCGGGCAGCAGTCGGTTATGTGATAAACCGCGGTAATATTGTGGGTGGAGGCTCGACACTGACGCAACAATTAGCGAAAAATGCGTATCTAACCTTGGATCAAACGTTAATTCGAAAAGCCAAAGAATTATTTTTAGCATTGGAAATTGAAAAGCAGTACGAAAAAAATGAAATTCTCGAAATGTATTTAAATAATTCTTACTTCGGTAGCGGGGTATGGGGCGTTGAAGATGCTTCTTGGAAGTATTTCGGCAAACCGGCTTCCGATGTGACGGTGGCAGAAGGAGCTGTATTGGCAGGGATTCTGAAAGCACCATCGAATTACAATCCGATTGACTACTATGAAAATAGTTTAACGCGTCGGGATTTAATTTTACAATTAATGGTAGATAATGGTTTTACGGATCAAGCAACGGCGGATGCTGCGATGGCTGAAGGTATTTATTTGGCAGATTACTACGACAATGCGGATGCGTACAACTATCCTTATTATTTCGATGCGGTTATTGAAGAAGCAATCGAAGAATATGGCATTGATGAAGAAGATTTATTAAACAAAGGGTATAAAATTTACACGGGATTGGACCAACAATACCAACAACAAATGGATTACACGTATGATACGGCTTATTTCGCGGATGCGGCTGACGGCACGCTCATGCAAAGTGCTTCTGTTGCGCTTGATCCACAAACCGGCGATGTGATGGCGATCGTTGGTGGGCGTGGCGAGCATACGTTCCGGGGGTTCAACCGAGCGACGCAAATGCGAGTTCCACCAGCGTCAACGATCAAACCGTTGTCTGTTTATTTACCAGCACTGGAAAATGGCTACAAAGTTGATTCATTAATTATGGATGATGACACGATTGGTTACGGTGAGGCCGACGATTATTTCGTTGCAAACTACAACCATTACAGTGAATACCAAGGGATTCCGATGTATCAGGCGTTAGTGGAAAGTAAGAATACTTCCGCGGCATACTTATTAGATGAAATGGGTATTGAAAAAGGCATACAGCAATTGCGAGAATTTGGATTGAAGGTTCGAGAAGAGGACGAAAAGGAACTAGGGGCTATCGCGCTTGGGGCAATGGATGGTGTGTCACCGCTGCAAATGGCGAGTTCATATGCAGTCTTTGCGAACGGTGGGGTGAAAGCTGAGCCGCGATTTATCACGAAGATTGTCGATGCCACAGACGCTGTTATTGTGGATAACACAGATCCCAATACAAAACGGATTACGTCGAAAGAAACCGCAGATGCAATGACGAGTATGATGATGGGGACGTATGCACCCGGCGGAACTGGCTATGGTGCGGGACCTTATAATGGGATGCTGCTAGCGGGTAAAACGGGTACATCCGAAGGCGAGGGCGGCGATTACGACCGGACCAAATGGATGATTGGTTATACACCGGATATCGCGATTGCAACTTGGATCGGCTTTGACGAGACAGATGCGGAGCATAACTTGAGTAATACGGGAAATATGTTCTATGATTTATTTAGTGCACAAACAGGGAATCTGTTGAGTGTCAGCCCACAGACAGAATTCGTGGTGGCTGGTATTGATGGACAGTCTCAAAATGAGGGCAGCAATTGGGCCGATTCATTGGATGGCATCATGGATGGTCTGAATAAATTCAGTAACCGTGCAGTCGAAGAATCGCGCAAATTCTATGATTGGGCAACTGGCTTCTTTAGATAAAACGAACGTATTTTCGTTTAAAACTTTGCATCTGAGTATATTAATGTTAAAATAAAGTATAGTAAATGACAAAGGAATGAAGACATGAAAAACATTTATGATATTGCATATGAATTAGAATCAAGCCTACGTGAGCAACCAGCTTTCCAAGCGTTGACAGAATCTTACGCTGCAGTTCAGGCAGATGAAGAGTCACGTTCATTGTTCGGTGAGTTCACTGGCATTCAACAACAAATCCAAATGAAACAAATGTCAGGCGAAGGTTTGGATGAAGAGTTCATTCAACAAGCACAAGAAGTTGCAGGACGCGCAGGCGAAAACGAAATGATCCAAAAAATGATGACTGCTGAGCAACAATTAGGAACAGTTATCGAAGATATCAACAAAATCATCGTTCGTCCATTACAAGAAATGTACGCACAAGCACCAGAAACTGAATAACAAACGTTATTAGAATAGCGGGCTTTGTCTTCGAGGTCAAAGTTGGTAGCAAGAAAGCCAGCTGATCCAGAAGACAAGGCTTTTTTTGTTGTTTCACACGAGAAACGCTGACTCAAACGTGATTTATCATTTGAGTAGTCGTTTTTCGTAAGAAGCGCTGACTCAAACGCGATTTGTCATTTGAGTAGTCGTTTTTCGTGAGAAACGCTGACTCAAACGGAATTTGTCATTTGAGTAGTCGTTTTTCGTAAGAAGCGCTGACTCAAACGGAATTTATCATTTGAGTAGTCGTTTTTCGTGAGAAACGCTGACTCAAACGTGATTTGTCATTTGAGTAGTCGTTTTGCGTGAGAAACGCTGACTCAAACCGGATTTGTCATTTGAGTAGTCGTTTTGCGTGAGAAATGCTGACTCAAACCGGATTTGTCATTTGAGTTAGCACCATTCAAAGCAATCAGAGATTGGGGGGAAGATAGTGATTCGTTTTATACATACTGCTGATTTGCATTTGGACAGTCCGTTCAAAGGGCTTAAGCAGTTGCATCCGAAATTATATAATCAGGTTTATCAATCAACGTTCAAATCATTTGAACGTCTCGTGACAATCGCAATTGAGGAGGCGGTTGATTTTATAGTTATTTCCGGAGATATTTATGACGGAGATAATCAAAGTGTGAAGGCACAAGCCTTTTTCCGAGAACAGATGCAACGGTTGGACACAGCGTCTATTCCGGTTTATTTATCTCACGGGAATCATGACTTTATGGATAGTGGGATATCGCGCCTTAAATTGCCGGATAACGTGAAAGTATTCGGTCACGAACCGGAAACTTACTACCACGACACTGTTGCCATAACCGGCTTCAGTTATCCCAAACGTTGGGTCACAGAACGAATGATTGAAAAGTATCCCAAACGTGCCAAAACAGATTTCCATATCGGTCTTTTGCATGGATTCTTAGAGGGTTCAGGAGCGACCGAGGATGTTTACGCGCCCTTTACTATGGGGGATTTACTGGCGAAGCAGTATGATTACTGGGCTTTAGGGCATATCCACAAGCGTCAAATTTTAAATCAACAGCCGCCTATCGTTTACTCGGGTAATACTCAGGGACGTAATCCGAACGAATTGGGCGAAAAAGGAGCTTTTTTGGTCACCTTACAAAAAGGGCTGGATCCAACCTTAACTTTCATTAATACCGCTCCGATATGGTGGATAGAAAAGACGATTTCGCTGGTTGGGATTCAAACTTTGGATGCTCTTTATTCCAAAATTTCCGAAGAAATAATTAAGGCACAAAAGCCTGAGCAAACCATCTTGTTGTCGCTCATTTTAGATGACCGCGAAGAATTGTCCGATGATGCGTTGGAGCGCATTCACAACGGTGACCTTATAGCCGGTATTTCGCAGTCAGAAGCGGTTTATCTTTACCGAATCACTTTGGCACCTAAAACAGAACGTCTGGTATTTTCCGCGGATGATCGCATGCAACAGAGTTTCAATCGCAGTAAGGACCATCTTTCCGCCGTTGAAACGTACCGTGATGTTCTCACGGATTTGTTCAAGCACCCAACTGTTCGGACACGCTTCGCTGATTTCGAGCAGGACACCGAGCTAAGAGAAAAAATATTACAAGAAGCAGAGGAATTACTCCTCGAAGATATTGTTTTTGAGGAGGGAGAAACAACTCGTGAAGATTGAAAAAATCGAAATCTACGGCTATGGGAAATGGACCCAGACAACCTTTAGTAACCTGCAAGACCTTCACCTTTTTCTGGGAAATAACGAGGCCGGTAAGAGCACCATTGCTTCTTTCATCCATACGATTTTCTTTGGTTTTCCCTCCCGTCGGAAAAAAGATACGAACACGTATGAACCGAAAATGGGCGAACGTTATGGGGGTCGTCTAACCTTATCTGGTACCCGTTACGGAACAGTCACAATTGAGCGTGTCAAAAATCGTGACCGTGATAAAGCCACGTTGATGCATCAAAATGGCGTACAGGAAATCGTCGAGAATTTGCCCCGTTATTTGTTAGGCGTCGATAGCGCCACATATGATGATTTATATACCTTTCAAGTGGATCGTCTATTAAATTTACGTCATGTTAAAAAAGAAGAATTAAACCGTTATTTAATGGGGATTGGTGCTACAGGAAGTGAATTATTCCTTAATTTAGCGGATGGCTATCGTAAAGAGGCACAAAAAACGTTTAAACCTTCGGGTAAAAATCCCGAGTTAAACAAAAAATTGGCTGAGACTGAAAAGCTGTGGGAGCAACTACAAGTGGCGAAACGCAACAACAATAATTATCAGACGTTATTATTGAAGTTGGAAGCCATTCAAGAAGAATTAGAGCAGGGAAGCACCCAACTTACCGTTTTAGAAAAAGAAAATCAGGCGCTAAGCGAAGCCATTCGTCTCGGAGATTATTATCAGGAATGGCGCGCACTTTCTGAAAAGATTGAATCCGTAAATACACGTTTTCTTCCGCCAGACGCTGCCAAACGTTGGGAACGTCTGCAAGTTAGTTTAACCGATTATTTGAACCGTTTATCGGCTGTAAATGTGCACGTGCAAAATGAACAGAAAATTTATAACGCATTTGAAAATAATAATTGGTACACAGAACACCGTTCCAAATGGCAGGCACTGCAGGACGATTACGGGAAGACGCAAGATTTATTTACCGAGGCACATACCTTGACGAACCAAATGAATCAAGAAGAAGCCGCATTGGTAATGTACAAGCGGCAATATGGATTTGGCGATGATATGGTACAACTAAATCCGGAAAATGAAGCGACTATTCAGGCGTTGTTGGCAGAAGAAGAGAAATTACAAAATCAGATGGCGCTAGTTAAGCAACGAATTGCTACTTGTTATACCGAGCTAGATTCTTTAGAAAAGCGCTTAAAAGATAGTGAGTTGCAACAACAAGCCAGCACTCAATCACCAACATCATCCGCAAATAAAATGCGGATTGTTTGGTGGGGAATCGCCGCAGTGGCAATCGTAGCGGCGGTTGTGCTACCTGAATTCCGTATTTATGCAGCGATTGCAGCCTTAGCTGCCATTGGATTATCCTTTATGAAACCAAAAGCACCGGCACAAACAGAGGCTTATATTGCAGAACAGACACGGGCAAGTCGTTTACGTGACTTACGCGAAGATGAAGAAGCCGTGCAAGAACGTCTCCTTCAGTTTTTAAACGAACAGGAAAGTTTGGAACTGGCGTTGGAACAGGAACAAGAGAAACAACAAAAGTGGTTGGTAACAGCAAACTATCCGCTGACATTTTCATTGCAGCGGGTCTTGGATGAAAATCCTGCTGCCCATATCACCACGTTACAAACTGCACTTAAGGAAACCGCAACGCGTTTGGACAGTGTGGAATTGCAATTAACCGATTGGGAAACCCGAACCGCATTCATTCGAGAATATTTCCAATTTAATCACTTGGAGCCAAAGACCTTTTTCGAACGTTTCCCAGAGCTTCACCGTCAACTAGAAGTGGAACAGGCGCAAGCGAAAAATAGTGCGGATAAAATTGCTGATTTCAAAGCGGAGCGCAAAGAGCTTCAAAAACGCTTGGACGAGACGAATGCAAAACGGCAAGAAATGCTCGATGGCGCAAATGTAACCAGCGAAACTGAATTTTATGAATTGATTCAAGCCAAAGAGAACCAAACGAAGCAACAGCAACGTCGTGATTTCTTGGCAGAGCAATTAGCCGGGAAAGAGACATTGTTGGAACAGTATCCTGATAAAGACAAAGCTGAAAATAAACGTACTCAGAATCAACTGAAAATGAATCGTTTTTCTGAAAAGCGGATCGCGCTTCAAGAAGAAGAGGTCGCATTGCGACATGACATCAGTATTTTGGAAGATGGCGGTACGTACAGCAGCCTCTTGCAAGATTACGCCATTTTAGAAACAGAAGTGCGCGAATTAATGGTCGAGTGGGGCAAGAAAGTTATCGCAGCGGAATGGCTGGAAGAAACTTTGCGTCATGGAAAAGAAGACCGTCTCCCACATATTTTAACGGATATGCGAACGTACTTTGAACGCTTGACGGATGGGAAATATACGCAAATTATTTTTCAGAAATCAGGGTTAAAGATTCGTCAAAATGATGGGACTGTGTTTGAGCCGTTTGAACTTTCTCAAGGAACGATCGAACAACTGTATATTGCGATGCGTTTTGCATTTATTAAGAATACGGCTGACATTGCAAACATGCCGATTCTCGTAGATGACGGTTTTGTGAACTTTGATAATACCCGTAAAGAGGTCGTTTATGAGTTGTTGCGTGAACTGAGTGCGACTGCGCAAATTTTCTTTTTTACATTTGATCGCACGGTTGTACAAAAGTTTTCAGAAGAACAAATCAGTGTGCTAAACTAAATAGGAGTAGAAGAGAGGAGCGGTAGTGTGACTAAGAAAATATATGAATTTGAAATTGATGAGGCATTAGAGCTTTTCGCATTGATTAAGAGTGCGGATGTTCGAAAGGCGAAGAATAATAAGCCGTTTATTGCGTTCACATTTCAAGATAAAAGTGGACAGATTGACGGAAAGTTTTGGGATGCCAAAGATGAAGATATTGCCCGTTTCCAAGCAGGAACCGTTGTTCAAGTAACAGGGAAGCGCGAAATGTATCAAAATAATCCGCAACTAAGAATTACGAAGTTACGTCCGATTACAGACAGTGAACCTTATACACCGGAAATGTTTATGGAGCGTGCACCTATGCGGACGGAGGATATGGTTGAGGAAATCAACCAGACCTTATTTGAAATTACGAGTGCACCAGTGAATCGGATTGTGCGTCATATTTTGAATAAATATCACAAAGCATTCTTTGAATTTCCAGCAGCGAAACGCCATCACCATGCATTTCCTGGGGGATTGAGCTTCCATACGGTTTCGATTCTTCGTTTGGCAAAAGCAGTTGCTAAGAATTATCCAACTGTGAATCACTCATTGTTGTTCGGTGGCGTTATTTTACACGACATTGGTAAAACAATTGAGTTATCCGGCAGCATGTCTACCGAATACACGTTAAAAGGGAATTTAATCGGCCATATCGTTTTGATGGATGAAGAAATTACGAAAGCGTGTGAGGCGTTGAAAATTAACGAGGATAATGAAGATGTTATTCTATTGAAACACGTTGTGCTAGCGCATCATGGGAAGTTGGAATACGGTTCACCGGTCGTTCCCCATCTCTTAGAGGCAGAAATCATTCATCATTTGGATATGTTAGATGCCTCCATCAATATGATCGATACAGCCTTGGCACGTACAACTGAGGGAACATTCAGTGAGCGCATTTTCGGATTAGAAAATCGTTCATTCTACAAACCGCACTCACATACAAAACCAGAAGTTGAATAGAAGTGAGACTCTCCTTGGATTAAATCTGAGGAGAGTTTTTTTGTCGAAAATGAATTCGGACTTTTCAATCAGAATTCAATCCCATTAAGTCCGAATCCCACACAAAATAAAAAAACCGAGGAAAAATCCCCGGTTTTCATCACTATTATTCAGCTGATTCTTCAGTTTCAGACTCTTCAGTAGCTGATTCTGTTTCTTCGACTTCTTCAGTCTTCTTGTAAGAATCTAGAGCGCCTTTCAAATCTTCATCTTTAATTTTAACATCAGATTCTTCAACCAATGACACCATTACTTCTTGTAATTTCGTGTAATCAGCCAATTTTTCTTCCATCATTTTTTCTTTTACAGCTTCAGCGTCAAATGCTTCTTTTTCATCTGTAGCCGTACGTTTGATAATGTGGAAACCATATTGTGATTGAACAGGTTCTTTCGAATATTCGCCATCTTTCAATGCAAAAACAGCATCTTCAAATTCCGCTACCATTCGACCGCGACCAAATGAACCCAGTTCGCCACCATTTTCAGCAGATGAATCAGATGAATGTTCTTTCGCTAGTTCAGCAAAATCAGCACCTTCGTCCAATTGTTTGATTAAATCTTTTGCCAACTCTTCGTCATCAACTAAAATATGTGACGCTTGAAGATTTGGTTCGATTGCATCGTAGTAAGCTTGTACTTCTTCATCTGTGAATTCCGTACGGCTTTTCACAACGTCAACCAACAATTTGTTCATGTAAAGTTGGTCCGTGTAGTCTTTAACTGAAGAAAATCCTGATTGACTCAAGATATACATAAATTGTTCTTCGCCGCCGTAGTTTGCCATTGTTGTCCGCGCTTCAGCATCTGCTTCTTTCGCGAA
This sequence comes from Jeotgalibaca porci, assembly GCF_011299095.1. Taxonomy (NCBI): domain Bacteria; kingdom Bacillati; phylum Bacillota; class Bacilli; order Lactobacillales; family Carnobacteriaceae; genus Jeotgalibaca; species Jeotgalibaca porci. The sequence goes on along the minus strand of NZ_CP049889.1, from coordinate 604,603 downwards.
ATCATTTTTGCCAACTTCGTCTTCTAGCAAATCAACGATAATAAGACGTTGTAATGTTTCTTCACCAACATAGTCTTTCATTGCTGCATATAATTCATCTTTCGTTACATCTCCGCCAGTCGAAGTTGCAACCGTTTCACTATTGTCCGCACATCCAGCCAAAGTAGCTGCTGCTGCGAATGTCAAAGCTGATAGAGCCCATTTTTTCATACGTTTCTACACTTCCATTTCTTTATAAAATAACCTTTTTAACTATATCACAAACCCTATTCATTTGGTGTAAATTCAAAGATTCTTCATACATTTTTTACAAAATAAACTAAAAAAGCGAGGCAGGGGATGACCCCTACCTCGCTTCTGATTACAAATTAAACATTGGGCATTTCGTATTTAGCAGCTTCTTCTTCAATCGTTTCGGTTAATTCCGTCAGACGATCACTCACACGACGAATCCGAGGTTGGTTTTTAGCGGCGAAATCTTCAACGGATGCAGTAATTTCCTGCGTCGCGGTATTTACAACTCCTAAACCTTCAGTAGCTAAACGATTAATAGAATCTTTCAAACGACTTAAGTCTGCATTCAATTCGTCCATTGATTCTGCATTATCTTGCATATATGCCTGTAGTCGGATACGATTTTCCTGACCACTGCGCGGTGTATTTAATAAAGTAACCAAACCACCTACAACTGCTCCAAATAGTAAACCTTGAGTGAAATCTTTCATTATGCTTCCTCCAATTCTGATTGAATTGCCTCCGCAACGGTTGTGAAATTTTCAGGCGTATAGTCCTCACCATGAGTTTCCCATTTCAAACCGAATCCGTCAATTGATGTGTCTTCGTAGCGGGGAATTAAATGTATATGTGAGTGAAAAACAGTTTGGTGTGCGAATTCACCATTGTTATTTAAAATATTCATCCCTTTAATTGCCGGGTCATGTGCTTTGACAGCACGGGCGATTTGGGGAACTTTAGCAAAAACCTTTGTTGCTAATTCTTCGTCATATTCAAAGATATCTGCAACATGTTTCTTGGGAATAACCAAAGTATGTCCTTTGGTTACTTGGGAAATATCCAAATAGGCCAATACATCTTCGTCTTCATAAACCGTGTAATTTGGAATTTCGTGGTTAATGATTTTGCAAAAAATACAATTTGTCATTACGGATCCCTCTTTCGTCGATTTGTATTTACTTTACCACACTGAAATAGCCTATGCTATAATGTAACCAGAAAAAATGATGAAGAGGTAGCGGACCATGACACTGGAAATAAAAGATATAACAGGTGGCTATTCAGCTGTTCCTGTATTAAATAATGTTTCATTTTCTGTTAAAAAGGGTGAACTGACGGGCTTAATCGGATTAAATGGTGCAGGGAAAAGTACGACAATCAAACATATCATTGGTTTGATGCAACCTTTTTCGGGGACAATTTCGATTAATGGCCAAATGATCAAACAAAATCCAAAGGCTTATCGCCAAGCATTTGCGTTTGTGCCGGAAACACCTGTGTTATATGAAGAATTAACCTTAAAAGAACATATTGAATTAACAGCACTTGCGTATGGTTTGGAGAAGGAAGAGGCTATGAAACGTGCTCTGCGCTATGTCAAAGCTTTTCGTCTGGAAGAAAAGCTGGAGTGGTTTCCGGCTTATTTCTCAAAAGGGATGAAACAGAAAGTGATGCTCGTCTGTGCGTTTATGGTAGATGTGCCGCTTTACGTGATTGATGAACCCTTCTTAGGCTTGGATCCATTGGGTATTCATACTTTCCGGGAAATTGTGAGTGAAAAGAAAAAGCAAGGTGCGGCTATTTTGATGTCCACACATGTGTTGAGTGCGGCCGAAAAGGATTGTGATAATTTCGTCGTGCTTCACAACGGCCAAATTTCGCACAGTGGGACGTTAGCTAATATGCAAGAAGCATTAGCTATGCCGGGCGCAAGTTTGGATGATTTATATTTCCGTCTGACGGAAGAAGTGATAACACTATGACGTTAGAATCTGTTTTAGCGAAGCGCCGTGCGACGTATCAAAAACGATTAAGTAAGTATGTTAAATATGTCATGAATGATCACTTCGTCATTGCTATGTTATTCCTTATTGGCGCAGTAGCGTTTCAATATTCTAATTTTATCAAAGCCTTACCGACTGATTTTATTTGGGGCAAGCTGGCGGCATCTTTCCTGCTAGCTGGCGTTGTCTTCTTCGGGAAAATTGCGACCATGGCTTCAGCAGCCGACCAAGTATTTTTGGTTACTGAAGAAGAGGGCTGGCAACAAGTCATTAAGGATGCGAAGAAGCGCAGTATGGTTCTACCGGGACTTTTACTTTTATTCCTAGTTGCAGTAGCAATGCCGGTTGTGTATGTCGGCCAAACTTTTTCCGGAGCGGACATCGCAGTTTTATTTATCATCGGCTTAGTCTTGAAATGGGCGCACTTGGGATTGGAAGAGGCCGCATTGCGATTCGGAACAAGAGGAAAGGTTAAACATTTGAAATGGTATTTGTTTGGTGTAGGTGTGATGAGTTTCTTGGGAGCATTCTTTGTGCATCCATTGGTGGGACTGACAATCGCTGGTATCATGGGTGTTGTGTTCGAAAACCAATTAAGGAGTATGCGCACGCAGCTCATCGACTGGGAAACATTAGTGACCACGGAAGAAGAACGCATGGTAAAAATAAATCGGTTTATTAATCTCTTTATTGATACCCCAACCGGAAAAGAAAAGGCAAAACGTCGGAGTTATTTAGATTTTTGCGTCCCTTTTCTTTCCGGTAAAGACAATCCGTACCAGTTTTTATTTGTACGCAGTTTCTTACGAGGCACGAGCTATTTTGGTTTGTTTGGCCGTTTAACCGCCATTGGTGCAGTGGTGTTATCTCTGTCAGAGATTGTAGTATTTAATTTAGCATTAGGCGTTTTATTACTATATGTGACTGGCTTCCAATTACTTCCGCTATACAAAGAAGTGACGGAAAATGTGATGGTGCGCTTATATCCACAGGCGGAAGAAGCGAAGTTTGTCGGTTTTTCTCAGCTGTTGCAACGTACTCTGTTTATTCAAGCGATTATCTTTTCGCTTGCGACCTTAATAGGAACGGATCCTGTGTCTGGCTTAATGGCTACGGTTATAAACAGCGTGTTTGTTATCTTTTTTGTAAAAGGTTATGCACGAAAACGTTTGGCTAAACACCGTCCTAACTGAGTTTAGCTGTTGATGCTGTAGATTTACCTTGACGGAAGTAGAAAATGACCCTAAAATAACAGTAGTGTTTTCAGAATAGGTAAATTCTGGACAGTGGACGATTGAAAATTCAAATGAAGCATTTAGAGAATCATGAAGCCGAGTGACTTTTCCTGTATGGTATTTAAAGGGGAGGTCACTTTCGTATCTTATTTTCTAATTGGTATTCATTAACCTAACAATGAACGAGGACTGAAATTAATGGACTACAAGATGGATTCGGGGTGGAAACTACACCCAATCGGAGGAGATACCGGTCATGCTTATATGGGCATTCGGGCTGAGGAGAAAGTGTTTTTAAAACGCAATTCCTCACCTTTTTTAGCCGCGCTTTCGGTTGAGGGTATTACGCCGCGTCTCATCTGGACGAAGCGAATCGGAAATGGCGATGTCTTGACGGCCCAAGAGTGGCTGAATGGTCGTGTTCTAACGAGGCAAGAAATGCATACGCAAGAGGTTACCGATTTGGTGCGCAAGATTCACCATTCGGAGCATCTCTTAGGAATGTTGCGGAAAGTGAAGGGTGAAGTATTTGATCCCGAAACATTTCTTGCAGAATATACAGCTGATTTGGATGAAAGTCTGGTGACAAATTCCTTCTTGGCGACGATTGTCAGCTATTTGGAATCAACGTTGTATTTGGTAAAAGGATCAGAATATACGGTGTGTCATGGTGACTTGAACCGGAAGAACTTTTTCTTGACCGAAAACAAACGATTGTACTTAGTGGATTGGGAAAGTGTAAAGATTGCTGATCCAATGGCGGACATTTCGCTTCTATTGATTCAATACGTTGCACCGGAAGCTTGGGACAATTGGTTGACCGAATACGGTATTGTCCGATCGGAAGCAATCGATGCCCGGCTGGAGTGGTATAGTCTGGTAAATCGTTTGATTTTAGCTAAACGTTTCCACGCAACAGGCGATTATTTTAAAATGAATCAGCAAATCCTAGGTATGAAAAAGACATATGAAAATAGAAATTATAAAAAATTATAATATCCTATTCCGCTAATTTGTCATGGGAGTAGGATTTTATTTTTGGGTAAAACAAGGAGGATATGAAAGAGCATGAGAGTAAGACATAAACCGTGGGCTGCTGAAAAATTGGCAGAGCATCCAGAATACGTTGTTACAGAGCTAATTTCACAAAAAGGGAAATGGCAAGAAAGTTTCAAAAATGAGGCACCGATTCACATTGAAGTAGGTTCCGGAAAAGGCCAATTCATCGTTGGTATGGCGGCACAAAATCCAGATATTAACTATATCGGAATCGAATTGCAAACAAGCGTAGCAGTTACAGCTTTGGATAAAATGTTGGAAGCACAATTGCCAAACGTGAAATTATTAAATACAGATGGTGGTTTGCTATCTGATTATTTCGAAGAAGGTGAAGTTGACCGTGTGTATTTGAACTTCTCAGATCCATGGCCAAAAGCTCGCCACGAAAAACGTCGCTTGACGTATAAATCATTCTTGGAAAATTACGAAACAATTATGAAACCAAATGGCGCTGTCCATTTCAAAACAGATAACATGGGACTTTTCGAATACTCATTAGGAAGTTTCTCGCAATACGGCATGATTATTGATCAAGTGTGGTTGGATCTACATGCTTCCGATTTCGAAGGCAACGTTCAAACTGAATACGAAGAGAAATTCGCTGCAAAAGGCCAACCGATTTACCGGGTCGAAGCGCATTTCTCAACAAAATAGATAGAAAAAATCGCAACGCAGAAAATTCTGCATTGCGATTTATTTTTTTGATAGAAAGTGCTGACTCAAACTGGCTTTCGCATTTGAGTAGTCGTTTTCGGTTAGAAACGCTGACTCAAACCGATTTTCGCATTTGAGTAGTCGTTTTCCGCGAGAAACGCTGACTCAAACCGATTTTTGCATTTGAGTAGTCGTTTTCGGTTAGAAACGCTGACTCAAACCGTTTTTCGCATTTGAGTAGTCGTTTTCGGTTAGAAACGCTGACTCAAACCGTTTTTCGCATTTGAGTCAGCACTTTTTGCTTCGTTGGAAATTTACAGCTTATAAATATCTAAGATTGTACCTGTATACGCGTCTGCGATGAATTCGTATTGAACGAGCTCGTCATTTTCTTTTCTCGAAATGCCACCATAGTAGACATCGGTTTCAGAAGAGAAGCGCGTTAGCGGTACGGGATGGAGTTCAATCCACGAGCCTTCAATTGGTCCGTCTGCTAAGAACATTTTTTTTACGTTATCAAGAATTTTATCGCCGTTTACTTTTTTTCTTCTGCCAGCGCAAAGAGCTACCAGAGATGCTCCAATGACAATTCCTGATGTCAGTAGGATACCGGCAAGGATTCTTTCTCTATTTGAGTCATAAAAGGTTTCTTCATCTTTAAATAACATCGTGATCCCTCCTGATTCTAAATGTGAAGATTCTAACGCTAGTATAGCATAAATGCGTATGAGGTGTTAATGATTTAAAAACCGTATTATTGCCGGTTTTCATAAGATTATGTATAATGAAAAGTAGAATTAACGGGAGGGTTGTCCAAGTGGAAGACAAAACATTTCAACTGATTAAGGACTTAACAGAAATTCAAGGTACGAGCGGAAATGAGCGTAACGTTCGTAATTATATGCGTGAAAAAATGACGCCATTTGTGGACCGTGTAGAAACAGACGGTTTGGGTGGTGTTTTCGGAATTCGTGAAAATGAAAACGCGGACGCACCTCGTATTATGGTTGCGGCACATATGGACGAAGTTGGCTTCATGGTCACGCTCATTACGGACAATGGTATGTTGAAAGTGACGCCACTAGGTGGTTGGAGCCCGTATGTTGTTTCAGCACAACGCTTCACACTGCAAACACGTAACCAAGATATACCAGTAATCTCTTCATCAATCCCGCCGCATTTGTTGCGTGGAGCAGCCAGCAGTACAGATTTAAAAGTAGATGAAATTCTATTCGATGCTGGGTTTGATTCGCTTGATGAAGCAATGGAATTTGGTGTGCGCCCGGGCGATACAATCGTACCGCAAGCTGAAACGATTTGGACTGCCAATAAAAAGAAAATTATTGCGAAAGCATGGGACAACCGTTACGGGAACGTTGTTGTGGTAGAAGCCTTAGAAGCTCTAAAAGATGAAAAATTACCAAACACCTTGATTGCGGGAGCAAACGTGCAAGAAGAAGTAGGGCTACGCGGGACACGCGGTTCAGTTAATAAATTTAATCCAGATTTATTCTTTGCCGTTGACTGTTCTCCTGCAAATGACTTGATGACTAAAAAGGGAACCTTTGGCCATTTGGGAGAAGGATTCTTGCTGCGTATTCAAGATCCTGGCATGATTACTTTGCGGGGAATGCGTGAGTTCTTGTTGGATACTGCAGAAACGCACAATATTCCGTATCAATATTTTGTATCAAAAGGTGGTACAGATGCTGGTGCAGCGCACACAATGAATCACGGTGTACCAAGTGCGGTAATCGGCGTTTCAGCACGTTATATTCATACACATCAATCCATGTTCCATATTGATGACTACGCTGCTGCTAAAGAGATGGTTATTCAAGTAGCGAAAACACTTGATAAGAGTACATACGAAACGATTATGGAAAGAAATTAGGAGGGCATTCAGATGGGAAATTTAACACTTGAAAAATTACAAGAACTGAAACAAGCAGAAAAAACAGTGTATTTATTTACAACGACATGGTGTGGTGACTGTCACTACATCAAACCGTTTATGCCTGAAATAGTTGAAAAGTTCGCAGATTTCACCTTTGTTGAAGTGGACCGCGATGAATTTATGCCGTTTGCGCAAGAGCACAGTGTCATGGGAATTCCAAGTTTCATTACGTACAATAAAGGTGAAGAAGTAAGCCGTTGGGTAAATGGCGATCGTAAAACACAAGAAGAAATCGAAGCGTATTTAGAAGAAACACGCGAAAAAATCTAAGGGAGCCTATTATTATGTGGTTAAGTTTTTATAACAAAGATGCAGTTGGCGATACATTATTATTAACAAAAGGTGACATTACGCGTTCTGAACTGGCAACAGAGTCAAAGGGAAATGTAACACGTATTTACCGTGAAGCGACTGGCGAAACAGTAAGTATGAATGTTTTTGAAATTTCTAAAACATTTACACCGGCTGGAAATGGGCAGGTTGTTTTGACAGATGAAGAATTGGAGCAATTGAATGCTTTGATTAAAACGGTTGGTTTCGAAGATGAAATTACTGTTGATTTGTCACCAAAATTTGTGGTGGGGTATGTTAAAGAGTGTGTACCGCACGAAGATTCAGACCATTTAAATATCACTCAAACAGAAGTGGATAATGGCGAAGTTCTGCAAATTGTTTGTGGCGCTAGCAATATTAAAAAAGGGCAAAAAGTTGTTGTAGCGAAACCGGGTGCAGTAATGCCAAGTGGTTTGATTATTTGGCCGGGTGAGTTACGCGGAGTAAAAAGTAACGGCATGATTTGTTCAGCTAAAGAATTGAACGTTGAGAATCCAACGGGCAAAAAAGGTATTTTGGTGCTGGATGCCGATACTGAAACAGGAAAAGCATTTTTTGAATAATAATACCGGAAGGAGTGCGTGCAATGATTAAGGGTAAAGGTACTTTCCCGAATTACTTATTAAATACATCAGCTCATGATGAAAAAGAAACGGAAAAAAGTGAACGCCAGTCCCAGCACACAACGTTTGTTGCGTCAGACATGCACGGTGCCACTCCTTCTGTTCCATTTTTAAGAGAACATAAACATTCTTTCCAACGCTATCAAAAGGAAAATCCTGAGGCGAAAATCCGGAAAGACTATATCTCTGAAGAGCGGAAGCGGCAACGCGAGGAAAACAGTGAGAAAGCTTCTCAAGTTTTTTCATTTTACAAGAGTCGACGCCCATTTCGCGCTTCTGAGATTCCTTCAATCTGGAATACTAATCCTCGTGATGAAAAAGGAAGCACAGATTATAGTAGAATCAAGGAGCAGCTGTATGTGAATGATGCAGACTTGATTTTAGTTGATTTGAACCCATCCACAGAAGTTGAAAAGAAGTCTGCAGTTAATAGAAAAGCAAACAAAGCTTTGCACCGCTCGCTAGGGTTAATTATGGAACAAGAGCAGGCTCATTCGTGGGCACAGAGAGAAGTTGTCCAGCAAACGCCCATCGTGAATGGTGTCAAATCTTTCTTTGATGAAATGAATGAAACGTAGATGCTTGTAATATACTCAATAAGTGTTATAATTTCGTGGGGATTTTTTTCATTGAGGTCGGTTATAGATTAGTGGAGGAAACAAATGAATAATCAAAATATCTATCATTTTGTCGGGATCAAAGGATCCGGCATGAGTGCACTCGCAATTATTTTGCACGGTAAAGGTTTAAATGTACAAGGTTCAGATGTAGAGACTTATTTCTTTACTCAAAAAGGGCTAGATGATTTAGGCATACCGATGTATCCATTTGCGAAAGAAAACATTAAACCAGGAATGGTTGTTATAGCAGGGAATGCCTTCCCAGATTCGCACGAAGAAATTGTGCGTGCGAAAGAGTTAGGCTTAGAGGTTGTCCGTTATCATGAATTTATTGGCAAGTTCATCCAAGATTTTACCAGTGTAGCGATTACAGGTTCACATGGTAAAACAAGTACGACAGGATTACTGTCACACGTACTGAGTGGGATTGAGCCAACCAGTTATTTAATTGGAGATGGAACAGGGTTTGGTCGTCAAGACGCAGATTTCTTTGTGTTGGAAGCGTGCGAATACCGTCGTCATTTCTTGGCATATTCTCCGGATTATGCGATTATTACCAATATTGATTTTGACCATCCAGACTACTACCAAGATATTAACGATGTGGTGAATGCTTTCGAGACATTTGCCGGGCAAGTATCAAAAGGGTTGATTGCGTGTGGCGATGATCCATACATGGACCGCATCAAGGTTGATGTTCCGATTTATTTATATGGAATGGAAGCTGAAAATGATGTTGTGGCGAGTAATATTGAAAAGACAACAGAAGGCAGTACGTTCGATGTAACGATTCGTGGTGAATTCTATGGTCGTTTTACAATCCCAACATTTGGAAATCACAATATTTTGAACTCATTGGCAGTCATTACCTTCACGCATTTGGAAGGTCTGTCGAAAGAAAAAGTTCAAGCACAATTAGATACGTTTGGTGGCGTGAAGCGTCGCTTTAGCGAGAAAATAGTAGAGGATATGATACTAATTGATGATTATGCTCACCATCCACAAGAAATTAAAGCAACATTGGATGCGGCACGTCAAAAATATCCTGAAAAAGAAATCATCGCTGTTTTCCAACCACATACATTTACACGCACAGTTGCTTTGTTGAGTGAATTTGCGGAAGCATTAAATGTTGCGGATGCTGTTTATTTATGTGACATTTTCGCATCAGCACGTGAGCAAAGTGGTACGGTCTCAATTCAAGACTTGGCAGATAAAGTTGAAAAAGGAGCAGAAGTGCTTCCACTCGAAAATCTGTCACCATTGTTGCAATACCGCAATGCAGTGATTCTATTCATGGGTGCCGGAGATGTTCAAAAATTCGGTATGGCGTATGAAGAGATATTGAATCACAGTATTAAACGTGTAAACTAATAAAGGCTAAATCAGAGGCTGTTCTCAGTAAAATGAGGCAGTCTTTTTTTGCGGGCGAAAGTGAGCAATGAATCGGTAATCATTCCCCATAATGCGGCGAAAGTGAGCAATGAACCAGTAATCATTCCCCAAAAACCCCAAATCGCTGCCTCACCTCATCCTCCAAACGACATTCATCGGATCTAATTGTTCCAGTTCCTTTGAAACCCTTGCGGGATTTGTTAAAATGGAAGTAATCTATTTGATACGGGAAGGTAGGATCGTATGGCATTGAAAGATATAAAACTAGGAAAAACGATTGATGAAATTCAAGAAGGGGATTCCTTAACGGTTACAGAGATTATTGAGACGCGCGACGTTCTGTTATATTTAGGATTAACAAACGATGATAACCCGCTTTACGTTCAGTACGACTATTCTCAAGAAACAACTTATCACAAGCCGCTTGTGCCAACGGTACTCCTTGTTGGAATTATTACGAGTAATATTTCCAAGCATTTACCAGGCCCTGGTTCGCATATAGTGGATCTATCCATTGACCTTATCGAACCGATTTATCACAACATCACGATTACCTTTGATTTCACAGTGAAGCGCTTGGACGAACGCCGCGAGCAAGTGACGATATTTGTCGAAGGAAACACTCTAGATGGCGAACGCCTGGTGGAAGCAGAATTGATTGTGGCGACTCCACAAAAGCTGCATTTCCCGGATGGGGATGAAGAATAAAAAAGTTAGGATGTAAATAAAATGGCAGATAAAAAGAAATTATTATTATTGGACGGAAGCAGTTTGGCATTCCGCTCCTTTTACGGCCTGTTGGATTTGAATCGATTCAAAAACCAAAATGGCCTTCATACAAATGCGCTTTACGCATTCAACCGCATTTTAACGCGCTTATTCGAAGTGGAGCAACCGACCCATATGTTGGTGGCTTTCGATGCTGGGAAAACGACATTCCGGACCGAGTACTTTAAAGAATACAAAGGCGGCCGTCAAACGATGCCTTCAGAGTTGGCAGAGCAATGGCCGTACTTCAGCGTCCTAATCGAAGCGATGGGTTCCAAAACGTACGAGCTTCCAAATTACGAAGCAGACGATATTATCGGAACATATGCCCGTATGGCTGAAGAGCAAGGGTTTGACGTCGTTATTATTACCGGCGATAAAGATTTAACGCAACTTGCGACTGACCAGACACGTGTAGATATTACCGTTAAAGGCGTTTCAGAATTGAAATCTTATACACCGGAATCGATTCGTGAGGAGATGGGAATCGAACCGCTCCAGATTATCGATATGAAAGGTCTAATGGGCGATTCTTCCGATAACTACCCAGGTGTAACCAAAGTCGGTGAGAAGACGGCTTTAAAATTGTTGAAAGAGTACGGCAGCATCGAAAATCTTTATGAACATGTCGATGAAATGAAAAAAAGTAAGATGAAAGAAAACCTCATCAACGACAAAGAATTAGCGTTTATGAGTAAAAAGTTAGCAACAATTGACTTGGCTACGCCGGTTAGCTATTCACTTGATGAACTCATTGTGACAGATGAAAACAAAGAAGAACTGGTTTCTTTCTATCGCGAAATGAACTTCAATACATTCTTACGCGATTTGGATCATACGGAAGAAGACGTTTCAGATTCTTTTGAGAAAATCACTTATACACATCTCGACGAAATTACCGAAGCACATTTCACTAATGATATGGCGCTTTATGTCGAAATGTTAGAGGATAACTACCACTATGGCACAATCGTTTCTGTAGCTTGGGGAGACGCGAACACGATTTATACAGCCTCTCCGGAAACGGTAAAAGCTAGCATTCCTTTCAAAGAGTGGGCAGCAAATGAAGAAATGAAAAAAGCCGTTTATGATGCCAAACGCACACAGGTTATCTTGCATTATGCAGGCATCACACTGAACGGGATTCATTTCGATACGCTCCTGGCTTCCTATATTATCAATACGAAAGACACGGGCCGCGACATTGCCGCAGTCGCACAGGAATACGGGTATACAGAAGTTTCTTATGACGAAACGGTTTATGGAAAAGGTGCGAAGCAAGCTGTTCCGGAAGATGCGGACATTGTGAACGAACACTTAGCACGTAAAATAAAAGCCATTCAAACACTTCGTCCTCAATTGGAAGCTGAATTCGAAAAGGATAACTTGACCGAATTATACTATGAAATAGAATTACCCTTAGCGCTTATTTTGGCAGAAATGGAAATGACTGGTATCACGGTTGAACCCGCACGTTTGGAGAAAATGAAAGTCGAATTTGCCGCGCGTTTGACAGAAATGGAAAAAGGCATCTACACCGAAGCAGGCGAAGAATTTAATGTGAATTCACCAAAACAACTGAGCATCATTTTATTTGAAAAAATGGGATTGCCCGTTATTAAGAAAACGAAAACAGGCTATTCAACGGCCGTTGACGTGTTAGAGAAATTGAGTGCGACCGCACCGATTGCCCAAATGATTTTGGATTACCGCCAACTTGCGAAGTTGCAATCCACATATGTGGAAGGATTGTTAAAATATATCAAACCTGAAACAGGGAAAATCCATACCATTTATACACAAACGCTGACACAAACGGGACGTTTAAGCTCTAACGAACCAAACTTACAAAACATTCCGGTTCGAATGGAAGAAGGGCGCAAGATTCGTCAAGCCTTTGTACCTTCGCATCCAGACTGGCAAATATTTGCATCGGATTATTCACAAATTGAATTGCGTGTCTTGGCGCATATTTCTGAAGATGCGCATATGAAGGAAGCTTTCATCGAAGAACAGGATATTCATACTTCAACAGCCATGCGTGTGTTTGGGATTGAAGATGAAGCAGAAGTGACGGGCAATGTGCGTCGCCAAGCGAAAGCTGTTAACTTTGGAATTGTTTATGGTATTTCTGACTACGGATTATCGCAAAACTTAGGTATTTCAAGACCCGAAGCCAAAACATTTATCGATACATATTTCGAAAAATATCCAGGTATCAAGCAGTTCATGACGGATATTGTGGAAGAAGCGAAAGAAAAAGGATTCGTTGAGACGCTATTCCACCGTCGCCGTTATTTACCGGATATCAACAGCAGTAACTTCAACTTGCGCTCTTTTGCTGAACGAACAGCGATCAACTCGCCGATTCAAGGAACAGCAGCTGATATCTTAAAGATTGCGATGATTCGCATGAATAAAGCGTTGAAAGAAAAAAATATGAAAACACGTATGCTTTTACAAGTGCATGATGAGTTGATTTTTGAGTGCCCGCCAGAAGAGATTGAAGTACTGGAGAAATTGGTGCCGGAAATCATGGAAAATGCTGTCAGCCTATCTGTACCTTTGTTAGTGGACAGTCATTACGGAAATAGTTGGTACGAAGCGAAGTAAGCAGGAAGACTGTGACACAGTCGTTTCTAAGGAGGATTTCAAATGAGAAAGGCTAACCCTTTTTACGGATGGATGATTGTTTTAGGAGCGATTGTGTTTTTAGCTCTTTCAGCACCAATTTCGGTTTCTCTAACCAGCTTATTTGCTACGGCGGTTACCGAAGATACAGGTATCTCGTTGAGTCAATTTACGTTATCAAATACCTTACTTCAAGGTGTGGGCATTTTATTGGCACCATTGGCTTCACGCTTATTGAGTACTAAATACTTTAAGAAAATCCACATCGCGATGACTGCTCTTTACGGGACAGCCATTGCGATGCTTGGCTTTGCCAATCATTTGTACGTTTTTTATTTGATCTCACTCGTTAAAGGAATAGCTTTCGTTTTTATTGGGATTATTCCTGTGGCAATGATGATTAGTAATTGGTTTGAATGGAAGCGCGGAAAAGCGATGAGTCTGGCGATGACCGGATTAAGTATGGGCGGAGTCATTTTTGGACCGCTTGTGTCGAAATGGTTATTATAATATGGCTGGCGCCAAACGTATATCATTTATGGCGTCATGCTGCTGGCGATTGGCCTGCTGATATCGCTGTTTATTTACCAACGTGTCCCTGAAGATAAAGGCTTAACCAAGTTGATTAGTAACCAAAGCGGTGAAACGCAAACCAAGATTCAGAATCGCCAGATATATTTAAGCGGTCAGGAATCTCTTGGGAAACCATTTTTCCTCATGCTACTTATTGGCATGCTGTTTGCGGGCTTGGTAAATGGCGGCGGACTGGGACAATTTCCACGTGCTTTCAGCCTCGCGCATGGCGCTGTATTTGGAGGATTATTGATTTCGATCTATTCACTCGTAGGAATCTTTGGGAAATTATTATTGGGATGGCTAAATGATACCTTTGGCATAAAAGTCGCGATTATTTACAGTGCCGGTACCTTATCCCTGGTTTTCTTTTTTATGCTCTTTTCAAATCAGTTGTGGGCCGCGTTTGTAGCTGCGATTCTGTATGGATCCGCAAATGCGATTGGGGCGGTTGTCGGCCCGCTATTGGTTGCCTCCTTGTATACCGTCGAAAATTACGGTGATGCTTACGGATCATCCAAAGTGTCCAGCAAACAGGGATGACATTCGGCTCTATTACCGTCGCAACGTTGTTTGATAGGACGGGCAGTTATCAGCCTGCTTGGCTGTTATTTTTAGTACTCGCAGCTGCTGTTTTAGTCTTGTGGTTGCCGGCCTTGAAGTTAAGTCAAAAATATCTGATTAAACAAAAAGAAAGGGAAGATGTACATGCCTGAATTACCAGAAGTAGAAACGGTTCGCAGAGGGCTCAATCAGCTCGTGGCGGGTGCGACCATCAAGAGTGTGGACGTATTCTGGAATCGGATGATTACACCGCCATTTTCCTCTGAACGTTTCCAAAATGAATTAGTCGGCGAACAAATTCATACAATTGAACGTCGGGGTAAGTACTTGATTTTTCTTTTAGATCATTGGGCGATGGTTTCCCATTTGCGAATGGAAGGGAAATTCACTGTTACAAAAACAGGTGAGCCTTATGAGAAACACACGCATGTCGTTTTTCATCTCAGTGATAATCGCGATTTGCGTTATTTGGATGTGCGTAAGTTCGGTCGTTTTTCGTTGATGCCGATTGATAAAAAGGAAAATTACGGTCCAATTCAAAAGTTAGGACCTGAACCAACAACGAGCCAATTTTCGCTCGAGAATTTCCAAGAAAAGTTATCCCGGACACAACGTGCAATTAAAGCGGTGATTCTGGATCAGCATATTGTGGCAGGTGTGGGGAATATTTATGCCGATGAATCTTTGTTCCGTGCGCAAATTAATCCCATGAAACCCGCGAATCAGTTAAATAAGGGGGAGACTGCGCGTCTGCGTGAAGCGATTATTACGGTTATTGCAAATGCAGTGGAAGCAGGCGGGACCACCATTCGGACGTATAAAAACACGCTGGGAGAAGCCGGGAAGTTTCAAGTTGCTCTCAATGTTTATGGCAAGACAAATGAAGACTGTCCACGCTGTGGCACCCCGATTGAAAAGACTAAAGTCGCACAACGGGGCACACATTACTGTCCTAAGTGCCAAGGGTCGATTGCACGCTATGAAAAGAAAGGACCGGCAGGATGACATATATTTTAGGATTAACAGGAGGTATCGCGACTGGGAAGTCAACCGTGTCAAGGTATTTTTCTGATAAAGGCTATGCGGTGGTGGATGCAGATGTAGTAGCACGTCGCGTGGTTGAACCAGGGACAGAAGGGTTGGCTAACATTGTCGCGCATTTTGGAACTGAAATTATCCAAAAAGACGGAACATTAAATCGTGAAAAGCTAGGCGCAATGATTTTTTCCGATGCTGAAAAACGTGAAACGCTAAATAACCTTTTAAGTGCTCAGATTAGACGGACGATTATGGCCGACACAGAAACGCTTGTAAATGCAAACCAACCGCTGATTGTATTGGATATTCCCTTACTGTATGAAGCAGGCTATGAAACCCACTGTGATGCCGTTATGGTTGTGTATACAACCGAAGCAGTGCAGCTGGAACGGTTAATGGCCCGCAACAATTTGACGGAAGAAGAGGCTTTGAATCGTATTGCCAGTCAAGAGCCGATTGAAACCAAGAAAGACCGCGCAGATATTGTCATAGACAACAACGGCCCCCTGAACCATACCTATGAACAAGTTGAAACATGGCTGAAAAACAACATAATATAGCGGTTATTATGGTATACTAGCTACAGAAAATGACTAGAAAGGGGTCTGGAAAGAATGCAATGTCCAAAATGTCAATATAATGGATCGCGAGTTGTGGACAGCCGCCCCGTCGAAGAAAATAACTCGATTCGCCGCCGTCGTGAGTGCGAATGTTGTCACCAACGCTTTACTACTTTTGAACGAATTGAACAGACACCGTTGCTCGTTGTGAAAAAGAACGGGACACGTGAAGAATTCAGCCGTGAAAAGTTATTGCGTGGTCTGATTCGCTCCAGTGAAAAGCGTCCGATTAAGTTGGAGCAGCTGGAAGAAGTTGTGAACCAGGTTGAACGGGAACTGCGTGCATCGGGTGAGAGCGAAATACCAAGTATGGCTATCGGTGAGTATGTGATGGAGCACTTGGCTAAAATTGATGATGTAGCGTATATTCGCTTTGCGAGTGTGTATCGTCAATTTTCTGATCGTGAAACATTCTTGGCGGAACTACAAAACCTTGAGAAAAAGAATCACCATGAGCTAGAGGGGCGGAACGAATGAATACACCTTGGAAAAATTTAAGTCCGAAAGACTCCTTTCGCACACAACAAACGTGCTTTATTTCCGATGTGGACCGTAAAGTCATCACCTACTTGTATCAACCTATTATCGGCTCACATGCGTTCAGTTTGTACATGACGCTATTGGGTGATTTTGAAATGACACCCCAACCAAAACTGCATTCTGAACTGCTAGCCACATTAAACGTCGGGATACCGGAGTTTTATCAGGCACGCATTCGTTTGGAAGGCATAGGCTTATTGAATACATACGTGAGAGAAACCGAGCAGATGAAAGAATACATCTACGAGCCGTTGATGCCTGTCACGAGCAAACAGTTTTTTGAAGAAGATTTGTTACGGATGCTGTTGCGGGAACACATTGGTGAAGGACGTTTGAGACGGCTGCAAGAGCAATACAGTTTTCCAAAAGCTGACTATAGTGACTTACAGAAGATTACGCAATCATTTGTAGGTGTTTATAATGTGGCGCGTACGATTGTCCCGTTGGAGCAAAGTTCATTGCTGGAATCACGCAAAGGTCAAGCACCGCAGATTGAAATATCTTCGTTTAACTTCAGCTACTTGAAGCAATTATTAAATAGTCAGTTTTTCCGTCCTGAAGCATTGACATCAGAACTTCGGAAGAAGATTGAAGTCCTTAATAAATTGTACGGCATTGAAGAAGAGGAGATGGCCGCATTATTGATGCGTGCATCAAATCTTGAGAATGGTGTTGTGGATACAAAGGAGCTCGAGAATTTGGCTGCCGACAGCACGACTCAAGGTATTTCTAAGAGTGTGATTCGTGACAAAGTGGAGCAAACGGCCGAGGCTTCTGCCGAGCAACAGGCGAACCGGGAAGCGGCTTTGAAAAAAGCCGGCTACACTGAGCAGGAAATACAATTGGTTTTACTAGCGGAAAAATTAACTCCGTATCAATTTATCGCGGATATTAAGGCGCAGAAAAAGGGACAGGTTACTTCAAATGAAAAAAATCTGCTGAACATTTTGTTGAGCCAATACGATTTGTCCTCGGGAGTTTTGAATATGCTGATTTATTACATGTTGGTAATTCAAGGTGAGCCGACGATGAATAAAGGTGTCGCAGAACGGATTGCCAACGACTGGACCCAATCCGAAATCTCCTTGCCCGAAGAAGCGATTAATAAAACGAAACAATTTATCGGACAAAAGCGCGCCACTGCTGAAAAGCGCAACGTCCGTCAATATGGTCGTAACGTTGTCCGTAAGGTGGAGAAATTACCGGAATGGGCAACGGAGAAACCGACGCAGACGAAAAGCGAACGTCTTCTTTCTGACGAAGAACAGAAACGATTTAATGAACGCCTGAAAAAATTCAGGAATGGTAGAAAGGCCGGAGATGACTAATGGATCACATTGGAAGAGGATTCCGTAAATTTATGAACCAACCAAATGTTTCCGAACAATATGAAAATATGATTCGCTCGGTCTTGGCTGATCCGGAAGTCCATACTTTTCTGGAAACAAATAAAAAAACAATTACGCAAGAAATGATTTCGAACAGCTACTCAAAGTTACATGAGTTCGTGCAAGAAAAGCGTAAGTTAACACGCGGCGAAATGGGGCAAAACCCCGGTTACCAACCGGAATTGGCGCTTAATGCCGGATATATTGATGTGGTGTATGTTCCCGATCAAGCCACGATTAAACGGGAACGTGAGAAAGAATTGCGTAGCCGCATCAATTCAATTAATATTTCCAAAGAAGCTCGAAAAGCAACAATGGAGCAATTCGTGCAAACGGAAGAGCGCTTGGATGTGCTGAGCGAAGCGTTCGATTTTATAGAAGCGTATGCCGATAGTCCAGGTAGCTTCCATCAGGGCTTGTATATCCACGGGCCATTTGGTGTTGGTAAAACGTATTTGTTGGGGGCAATTGCCTATGAGCTTTCTTTGAAAGGTCATGTTACAACTTTGATGCATTACCCGACATTTACGCAAGAAATGAAAGCTGCGATTTCAGACAACAGTGTGCCTGAAAAGTTGGACTTGATTAAAAAAAGTGCGATTTTAATGTTGGATGATATCGGTGCTGAAATTAACTCGACTTGGGTGCGTGATGAAATTCTGGGTGTGATCTTACAACACCGGATGCAAGAACATTTGCCGACATTTTTTACCTCAAATCTCACTTTTTCCGAGTTGGAACAACATTTGCGAATCGGAAATCGCGGTGACGATGAGCCGATTAAAGCCAAACGTTTAATGGAACGTGTGCGCTTTTTGGCGAAAGAAGTACAAATGACAGGGAAGAATCGCCGTCTAAAAGGTTAAGAGGCCCTTGCATTTCTTGCTTGTTCATGTTTTAATGAACTAGAAATTAAATGAAATCGTTGAGAAAGACAGACAACAGAAGATAACATTTTTAGAGAGAGATGGGTTGGTGGAACATCTCAATGGCCTTTTGTATGTACCCCTTTCGAGAGAAGAATTGAAACAAGTAGATTCTTCCGGTCCGCACCGTTAACGCGCTGAAGAGTTTTCGTTTCTGACGAGAACTGAATTTGGGTGGAACCACGTCAATTACACGTCCCATTTCCGGAAGAAATTCTGGGAATGGGACTTTTTTTATTTATTAAGAGAGTATGGAGGAATAAAAATGGCAGAAATTAAGATTACTTTCCCAGATGGCTCTATCAAGTCATTTGACAAGGGAATAACTGTTCAAGACGTTGCGAAAAGCATCAGCAACAGCTTGGCTAAAAAAGCACTAGCTGGGAAATTCAATGGTGAATTAGTTGATTTTACCCGTGAATTGGAAGAAGACGGAACATTGGAAATTGTAACGCCGGATCACGAAGATGCATTGGGTATTTTGCGTCACTCAAGCGCGCATTTATTAGCACATGCGATGACACGTTTATTCCCGGGTGTTCATTTCGGGGTAGGACCTGCGATTGAATCAGGCTTCTACTATGATACAGATATGGAAAACCAATTGACAGAAGAGCAATTGGCTGACGTTGAAGCGGAAATGACAAAAATTATCCGTGAGAACCATGCCATCGTCCGTCGTGTTGTTTCACGTTCTGAAGCATTGGAAATTTTCGCGAATGATCCTTATAAAGTGGAATTGATTACTGATTTACCAGAAGATGAAATTCTAACTGTTTACCAACAAGAAGATTTCACTGACTTGTGCCGTGGGATTCACGTGCCGTCTACAGGTAAAATTCAAGTGTTCAAATTATTGTCATTGGCTGGTGCATACTGGCGCGGAAATTCAGACAACAAAATGATGCAACGTGTATACGGAACGGCATTCTTTAACAAAAAAGATTTAGCCGAATTCCTAAAAATGCGTGAAGAAGCGAAACAGCGTGACCACCGTAAATTAGGGAAAGAATTAGACTTGTTTATGATTTCTCCTGAAGTTGGATCTGGTTTACCATTCTGGTTGCCAAAAGGTGCGACAATCCGTCGTACATTGGAACGTTACATTGTGGATAAAGAAGTAAGCTTGGGTTACCAACACGTTTACACGCCAATCATGGCAAACGTAGACTTGTACAAAACGTCCGGTCACTGGGATCACTACCATGAAGATATGTTCCCGCCAATGGATATGGGTGATGGCGAAATGTTGGTTCTACGTCCAATGAACTGCCCGCACCACATGATGATTTACAAAAATGAAGTTCACAGCTACCGTGAATTGCCAATCCGAATCGCGGAACTGGGTATGATGCACCGTTACGAAAAGAGTGGGGCATTATCTGGGTTACAACGTGTACGTGAAATGACATTGAACGATGCACACGTGTTTGTTCGCCCAGATCAAATCAAAGAAGAATTCAAACGTACTTTACAATTAGTACTAGATGTTTACGAAGACTTCAAGATTACCGATTACCGTTTCCGTTTAAGCTACCGCGACCCAGCTGACAAAGAGAAATACTTTGATGACGATGCAATGTGGGAAAAAGCAGAAGCAATGCTGAAAGAAGCAATGGATGAAATGGAATTGGACTACTTCGAAGCTGTCGGCGAGGCTGCTTTCTACGGTCCAAAACTGGACGTTCAATTCAAGACTGCAATTGGGGTAGAAGAAACAATGTCTACAATCCAATTAGACTTCTTGTTGCCAGAACGTTTCGACTTAACATACGTTGGTGAAGACGGTGAAAATAACCACCGTCCGGTTGTTATTCACCGTGGCGTTATTTCAACAATGGAACGTTTCGTAGCTTACTTGATTGAAGAATATAAAGGTGCGTTCCCAACTTGGTTGGCACCGGTTCAAGCAACAATCATCCCGGTAAGCGTGGAGCACCATGCAGACCGTGCTTACGAGTTGAAATCACAAATGGACCGCATGGGTATGCGCGTCGAAGTGGATGATCGCAACGAGAAAATGGGTTACAAAATCCGTGCTTCTCAAACGCAAAAAATTCCCTACCAAATCGTAATCGGAGACAAAGAAGTAGCCGAAAATACGTTGACTGTCCGTCGTTATGGTTCGAAGGAAATGAATACAATGGCTGCAGAAGAGTATCTGTCATCTGTTGATTTCGAAATTAAGAACTTTAAATAATGGAATGTACGAACCTCCTCGTGAGGTTCGTATTTTTTCGGGGTGAAATGGTCACTATAAGGCTTAAAAATGGTTTGAGAGAGCCATTTGAGGACTAAACTGCGCACTCAAACGCAAAAACGGATCTGAGTGCGCATTTTTAGGCATTACCTGCGCACTCAAACGTAAAAATGAATCTGAGTGCGCATTTTTAGGCATTACCTGCGCACTCAAACGTAAAAACGAATCTGAGTGCGCAGTTTTAAGCACTACCTGCGCACTCAAACGCAAAAACGAATCTGAGTGCGCAGTTTTAAGCACTACCTGCGCACTCAAACGCAAAAACGAATCTGAGTGCGCATTTTTAGGCATTACCTGCGCACTCAAACGCAAAAACGAATTTGAGTGCGCAGGCATCCAAAAGGAAACATTTCTATCCCATCCGAAATAGGTTTGTGTTACTATAACACCAACGTATTATTTGAAAGGGGAACAAGCATGTCACGCGATAAATTGATGAACCTACTTGAACAAAAGGAAGCAGATATGATTGCACTACGCCGTCATTTTCACGAAAATCCTGAAATTTCATTTGAAGAAAAAGAAACAGCCGACACGATTGCTGCCTTCTATGCAGGGAAGGACGTAGAAGTCAAACGCAATGTCGGAAATGGTTACGGTATCGTTGTAACCATTCAAGGGAATAAGCCGGGCAGAACGATCGCCTTGAGGGCGGATTTTGATGCCTTACCAATTAAGGAAGAGACTAATTTACCGTTTGCTTCTAAGAAGCCCGGTGTGATGCACGCATGTGGGCACGACGGACATACCGCATATTTGATGACCTTGGCAGATTGTTTCATCGAATTGAAAGATGAGTGGGCCGGTACCATTAAAATCGTCCACCAAAATGCTGAAGAAGTTGGACCGGGTGGTGCTAAATCGATAGTCGATTCCGGTGAACTGGACGACGTGGATGAAATTTACGGCATTCATTTTTATCCAAACATCGAAGTCGGGCACGTTGAGTACGCGAGTGGCTGGGCGTATGCCGGCTGTAGTGAGATTTCAGTTAAAATTCAAGGAAAAGGTGGACATGGTTCCATGCCGCATATGAGTAACGATGCGATTGTCGCTGCTTCTTCCTTTGTCATGAACTTACAGACGGTTGTTTCTCGCCGTATTAATCCCTTTGATATGGCGGTCGTAACGATTGGTTCCTTTGAAGGAGAAGGCGTCAGCAATGTTATCAAGGATAATCTGACACTTTACGGCGATGCGCGTTACATGGATATCGAAGTTGGGAAGAAGATTGAAGAAGAAGTCCGTAAATTAGCGCGTGGGTTGGAAGAAGGCTTCAGTGTGGAAACCGAAGTCACATTCGCCTGGGACTATCCGCCACTATACAACCACCCTGAACAGACCGAAGCAGCTGCGAAAGTAATGAATGAGCGTGGCGTAGGGACGTATCTGGAAAATGCTTCCTTAACACCGGCCTTTAACGGTGCCGAAGACTTCGGCCAATATCTATTGAAAATTCCTGGCGCATTCTTAAATATGGGTGCAAAACCAGAAACAGACACATACTTTATGAATCACCATCCGAAATTCGATATCAACGAAAAAGCATTACTAGTCGCAGCCAAAACGGTCGGCGACATCACTCTCAGCGCGTTGGGTAAATAAATTCAAAAAAATGTTTGACAATATGATAAATACATAGTAAGATATAACAGTTGAGAAAATACAAGCAGGAGCACCCGCTTCTCGCCTAAGTTGACAGTTGTCCTTGGGCCAGATATGTACAAGTTTGTCACAGTATTGGACTGTGTCATAATTGGGCGGGTATCGGAGATATCCGCTCTTTTTTCTGCGCTTTTCTCTCAAATATCATGGAGGTGAATGACCATAGCTAAAGATATGATGGTAAACGACGGAATCCGAGCACGCGAACTTCGTGTAATTGGAAGCGATGGTGAACAAATCGGAGTAAAAACGAAAGCAGAAGCATTGCAACTAGCTGAAGCCGCAAATTTGGATCTAGTAGTAGTATCGCCAAATGCAAAACCGCCTGTAGCCCGTATTATGGATCACGGGAAATACCGTTTCGATCAACAAAAACGCGAACGGGAAGCTCGTAAAAACCAAAAAGTGGTCAACATCAAAGAAGTGCGTCTAAGTCCGTCCATTGATGAGAATGATTTCCAAACGAAAATGCGTAATGCACGCAAATTCTTGGAAAAAGGCGACAAAGTGAAAGCATCTATTCGATTTAGAGGACGTGCAATCACACATAAAGAAATCGGACAAAAAGTCCTGGACCGCCTAGCATCTGAACTATCGGATGTATCCTCAGTTGAAAGCAAACCACGTATGGATGGTAGAAGTATGTTCTTGATGCTGGCTCCAACGCAAGAGAAGTAACAATTTTATTTTTTTAGGAGGAAGACTAATGCCAAAACAAAAGACACACCGCGGATCTGCTAAACGTTTCAAAAGAACTGGTAATGGTGGTTTGAAACGTTACAGTGCTTTCACAAGCCACAGATTCCACGGAAAAACTAAAAAACAAAGACGTCAATTGCGTCAGCCATCAATGGTACACGCATCTGATATGAAACGTATCAGCCAACAATTATCACAAATGAAATAATTAAACTACGAATACTAGTAGAGAACAAGATGTTCTCATAAGGAGGAATTACCATGCCACGTGTAAAAGGTGGAACAGTAACACGCCAACGCCGCAAGAAAGTTCTTAAACTGGCTAAAGGCTATTATGGTTCAAAACATACATTATTCAAAACAGCTAAACAACAAGTGATGAAATCTTATATGTACGCATATAGAGACCGTCGTCAAACTAAACGTAACTTCCGTCGTCTATGGATTACGCGTATCAACGCAGCAGCTCGCATGAACGGTTTGAGCTACAGCCAAATGATGCACGGTTTGAAACTTGCTGGAGTGGAAATGAACCGTAAAATGCTTGCAGAATTAGCAGTTAACGATGCAGCAGCTTTCACAGCAGTTGCAGAACAAGCTAAAACAGCATTAAACAAATAATTAAACGAAAAAAAGTTATCTCTTTATGAGGTAACTTTTTTTGTTTTCGGTTAAACTTATGTTAGGTTAATAATGAAAGCGAAAACACAGGAGGTAGAAGAATGACAACAAAGAGACAAACGTTGCCAGAAATGCACACTGATTTATTTATAAATGGAAAATGGGAAAAAGGATCAAAAGGGATGCGGCCAGTTATTAACCCTGCGACTGGCGAAACCTTAACGGAAGTATCAAGAGGTGACAAAGCAGCCTTCGAACGAGCGATTGAAGCAGCTAAACAGGCCTTTCCTGTTTGGTCTGGTATGGAATTACGCGAACGGGTCAAAATTCTGCACCGTGCTGCCGACTTAATTGAGGAAAATGCGGATAAATTAGCACTGATTATGACTTTAGAACAAGGAAAGCCATTGGCAGAATCAAAAGGTGAAATCCAAACGAACGTTGATAATTTGCACTGGAATGCTGAAGAGGCGCGTCGCATCTACGGAGAAACTATTCCGGCTCCAAATAATCATAAATATGAGGTACGTAAACAACCAGTCGGAGTGGTGGGTGCCATTACACCATGGAATTTCCCATCAAACATGATTGTCCGTAAAATTGGACCAGCTCTCGCAGCGGGCTGTACAGTTGTTTTGAAACCGGCTGGGAATACCCCGCTATCCGCGATTGCTATTTTCGAAATCTTCGAAGAAGCCGGCTTACCAGCCGGCGTTGCCAACTTGGTTATGGGCTCAGCGAGTGAAATCGGCGCTACTTTTGCTGAAAGCAAAGATGTCCGCAAGTTAACATTTACCGGCTCTACTGAAGTCGGCCATGTATTGTACGAACAGTCAGGTAAAACATTGAAGAAAATATCTCTGGAATTGGGTGGGCATGCACCCTTTATCGTCTTCAAAGATGCACCGATTTCAGAAACAGTGGATATGCTTGTTAAAATGAAATTCCGTAACAATGGGCAAGCCTGTACGTCACCGAACCGTATTTTCGTGGAAAAAGAAATTAAAGAGGTATTTACAAAGGAACTTGTTGCTGCAGTGAAGAAAATTAAAGTTGGAAACGGGCAAGATGAAGGCGTTGTAACGGGACCGCTTATTAATGATGAATCACGCAAAACAATCGATGCACAAATTAAAGATGCAACCGAAAAAGGCGCAGAAGTATTAATCGGTGGCGGTCGCTTAATGGAAGGTGAATACGCAGATGGCTTCTTCTATGAACCGACTGTTTTGGATCATGTCACACGCGATATGACTATCTTCTATGAAGAGACATTTGGTCCGGTAATTCCATTGCTTACATTTGAAAGTGAAGATCAAGTCATTGAAATGGCCAACGATTCTGATTTTGGTTTGGCATCGTATGTCTTTACAAAAGATTTACGTGTCGCAGAAAAGGTAAGTAATGCTTTGGAATATGGCTTAGTAGCAATAAATAACGTGGCGGTTTCCAATTCAGAAACACCATTTGGCGGTATGAAGTTCTCGGGATTAGGCCGTGAGAATGGCAAACAAGGTGTAGAAGAATTTATGGAAACGAAATTTGTGAACACGAGTTATTTCAAATAACAGTAGAGGATCGGGGATTATTTCCCGGTCTTTTTCTATGGGAATTTCTAATACCTAAAAAGAGGGTTTCACTGCTACCTACTATTCTACCGTATGCAATTTGTCACAAATTGTTCACTACTTTATTCTGTGAAGTAGGATATGATAGAGGTGTCGAAAAGTATTCGGAGAGAAGGTGAGAACGTGTTTCGTGGAAATAAAAGAATTGCGATTTTGGGTAGTGGTTTAAGTGGGTTGGTCGCAGCTTATGAATTAAATAAAGCAATTGAAGCAGAGGGATTGCCATTTGAATTCGTTTTACTTGAAAAGAGCGATCAAATAGGCGGTACCATCCGAACTGTTCAGACGGACGTGGGTCCTGTGGATGTGGGTGCAAGTAGTTTTGATATTCGCCGTGAAGATATCCGGCCGTTCTTAGCGGAATTGGGCCTTGAAGATGAGATAGAGTACAGTATAGGCGGCAAGCTAGATCGATTCAGTACCAATGAATTTGTAACATCTAAAAAGCCGAGTTACCACGGAATTCCCATCAATTTTTCCGATATTATGCACGAAAAGGAATTGTCCTTAAGTGATAAGTTATCCGTATTAATTAACCACTCTTTTAATAATATGAAGCTGGGAATGGATTCAAATACGACCACTTCTGAATTTTTGGAATATCGTTTTTGTAAAGCTGTTAGTACAATGATTGCTTACCCTAACTTTCCGGAGAATATCTTTGGGTCGATGGAACTATGTCCACCTGCTTTCTTTGACCAAAACCTCATTAGTTTATTTGAAAATACGGACAGTCGCTATAATGTAACAGAAGCAGAGTTAGCACACTATATGGATGGTGAAGGCTCTGAATACACCTTGAAAGGCGGTCTGGCGGTGCTGGTTGAAACACTTATGGAAAAGATTCCGGATGTTGTTTTAACAGGAAAAAAAGTGACTAATCTTTATGGTATGGATGAAAATGTATTTCTGATGACCTTGAATGATAACGAGAGCTTACGGGCAAAAACGGTTATCTCAACACTTTCAATTGCAGAATCTGCGCCCTTATTGAATAATTGTGAAGACATTGGCATTAAAATTCCACAAGCACAGGTCTCCTCGATGGGTACCATTTTATATCGTTTTGAAAAGGGTGCGTTGACGCGTTATCCAGAAGGGTACGGCTTTGTTATTCCAAAGCGTAGTTCCTTCCATATTACAAAGACATCACTGTTGAACCGTAAATGGCCGTCCTTGAAAGATGCCGATCACGATATCATGTTAGTTGAAGTGGGGCGTCGTCTGGAAGATACCATTGTTCAATTATCAGATGAAGCATTCTTGAATATTATTAATGAAGAAGTGAATGAAATATTTCAAGTTAAAGGCGCGTATCAATCCGCAAAAGTTTATCGCTGGATAAATAATATTCCCCATCTGGAAGCAAATGAACGGAATGAATTAAATGAAATAACCACCATACATAAAAAACGTATTAATGACAAAGGTATTTTTATGGGCGGAAATGGCTTCAGAGGGTATGGTCTACCAAATGCCATCAACGAAGGAAAACGCCTAGCCAGAGAGGCTTTAGCCTATATGAAAGCACAACAAGAACTTTAGAAATCGCTGAGATTTCTAAAGTTCTTTTCTTTCTTTTCAATGTTATACTACTATTAGGCAAGTTATCCTGTTATGAGGAGGTATCTTTATGAAGTTAACGGTATTGGGATTTATGGGCGGCTATCCTGCGAAAGGTGTCGGCACCACAGCGTATTTGTTGGAGTCTGAAGCCTTTCATTTGTTGATAGATGTCGGAAGCAACGCGGTTTTGGCGTTAGAAAAACATCTGGATCCGAAGCAATTAGATGCGGTTATAGTGACCCATTATCATCCCGATCACATTGCGGATATGGGCGTCCTGCAGCATGTTTTTCAGCTGAAAGACCCAGATAAAACCCTGCCAATTTATGGGCATGTAGAATCTGATTTGCACGGACTCCGTGAAAGTGCGTATACAACAGCAGTAGATTATACTGGCAATGAACCGATTATGATTGGTCCTTTTCGGATTGCATTCTTGAAGACGCTTCATCCTGTTCCGTGTTATGCACTTGAAATCATTGAAATTACAACGGGTAAAAAGTTAGTATTTACCGCAGATTCAGGCTATTTAGCGGATTTTGTTTCATTTTCAAAAGATGCGGATGTCTTATTAGCTGATACAAACTTTTTCCAAGGACAAGAAGGTCACAAGGTGCATATGACTTCTTATGAAGTGGGAAGCATTGCTAAAGAAGCAAATGTGAAAAAGTTAATTTTGACGCATTTACCTCCAAGTGTTGAATGGGAGAAACTGCTGGGAGAAGCAAAGGAAGCGGCCGGCGATGTTGTTGTTGTGCAGCTTGCGGAAAAAGATTTACAAATTATTATCTAATTGATAGAGGAGACGAAACGGTATGTATTTTGTTGATAATCAAAACCATCTTGACCCAAGTGTAAATATTGCCTTGGAAACGTATTTATTAAAAGAGAAAAATTTGGATGAGCCTATTTTGCTATTTTATATTAACGAGCCATCTATTATCATAGGACGAAATCAAAATACAATCGAAGAAATTAATCAAGCATATGTGGAAGAAAATAACATCCACATTGTGAGACGGATGTCCGGCGGCGGTGCGGTTTATCACGACTTAGGCAACTTTTCATTCTGTTTTATTACCGAAGATGACGGGAACTCTTTCCGTGATTTTGCGAAATTTACAGAACCAGTTATTGAGTTCTTGCATAAAGCGGGTGTTAAAGACGCCGCTTTGAAAGGGCGTAACGACTTAACAATCGGAGATCAAAAATTTTCCGGAAATGCGATGTATGCGACAAATGGCCGTATGACTGCCCATGGAACAATTTTGTTTGATTCAGACTTGGATGCTGTATCCAGCGCTTTGAAACCACGGAAAGATAAAATTGAATCCAAAGGTATTAAGTCTGTTCGCAGCCGCGTCACGAATATTAAACCATTTGTGGATGAGGCTTATAAAAATATGACTACGGAAGAATTCCGTGATGCCTTGCTTCTACATATTTTCGAAGTGGATAACCGTGAAGACGTGAAAGAGTATCATTTAACGGAAGAAGATTGGAAGCGTGTATACGAAATTCGCGACGAATATTTTGGCAACTGGAATTGGAATTACGGTAAATCGCCTAAATACGGTATCGAAATCCGCCGTCGTTTCCCAATTGGAACGATTGATTTCTTGTTCAATATTAAAGCAGGGGAAATTGTGGAAGCAAAAGTCCATGGTGACTTCTTTGGTTTAGGCGAAATTTCCGACGTAGAAGAAACGTTGGTAGGGACGAAATATACCAAAGCGGATTTACGTGAGAAATTTGAAACGATTGACTTGAAGAAATATTTTGGTGCGATAACTGCTGAAGAACTGGTTGACTCTCTTTTCGCTGAATAGGAGTTGGTTAAAATGGCAAACAATTTATTTAAGTTTCAAATCGAAACACATCAAAAGCAATCTTTCACGAATCTGGATCACTATTTAAATGAAGCCATTCGTGATAGTGGTGTCAGTGATGGGATCGTCTTGGTATATTGTCCACATACGACTGCGGCAATTACGATTAATGAGAATGCGGATCCCGACGTGAAAGTTGATTTGAAATTGGGACTGAATGAAACCTTTCCACATCGCGCTGATTATGTCCATATGGAAGGTAATTCTGACGGACATATGAAGTCTTCAGTTGTGGGTGCTAGCGAAATGTTAATTCTGGCAAACGAAAAATTGATTCTGGGAACGTGGCAAAGTGTTTATTTCGCAGAATTTGATGGTCCCCGTCATCGTACTTTTTATGTGAAGCTAATAGAAGGCTAATAAAGGGAAAATGGAATTTCAAAAAAGAAATCGGGACGCTACTGCCCCGGTTTCTTTTTTTGTGTGGGTGGTTAGGTTGGAGGGTGGATGGCTCACTCAGGTTGTTGAGTAGGCTCTTTTGCTGTAAATGGCTCACTCAGATCGGAATTTACGTTTGAGTAGGCTCTTTTGCTGTGAATGGCTCACTCAGATTGGAATTTACGTTTGAGTAGGCTCTTTTGCTGTAAATGGCTCACTCAGATTGTTGAGTAGGCCGGCTCCGCCAGGACTAAGGGAATTAGGCAGTAATATTGCTTGTTGGGGCCACGGTAATAGAATCAGTAGCGGAAGTAAAAAATGTGTAATGCTGGCCAGTTCATCAACCGCTTCCCAAAAAATCACACAAAAAAGGCAACTCCTCTAACTTCAGGAGTTGCCTTTTAACATATTCTTATTAACGTTGTAAACCGATGGCAGTTTCAATACGGTTCAAAGTACTGTTCGCATACGCATTTGCGCGCTGAGCACCTTCGTCTAAAATCGCATCCAATTCACCAGATTCCATCAACTTGTAGTAGCGCTCTTGAATTGGTTCAAGAACGGAAACAACAGCATCTGCAAGTTTTTCTTTGAAATGACCGTAGCCACTGTCCGCAAATTCTGCTTCCAATTCTTGAATTGATTTGCCACTGAAGTTCGCAAAAATTGTCAATAGATTAGAGATACCCGGTTTGTTTTCCTTGTCATATTCAATCACGCCACTTGAATCTGTTTTGGCACTCTTGATTTTTTTACGGATAATGCTTGGATCATCCAACATTGAAATAAACCCTTTTTTGTTTTGGTCAGACTTACTCATTTTACTGGTAGGGTCTTGAAGACTCATGATACGGCCGCCCGCTTCAGGAATTAGTGGTTCCGGCATTATGAGGTCACCCTCGTAGCGATTGTTGAAACGCTGTACGAAGTCACGTGTTAATTCGAGATGTTGTTTTTGGTCTTCGCCAACTGGTACGAGATCTGCATCATAAAGAATGATGTCCGCAACCATCAAAGGCGGGTAAGTCAGTAAACCAGCTGAAACAGCATCTTGTTTAGTCGACTTGTCTTTGAATTGCGTCATGCGCTCCAATTCGCCGATGTACGTATTACATTGTACAATCCAAGCTGCTTGCGCGTGCGCAGGAACTTCTGATTGCACAAAGATTGTTGATTTCTCCGGATCAACGCCGCAAGCGATATACAAAGCCGCCAAGCCGCGTGTCCGTTCTTTTAATTCTTTTGGATCTTGTGGGACAGTAATTGCATGCTGGTTAACGATACAGTAAGTACAGTCATAGTCATCTTGTAAAGCGACAAAATTTTTGATCGCACCGATATAGTTTCCGATTGTTAACATGCCACTAGGCTGTGCACCTGAAAAAACTTTTTTCTTCAACTAAAATCACACTCCTATAATCTTCTCTCCTATTATAGCGTATTTTTAAAGTTCGTGACACCATAAAAAAAAATCACAAACTTTCCTCTCTTTATTTATAATTAATCTAAATAAGGGTCTTGAAAAGAAAGGTTAAAATACGGTTAAACGTTGATTTAACAACGAAATCAATGTTTTTTAAAAGAGCTAACAGTGAACAGATTGTGGCAACATTATGAATAAATGTTAAAAAAGGGGTAGCCAAGAATAACTTTATCCTGTATAATAGACTCTATAAGATACATTTATTAAGAAGAACAATCGCTTACAGGAAAGGAGAGATCCATTTATGGTTACTCTATATACTTCACCAAGCTGTACTTCTTGCCGTAAAGCGCGGGCGTGGCTGGAAGAAAATAATATTCCTTACACGGAACGCAACATTTTCTCAGAACCTTTATCTCGGATCGAGATTAAAGAAATTCTGAAAATGACTGAAGAAGGTACAGAGGAAATCATCTCCACACGATCAAAAGCATTCCAAGAAATGAATGTGGATCTCGATGATTTACCATTGAACAACTTATTCACGCTCATTCAAGAAAATCCTGGTCTTTTACGTCGTCCAATTATTTTAGATGACAAGAGACTTCAAGTGGGATACAACGAAGATGAAATTCGTCGCTTCCTACCTAGAGAAGTACGTGCAATTGAGCTTAAAAAAGCCCAAGAGCTTGCTAACTTCTATTAATATCGCTCACTTTATCTAAAGCATGTCTGAATAGGCATGCTTTTTTGTACGCATTTCGTCGCATTGCAAACGTATAGTAGATGCGGTATAATCTAGAAACGGATGAATGGCCTTATAGCAGTCACCCTGTTACAATGATAGTACAGAAAAGAGGTGTAGCATCATGGAAATGGAAAACATTAACGAGAATACGATTCGTGTGGTAATTGAAAGTTCTGACCTTGAAGAGAGAGGGATAACGTTCTTAGATTTACTCGGGAATCAAAAACAAATCGAAAGCTTCTTTTATAGTATTTTGGAAGAAGTGGATGTTGAGAATCAATTTCTGGAAACAGATGCCATCACTTTCCAAGTGCTGCCAAAAGGAAGCGGCCTTGAATTATTTATAAGCAAAGGTGACGCTGATGATATGGAAAATTTTGATGAAGAGGGGTTCGATCCAGCAGAACATATACTGGATATTATGAGCCAACATACTGAAACTATGAATGAAAATAAAACTGAACCACACTTAATCGAAAATGATTTAGGAATTCTTGACATGATGGTCAAGTTTAATGACTTCGAAGACTTTATCGAAGCATCCAAACGCTTTTACCTAGAGAGCGGCCACACATCCTTGTATCATTACGAAGGAGCGTATTATTTATCAATCGAATTTTTCATTGATGAAATGGTTGATACGAATCTCGACAATCAAATCGCTATAATCCTTGAATTCGGCGAAGAAGCAAATACCACGCCCGAAGTTCTTGGAGAATATGGTCAGTTGATTATGAATCAAGATGCCTTGGAAAGTGCACGTCACTATTTCAAATAACATGTAACGAGTTAGCTCATTGTAGCTGACTCGTTTTTTTGTACGTTGATGCCAGAGAGACCGGCATACAGGAATTTGGAACCACCTGTAAGCCGGTAAAAGTGACAAACTACCGGCATACAGGAATTTGGAACCACCTGTAAGCCGGTAAAAGTGACAAACTACCGGCATACAGGAATTTGGAACCACCTGTAAGCCGGTAAAAGTGACAAACTACCGGCATACAAAGAATTCGAAATCCCTGTACGCCGGTAAAAAGTCATTTAAACCGGCGTACAAGAATTTATAAACCAACGAATGCCGGTGTAACGGGCACGATTCATCCAAAATTTCTTCGTTCAATCCTACTTTAAATAGCCTTTCTTCTATATAATAGAGGTAAATATTCACCAAATTCGAAAAGGGGTCGTTCTGTGAAAAAGAAAGTGGATGTCATCATCCTTGTTCTTTCTGTAGTAGTTGTTATTTTGAGTATTACGTTGTTGAAAATATCATCAGATCCTCAACCCAAACTAATTGGCTCTTACCAATCTGAAACCATGCCGCCGGACATCTATATGCTTTCTTTCTTCCAAGACGGGACCTATGAAGTTTACGAAAATTCGAATTTAGTAGATGAGGGAACTTATATTTCAACTGACACCGACGAAGCTTATCTCATCAAATCAGAACAAGAAAACCAACTCATTGTACTCAGTAAAGACGATAATTTTTACTACTATTCGCCTGATCAGAGCGTCTACTTAATGAAAAACTTGGACAAATATCCAGTTTCGTTGGGCGAACCAAACTAGCCAATTCTAAGAAACATCTTAAAAATCACCTGCCAAAAAAGCTTTTCGCCTTTTTTTGCTTATCTATATACAGAGAGATAAAAGGAGGTTAATAAGATGTTTTTTGCTTTGACACAAATGAATGAAAGAATTAGTGCCTCTGACTACACCCGAACCATTCCCGTGAGTTGTCCAGGGTGCAACAAACCCGTATTTTTGAAAAAGGGACCTAAAATAATGGCACATTTTGCCCATTATGCAGGTGCCGAATGCCACCAATTTTCCGAAGGGGAAACGCCCCAGCATCTTTTAGGAAAACAGCGCCTCTTTGAGTGGCTTACCAAACTAAATATTCCCGTTGAAATGGAAGCCTGGCTGCCTGAATTGAAGCAGCGCCCCGATTTATTGGTGACTTACCAAAATCGGAGGATTGCCCTTGAGTACCAATGCAGTTCGATTCCGTTTGCCCGTTTGAAAGAACGTACGGATGGGTACATGAGTAAAGGTTATGAAGTCTACTGGATTTGTGGAATGGATTATGTTCCCACCACTTATACAGAACGCATCGCTGCTTTCAGGCAGAAAAATAATACGCTTATTTGCCTCGACAGCAATCAAAATACTCTGCACATGTATCACGATTTACACTTCGATACCCGTAACCGTCTGCAAAAAAAGCAATTTTCCATCATTTTAAGTGATTTGGACTTCCCTTCATTTGAGACACTCTTTAATAAGCCGCAACCCAATTATCCACGAAAAAAAGCGGCAATGACTTATCAGAATCACTTACTTTTACTAAAACGAAAAGATGCCGTCCACCGTGACTTTTTACTGGATATCTATTTAGGAGGGCACACCGTCCATTCATTACCGAACTATATCTTTACGACACCTTCCAAGACGTTAGAGTTCTGTCAACCAAGCTATATATGGCGGTACCAGCTACTGGCGAAGTTTAGGAAATCCATAACTGTCCAGGACCTAAAAGCCTTTAGTCAGGCGATACCCCAATATGATGCACTTTACCTCCATGAGCCACTAGAACCGCTTCTGGAATTTATCGCAGAGCTGGAACGAGCGAAAGTGTTGAAAAGACTCGGTGAGAAAAGGTGGCAAGTTCAAACCAAAGAATACTGACTCGATTTTTTTGATGTTATAATAGTATTAAATGAAGCAAATGATTAGGAGGAATAAAAATGAATATTCAAGATTGTGCATACTGTATGGGTGGAGACCTATTAGCAGCCTTTGGATACCCATGTATCGAATTGGACGAAACAAAGGTCTACATCTTTAAAGAACAAAGCCACAAAGGACGCGTGATTGTTGCTTCAAAACACCACGTAAGTGAATTGACAGCTTTATCTGACGATCAGCGTAACGCCTTCTTTGCCGATGTTGCGAAAGTAGCAAAAGCACAACATGCTGCTTTTAGCCCAGACAAAGTAAATTACGGTGCTTACGGCGATTCCGGTCACCATCTGCATTTCCACCTTGTACCAAAATACAAAGACGAATTCGAGTGGAATGCACCATTTGCAATGAACCCAGAAAAAACATTTTTATCAAATGAAGAATACGAAGCACTTGCCGAAGCGATTCGTAGCCATATGAACTAAATATGAACAAACAAAAAACATTTCAAAAGCTCCAGGCAAAAAAAGCTTTTGAAATGTTTTGCTTGTGCAAAAAAATGGCAAGTTCAAACTTTTTTACTTCTAAATAAATGAGAGTATGTTAAGATTATTAATGTGAAATAAGAATGAGGAGGCCAAACAATGGCAGAATTTAAAGAACTACCAAAACGACATGAAGTCGCTGAAGAAATGACTTGGGATTTAACAAGCATTTTCGAAAATGATCAAGCTTTTGAAGCAGCGTTAAGCGAAGTCAGCGCTTTGGCAAAAGAAGTAAAAGCACTACAAGGAACAGTCGGCGAAAGCAGTGACGCTTTGTTGAAAGCGATTGAGACATCGCTAAAAGCGAATCAAAAAGTTGAACGTGTTTATGTGTACTCACATTTGAAAAACGATCAAGATACAGCAGATAACACGTATCAAACGTTACACGCGCGTTCAATGGCAGTCCTAACAGAACTTGGTGAAGCATCATCATGGTTCAATCCTGAAGTTTTGGCTATTCCTGAAGAAAAATTAGCTGCATTCATGGCTGAAAACGAAGGCCTGAAAAAATATGAGCATCTATTAAACGATTTAACTTCACAACGTGAGCACGTCTTGAGTGCCCGTGAAGAAGAACTTTTGGCAGGCGCATCAGAAATTCTTTCTGCATCCAGCCAAACATTCTCTGTTTTGAATAACGCGGATATCGAATTCCCAACTGTAAAAGACGAAGAAGGTAATGAAGTTAAACTATCCCATGGTCTATATGGTAAATTGATGGAAAGTTCAAATCGCGAAGTTCGTAAAGAGGCTTATGAGGCTCTTTATACAACATACCGTGGTTTGAAAAATACATTCGCATCTACTTTGTCAACACACGTGAAGTCACATAACTTCAATGCAAAAATCCGTAACTTCTCGTCTGCTCGTGCAGCGTCACTAGCAAACAACAACATTCCAGAGAGCGTATACGATACACTGTTGGAAGTTGTAAACAAAAATTTACCGTTGCTACATCGCTACGTTGAACTACGTAAAAAATTATTGAACGTTGATGAGTTGTATATGTACGACATGTATACACCTTTAACAGGTGATGCACCGATTGCCTATACAATCGAAGAAGCAACAGAAACGACATTGAAATCTTTGGAGCCATTAGGTGAAGAGTACCAAGGTATTTTGAAAGAAGCATTTGATAATCGTTGGATTGACTGGTACGAAAACGAAGGAAAACGTTCGGGCGCTTATTCTTCAGGGGCATACGATACAAATCCGTACATCTTGATGAACTGGCAAAACTCTATGAACCAACTGTATACATTGGTTCACGAATTAGGTCACAGTGTTCACAGCTACCACACACGTAACAGCCAACCATATGCGTATGGCGATTACTCTATTTTCTTAGCTGAGATTGCTTCAACGACAAACGAAAATATTTTAACAGACTATTTATTGAAAACTCAAACGAATCCAGCTGTTCGTATCTATGTTTTGAACCACTACTTGGATGGTTTCAAAGGAACTGTTTTCCGTCAGTCACAATTTGCGGAATTTGAACATTACATCCACCAAAAAGCGCAAGAAGGCATTCCTTTGACACAAGAGTTCATGACAGAGTACTATGCTGATCTAAATGCACGTTACTACGGCGATGCTGTTGAACGTGATGAAAATATTGCCTTGGAATGGTCACGCATTCCACACTTCTACTACAACCACTATGTTTACCAATATGCGACAGGTTTTGCTGCAGCAACAGCACTATCTAAACGTATCTTGGAAGGCGAAGAGGGTGCATTGGATAAATATCTGACATACCTGAAATCAGGAAGCAGCGATTACCCAATTGAAGTGATGAAGAAAGCTGGTTTGGACATGACAGATGCGACATACTTAGAAGATGCAATGAAAGTATTTGAAGCACGCTTGAACGAACTGGAAGAACTTTTAGCAGCGGAATAGAATAGAGTGGACGTCGGATTTGTCTTTTTGAGCAACGCCACTATTATCCGTTAATAGTAAAGGGGCCGGGAGTTTTTCCCGTCCCCTTTACTATAGATACAGAAAGAGGGTGGGACCGCGGTCCCACCCTCTGATTTTATTTAATAATCTGTAAGTAACTTTTTCCGACTGAGCGGGCTTTTTTCTGGTGTGGCATTTGTGACTGGTGATCTAATGAATTCGCATGATTGAATGCTTTTTCAATTAGTTCACAATTAATGACATCTTCCAGTAAAACACCAAATTGTTGATTGAAGTTATCAAAAATGACCAAAGAAGGGTTGTTTGAGATATTCATCTCTTGCGCTATTTTTTGGTCAGCATCGTAACTACTTTTCACAAAAGATGATGCCTTATCTTCAAGAAACATTTCTACATCCAGATTTGCGCCTTTAGCAACTTCGATCAATAGGTCAGAAGAGTACTCGGCCATATTAATGTTTAATTCTTTTTGCAGAAGCATCAAAAATTTTCTTCCGCGTTTTTTGCCTTGCATCAATGCAGCTTTATAAGCGAGACTAGCCTCATAGATGGTTTCGTAAATTTGATTACGCAATTGTAAATCATTCGTTGGCATATTTAAACGCTTCATGTACTGGGTGACGGTGCTAAAGTTATGGAATGTCAGGAAACGGAAATGGACCTTAAATCCCTCATTTAATTCAAGACTTTCAATAAAATGCAGAACTTCATGTTCAGAGTTCAGACATTTTAAACCAATTGGATTAACAAATAAGTAAAGCTCGAAAACGTGTTGAGAGGGATTTAATTTGCGATATGAATTATTATTAGATTGCATA
Source organism: Jeotgalibaca porci (assembly GCF_011299095.1). Classification (NCBI taxonomy): domain Bacteria; kingdom Bacillati; phylum Bacillota; class Bacilli; order Lactobacillales; family Carnobacteriaceae; genus Jeotgalibaca; species Jeotgalibaca porci. Next base: position 566,801 of record NZ_CP049889.1, on the reverse strand, counting down.
ATATCCCTTCTTTATACTGTGTTTTGTTCCATTCAAATGTGAGGACATCATCTACAGAAACGGACTTACATTTCTATTAGATGTAGTTCTTATACTGCTATTATTATATGACAAAAAAAGGATGGAAGTAAAATAAGATGCCTACGAAAGGCATCTTAAAATACACATATGTTCACAATGTTGCCACAAAAGCACAGAAAGCTTGAAAATTATGTTCTTTAACTTAGTCAATCAATAAACATATGTTACTTATTGGGGTACTTTAGAGCACGGGCAATCTTTTGGACGGTTTCCCGGCGGTTGATATTTCGAGCAATAAGAAATTGTTCAAATTCGCGAATACCGTTCTCTAAATCATCTGTTTCGTATTCCAATTCGTAATCATTTTGATCTTGGTAGTAGCTTGCATCTAGGAAGTAGGTTCCAGATTCAGCCGGAATTTCATACCGGACCGTTGAAAGTTGTCCCACCTGTTCCAAATCGGCGACATTAATGCTATGCTCCGCCAATTTTTTTGCGATAAAGCCATCTCGCTTCAGTTCGCCGCTATCGACAAAGTTCTGTCCTTCTTCATGGGTCAGGCGATCTGTCGTCTCCAACATTTTGTGTTCACTAATCGGCGACTTCAAAGTCTGTTCTGCATAATTATCATATAGACGAATACGCAGACCCATCCCCAGCTTGCGTAACTTCCAGTCCGGGCTGTCATAATACACATTTGTCTGTTGAACAGGTTCCGTATCCTCTAAGTTAAAATCAATAATAAGCATTTCATATTCTTCTTTAGTAAGTAAATTTTTGAGTTCTGTTTCTACTTGTTGGCTCATCCGCTCACGACCTTTCTTATAAAAAACGAACAAAATCGTTCTCATCTTCTCCTAATAGTATCATAACGTTCCGAAAAAGGCGCATTTAGACATACGAATAAGGTAAATTATGCTAAAATATACTTATAATCTAATCGTAAGAATGGGTGTCGGGAATGGAAAATGAATTTGTCGAAGACTGGGGTGTCTTTCTTGCTCCCTATGAACAAGCAGTTGAAGAGTTAAAAATTAAACTAAAAGGCATTCGTAAGCAATATCGTGAAACCAACTCACATGCGCCGATCGAGTTTATTACGGGGCGAGTAAAAACCAAAGAAAGTATTTTGGAGAAAGCTGAAATACGTAACATCGCTTTGGACCGTTTAGAAGAGGATATCCAGGATATTGCCGGTATCCGCATCATGTGTCAGTTTGTAGAAGATATTCATGAAGTAGTACGTTTGCTGCGCAGTCGTAAGGATTTCGAAATCACCATTGAACGCGACTACATTACGAATAAAAAAGCAAGTGGGTATCGTTCGTACCATCTGGTAATTGAGTACCCGGTTCAGCGTATTGAAGGGGAGAAAATTGTTATTTGTGAAATACAAATACGAACTTTGGCAATGAACTTTTGGGCGACCATTGAACATACTTTAAACTACAAATATATGGGGGAATACCCACAGGAATTACATAATCGTTTGATTAGAGCAGCCGAAGCGGCGTTTCTTTTGGACAAAGAAATGTCGGAAATTCGCGAAGAAATTATGGAAGCCAATTATTACTTTTCAGATAAAAAGAAGAATGTCGATTAGGAGTGCTTAATATGCGTGTAGCATTAGTCAGTTATGATAAACCGAAGACAGTTGCTCTAGCCGAGGACTTTATCCGTAAAACAGCCGGGACAGCGATTGTTATTGATGAAGAGAATCCTCAGCTCGTTGTGACAATCGGCGGAGACGGAACACTTATCTCGGCGTTTCATAAATATAGTCATTTACTAAATACGGTTCGTTTTATTGGAATTCACACAGGACATCTGGGTTTTTATACGGATTGGCGTGACTATGAACTGGATGACATGTTAGAAGGTTTAAAACATGATAAAGGGGAGAGTGTCAGCTATCCACTTTTGGATGTGCGCGTGAAGTACCGCGACGAAACTGAACCAAAGCGCTTTTTAGCTTTGAATGAAGTCGTATTAAAGAAAATTGATGGTACGATGGTGTGTGATGTTTTCGTTAAAGATGAATTATTTGAAACCTTTAGAGGAGACGGCATCTGTGTCGCAACGCCGACCGGTTCGACTGGTCTCAGCAAATCGTTAGGTGGAGCCGTTATTCACCCGCGTACCGAAGCGATTCAATTAACAGAGTTAGCTTCCGTTAACAATCGCATTTACCGAACCCTTAGTTCACCCATGGTTATTGCCAAGGATGAGTGGATTGTGGTGGAGGCGGCCGACCAAAAAGGTTTGATTTTAGCGATAGACAATTTAACGTTCGAAAATCAACAAATTGAAAAAATTGTGTATCGGATTGCCAAAGAACGTGTACATTTTGCACGTTATCGTCATATGCATTTTTGGAATCGTGTAGAAAATGCATTTATTGGGAAAGTTGGAGAACAGGATTATCAGGATGGGAGTCATTAAAGTGCCAAACATACTAATTATGCGACCTTTAAAAGATAAACATTTAGACGAAATCAGACAATCATTGCCAGATTATGAAGTTTTACTGGAGCCCGAAGAAGCAAAATTGGCCGAGACAGAAATTATTGTTCATTGGACACCGGACATTCAAGAGCTTTGGGAAGCAAGTAAATTGCCAAACTTGAAGTGGGTTCAGGCGATTTCAGCAGGGATCAATTATTTGCCGCTGGAGGAATTGCATCAAAAAGGAATTATTCTAACCAATGCCAGTGGAATCCATAAATATACCATCACTGAATATGTAATTGGTGCCTTGCTCTATTATTTACGTGACTTTGGAAAGTTAAAGAGAAACCAAGAAAATCAAAGATGGGATGTAGCGGTTCAAACAGAACAGCTGCATGAAAAGACGCTGATGATTTTTGGAGTTGGGAATATCGGGCGCCAGTTGACTGTTGTGGCCAAGGCATTCGGGATGCGGGTGATCGGTGTCAATACTTCCGGGAAAAAAGTGGAAGAAGTGGATGAGACCTATTCACAAGCGGAAAGTACCAACCACTTGAAAGAGGCAGATGTAGTTGTCAGTATCTTACCACAAACGCCCCAAACAATCGCTTTTTTTGATAAAGAGCGCTTTGCTAAAATGAAGCCAGGGACGCTGTTTGTTAACGTTGGGCGCGGAAGTTCCGTTGTAATAGACGATTTGATCGAGGCGTTGAATCAAGACATTTTAGCCTTTGCAGCTTTGGATGTTTTCAATAATGAGCCATTGGAAGAAGACAGTCCCCTTTGGCAGCACGAGAAAATAATGATTTCTCCGCATAATTCCGGAAGCATAGCGCATTTTCGTGAGGCACTCTTTTCTGTGATTGGGCCAAACGTTGCGTCGTATGCCCAAAATGGAAAACCAACTATAAATGTGATAGACTACGAGAAAAGTTATTAAGATACTAGAAACCTGCGGAATATTTCGGCAGGTTTTCTGTTGATAAGAATTGGAGCAATAGATGTGATTTATGAATGGCATTTTGAACGGGATCAGGATATTTTGTTACGCACGTTCTTGAGAGAACAAGGCGTTTCACGAAAATTATTAGCGCGAGTTCGTCACCATGGGGGCAAAGTTTGTATCAATGGTGAAGCATCGCATATGCGTACACATTTGAAACAGGGCGACTTTATCAGTCTGCATGTTCCAGATGAAGGGGAGCATGAAACGACTGTTCCGAGTGCGATACCTATTTCTATTTTATTTGAGGATGAGCACTTTTTAGTCGTTGACAAACCGTACGGCGTGGCTTCGATTCCGTCGCGACAGCAGCCGGATATGTCGATGGCCAACCGCGTAAAGGGCTACTACCAATCGCAAAACTATCCCGATCAGGTGATTCATATCATTACACGTTTGGATCGTGATACAACAGGCGTGATGTTATTTGCCAAGAATAAATATACGCATGCCTTAATGGATCAACAATTGCGTAAAAAGACAATTGAAAAAATCTATTACGCTATTTTGACAGATACGGCTCGTTTTTCCGCGGATCACGGTTTTATTGATGCGCCAATCGGCCGGACGGAAGATTCCATCATTACCCGGATGGTAAGAGAAGATGGGAAAGCAGCATTAACGGAATACTGGCGGGAAGAAAAATTTTCTGAAGGGGAACTCGTGCGCATTAAGCTGCACACAGGCCGTACGCATCAAATACGGGTTCATTTCGAACATATGGGCGCACCGCTGTTAGGGGATAATTTATATGGCGGTCGTGCGGATGATTTGATGCCGCGTCAGGCGCTGCATTGCCGTGAAGTATCGTTTATCCATCCTTTTACCGAAGAAGAAATGACCATTGTTTCGCCGCTACCGGCGGATTTTTATAACTGGATCGCATCCCAACGTGGAAAAGGAGGAGTAATGGATGCAAGAACAACAATATGAGTTCGACCTTGATTATGAATCAGCACATGTAAAAGAAATATTATTACAAGAAGATATGGAAGCTTTTCGCGAGAATTTCTTATCCTATCCTCTTTATGACCAAACCCAGATTTATTTGAGTTTGGAGCAAGAAGACCGCATCCGCATGTATCATTATTTGTCGCCAAAAGAAATGTCTGATATGTTTGAGATATTGGAAGAAGATGTCGAATCTATCGAAGTGTATTTGATGGAAATGAACAAACAATATGCGGCCGATATGCTCGCAGACATGTACACGGATAACGCGGTAGATATGTTACAACAACTACCTGAAGAAGTGATACCAACTTATTTGCGTCTGATGGATAGAGAACAGGCATCACAAATTCGCGATATTATCGATTATGACGACGAAACGGCCGGCGCGATTATGACGACGGAATTTATTTCGTTGAAGGCCAATCAAACGGTTCGTTCCGCAATGGCCTTATTGAAAAGTAAATCGTCTGAAGCAGAAATGATTTATTACCTCTATATTATTAATAATGAAAATCAATTAGTTGGTGTTCTATCTTTACGTGATTTAATTATGTCGCATGAAGACAGCATGATTAGCGATATTATGAGTGATCGGGTTGTAACTGTTAATGTCGACGATGATCAAGAAGATGTGGCGCATGTGGCGCGTGACTATGATTTCCTGGCGATGCCGGTAGTGGATGAGAACAATATCCTTTTAGGTATTATCACAGTCGATGATATTTTGGATGTTATGCACGAAGAAGCGACTAGCGACTACTCCGGTTTAGCGGCGGTAGACGTTGACGAGACGACTTCCAATCCCTTTAAAGCAGCTGGGAAACGTTTGCCTTGGCTGATTACGCTCTTGTTCTTGGGAATGGGGACTTCATCACTCATTAGTAATTATGAAGGACTTATATCAGAAGCAGCTATTTTATCAGTATTTGTAACATTGATTACGGGTACGGCCGGTAATGCGGGGACACAATCATTGGCGGTTGCCGTGCGGAAAATTGGTCAACCAGAATCAGAAAAACGGAATTGGATGGCGATGTTGACACAAGAAACAATGACCGGACTGATTTCCGGCGTTGTAACCGGTCTAGCCATTACTTTAGTAGTGGGCATTTGGCAAAACAATTTTATTCTAGGCGGTATTATTGGATTCTCTATGTTGTCAGCAATCACAGTGGCGAACTTGGCAGGGAGTTTGATTCCTATTTTGATGGATAAGATTGGTTTTGATCCGGCGGTAGCCAGTGGGCCGTTTATTTCTACTTTTAGTGACTTAACATCTGTTTTAATTTACTTTAATATCGCTAAATATTTTATCGAAAACGTTTTATAAAAGAGAAGCAACCCAAGTCGGGTTGCTTCTCTTTGTATGTTTAGATTGATGAGAGATAGGCTCCTGAATCTAAGCCTTATTGTTCTGTGTGCGTTTTTCGATTGGAACGTTATCATCCCAATTTAATTGCGTAATGTTCCAATAAACAATTATTGGAACATTCTAATCGGAAATTGGTATCGAAATGTTCCAATAACTAAAGATTGGAACGTTTTAACCAGTGTTTAATCAGCATTTGTTCTAATATCTAGATTATCTTCTCCACATCATGGTGAAGGATACCGGCTTCTTCGTATTCATCGCCAAAAACGGTATAACCTATTTTTTCATAAAAAGGCAACGCTTGGTTTTGTGCACCCAGAATAATCCGCTTCGCACCATTTTCACGCGCAATGGTTTCCATTTCGTTCATTAATAAATTACCTAGTTGCTTCCCGCGTTCGCTCAGAAGGACTGCAACGCGCTGAACTTTGTAATTTTCTTTGTCCAAAGGGAAGAGGCGGGCTGTCGCTATCGGATTATGATTGTGATCATAGCCGACGACGTGAATGCAAGAAGATTCTTTCTCATCTACCTCGATTGCAGGAGAAACGTTTTGCTCGTTTACGAACACAGTCAAACGGATTTCCAATGCATCTCGATAAATAGGAGATTCTATATCGGTCGTTCGTTCAAATCGCAGCATTATCATTCTCTTTTCTTTGGGAATTTTATTCTTTTTTATTTTAACAATTGGCGAATATGAAATCAATTGACATTTTTAAGCTTTTTTTGTTGCATTTATTCTAAATGTGAGTAGAATTCATGTAGGAGTAATCTTTTTAACACAGATTGTTCACATATTCATTTGAAGGTAAGATTCATGACGCGAAACATTGTTCATAATCATACAAATATATTTAGGGGGCTTTTTAAATGAAAGTTGTAGTAGTTGGATGTACGCATGCTGGAACGTCAGCTGTTAAAACAATCCTATCAGAAAATCCAGGAGCAGATGTAACGATCTTCGAACGTAACGATAACGTTTCATTCTTGTCTTGTGGTATTGCATTATATGTTGGTGGCGTAGTTAAAGAAGCAGAAAGCTTATTCTACTCAAACCCAGAAGAACTTAAATCACTTGGCGCTACAGTAAACATGGAACATGATGTAACAAACATAGATACAGAAAACAAAGTTGTTTCTGTGAAAAACTTACAAACAGGCGAAACTTTTGAGCAAGCATACGATAAATTAGTTATGACAACTGGTTCATGGCCAATTATCCCGCCAATCAAAGGTATCGAGAGCAAAAACGTTGTATTGTGTAAAAACTACAACCAAGCTCAAGAAATCATTGCACGTAAAGTAGACAAAACTAAAATCACTGTTGTTGGTGGTGGATACATCGGAATCGAATTAGTAGAAGCATTTGCTACTGATGGTAAAGAAGTAACACTTATCGACGGTCTTGACCGTATCTTGAATAAATACCTAGATCCAGAATTTACTGACATTCTAGAAGACGAATTGCGTAACCGTGGCGTTAAAATTCAATTGAACGAATTAGTTCAAGGATTTGAAGATAATGAAGCGGGTGACATCACTACTGTTGTAACAAGTGGTGGTTCATACGAATCTGAACTAGTTATTCTATGTGTTGGATTCCGTCCAAGCACTGAATTGTTGAAAGACAAAGTTGACATGTTGCCAAACGGCGCAATCATCGTTGATGATTACATGCGTACAAGCAACCCAGATATCTTTGCTGCAGGAGATAGCTGTGCAGTTAACTACAATCCAAACGGTGGACATGCATACATTCCATTAGCAACAAATGCTGTACGTATGGGATTCTTGGTTGGTAAAAACATTTTCGAACCAAAAATGAAATACCGTGGAACACAATCTACATCAGGACTACACTTGTTCGGATTTAACATTGGTTCAACTGGTGTTACTGACTCAAGTAGTAAAGCATTCGGACTAGAAACAAAATCTGTATTGTTCGAAGATTTCTACCGTCCAGAATTCATGCCATCAAACGAAAAAATCCTTATGAGACTTGTGTACGAAAAAGATACACTTCGTATCGTTGGTGGACAAGTAATGTCTAAATATGACGTTACACAATCTGCAAACACATTGTCATTGGCAATTCAAGGCCGCATGACTATCGAAGACTTGGCATTGGTAGACTTCTTCTTCCAACCACACTTCGACCGTCCATGGAACTACTTGAACTTGTTGGCTCACAAAGCTCTAGAACAAGAAAACATGTTAAACCATGTTGACGTAGAGTCATTTGACCAAGCATAATAATCGTGATTAAAAGACAGGGTGAGAGCCCTGTCTTTTTGTGTAGCTGGAACTAAAAGAGCTCACTCAACCGTGAATTTTAATTTGAGTGAGCCCTTTCCCAGTCGCTGGTGGCCACCACGAAAAAAAACTTGTATTTTAAGGAAATTCAAGTGATAATTAACGTATTACATTTAAAAGGAGAAATAATAAAATGAACGCAGATCCCGACAGTCAGAATTTGATATGGCAGTTGTTATTAGTAGCTTTGTTGACTGGCATTAATGCCTTTTTTGCATCAGCGGAAATGGCTTTTGTATCATTAAATAAAAATAAAGTAGCTAATGAGGCCATTAAAGGTGATGAAAAGGCGCGTAAAGTATTAGCACTATTAGATAATTCCGACGATTTCTTAGCAACCATTCAAGTTGCCATTACATTGGCTGGTTTCTTATCAAGTGCATCCGCAGCAAATTCTTTTGCGGGAATCTTAGAACCCTATCTCACAGCACTTCCTGGCGCAAAACAACTCGCAGTATTAATTGTAACGGTTTTGTTATCGTATATTTCGCTTGTTTTTGGAGAGTTATTTCCGAAACAGGTTGCGATGCAGAATTCTGAAGAAATCGCCTATCGGGGATCCGGTATTATTACGATTGTACAAAAATTCATGAAACCTTTTGTGCGATTGCTTTCTTTCTCTACTAGTCTTTTAGAAAAAATTACACCGATAACATTCAAGGATGACAGCGAAAGTTATTCACGTGAAGAAGTGCAAACATTATTGAAACAAAGTAACTCGGAGGGAACGATTGAAGCCCAAGAGTTTCGTATGTTAAAAGGTGTTTTGGCAATGGATAACAAGTTGGCGCGTGAAGTGATGGTGCCGCGTACGGATACATTTATGTTGGATATTACAGCTGACACGTACGAAAATATTAAAGAAGCCCTTGATTCTCCCTATACACGAATCCCGGTTTACAATGATGATAAAGACGATGTAATCGGCTTGTTACACTTGAAAAACTTATTAAAAGAATCGCGTGTAACGCCACTAGAAGAAATTGATTTACGAAAAATCCTAAATCGTCCCTTATTTGTTCCTGAAACAATTACAACGGATGAATTGATGGCCGTCTTAAAACGCAGTCATAACCAGTTGGCAATTCTACATGATGAATACGGTGGGATGGTTGGAATCGTCACATTGGAAGATATTTTAGAAGAAATTGTCGGAGATATCGAAGATGAGTATGATGAGGCTTACGTGTTAATTGAACGCAAAGATGAAAATTATTTTGAAGTGGATGGTGCGACACCATTGTATCGCTTCAATGATTTCTTCCGCACAGAATTAGAGTCGACTTTTGTCGATACAATCGCGGGGTATCTATTAACGGAAATCGGCATGCTACCTGAAAATGGAGAGTCAGCAACTATCCAGGTAAACGGCTTAGAAATCAAAACACTTGAATTTGACAACAATCGCTTGGCCAGAGTGGGTGTGCGTTATATTGACGGCACGCATCATGAAGTACCGGAACGACTTGTTGTGGATGAAATTCCAAAAATGAGTAAATAAAGAAAGCGAATAACTTCTAAGCTCCGGTTAACTCTTCGCAGTTGCCGGAGTTGTCATTTATGTTTATAATAGCTAAGGCTATTCACGAGAATACGAAGTAAGAAAGGATTAATCATGGCACAAACACTAACAGATAAAGTAAACACACGAAAAACATTTGCAATTATCTCTCACCCGGATGCTGGTAAGACGACGATTACAGAGCAACTCCTATTATTTGGGGGAGCAATCCGTCAAGCGGGTACGGTAAAAGGGAAGAAATCAGGGAAATTTGCTAAATCCGACTGGATGAAAATTGAGCAACAACGTGGTATTTCCGTAACAAGTTCAGTTATGCAAGTGGATTATGATGGGTTACAAATCAATATTTTGGATACTCCAGGACATGAGGATTTCTCAGAAGATACATACCGGACACTGATGGCAGTAGACAGTGCAGTCATGGTTATCGATAGTGGTAAAGGGATTGAGCCGCAAACGAAAAAACTATTTAAAGTTTGTCGGATGCGCGGTATTCCGATTTTTACCTTCATTAATAAATTGGACCGTGATGGACGCGAACCGATGGATCTTATTGCTGAATTGGAAGAAGTATTGGAAATCGATGCATACCCAATGAACTGGCCAATGGGAATGGGTAAAAACTTCCTTGGTATCTACGATATTTACAATAACCGTGTTGAATTGACACACCCTGAGCAAAACGGGGACAATGATTTCTTGCCATTGGATGAAGATGGTGCAATCATTGGCGACTATCCTATTACAGAATCAACAATCTACACACAAGCTATGGAAGATGTTCTTCTATTAAACGAAGCAGGAAATCCATTCGATGAAGAAGCAATCGCTAACGGCGAATTAACACCGGTATTTTTCGGTTCTGCTTTAACAGGTTTTGGAGTACAAACATTCTTGGACGCTTACATCGACTTTGCGCCGAGTCCAGCAGCTAAGAAAACGGAAGAGGGAGAATTAATTCCAACTTCTAAAGAAGATTTGACTGGGTTTATTTTCAAAATTCAAGCCAATATGAACCCTGCTCACCGTGATAGAATTGCATTTATGCGTATCTGCTCGGGAGAATTTGAACCGGGTGTGGATGTTACTATCCAACGTACAGGTAAAAAACTAAAATTGTCACATACAACGCAGTTTATGGCGGACTCCCGTGAGTCAGTGAAAAGTGCCGTTGCAGGCGATATTATCGGTCTGTATGATACGGGTAACTTACAAATCGGCGATACGCTGTATGAAGGTAAAAATAAAGTTCAATTCGAGGCATTACCACAGTTTACCCCTGAATTATTTATGAAAGTAACGCCTAAGAACGTTATGAAACAAAAATCATTCTACAAAGGGATTCAACAATTAGTTCAAGAGGGTGCCATTCAGCTGTATAAAACGTACCATACGGAAGAATTTATTTTGGGTGCTGTCGGACAGTTGCAATTTGAGGTATTCCAGTTCCGTTTGTTGAATGAATATAATTCTGAAGTAGATATGACTCCAATGGGATCCAAAATTGCACGTTGGATTGAAGAAGAGGATCTAGATGTGAACATGTCATCAAGTCGTAACTTGTTATGCAAGGACCGCTTTGATAACCCAGTATTCCTATTCGAAAATCAATTCGCTATGCGTTGGTTCGAAGATAAGTACCCTGAAGTTAAATTAAAATCCTTACTATAAAAACCAAAAAAAGATGCGTGCTGTAATCAGCGCGCATCTTTTTTGATATAAGATAATTCCACAAAGTTGTGTCCGGGCATCACTTCAACATCAACTTCTTCCGTCCAGTCTGTTAATTTGTTGCGAACAAAATCAATTTCATTTTGTTTAACGCGTCTGTTCCGATTCAGAAGAATGATGTCTTCGTGTGTTGGGGCACCCGTAAAAATTACTGTTGTTTGTCCGAGCGAATAAACCTTGACGAAGTTTGCGTCCGTATTGGCTAATTGCTCACGTACAAGTTCCGGATGGCTATTGGTTACGTCAATTAGTTTCATATAATACCCCCCTCTGCTTTTTCAATTACCCTCATTATAAACCTTTTCTAAAAATTAAAGAAGCATAAGGGAAAATTAAACCGGAAAGCATCATAACCTTCATAGTAACACGCAAGCAAAAAGGCCGGGAAATAACTCCCGGCTCCTCTACTATTAACGAATGATTTCCCACTTTAGGACATAACTGGGTAATGATGCCCGAATCATTCCTCACTTTAGGACATAACTTTGTAATGATAGATAATAGTGGCGTAAACGTGCTAAAATTTCTATTCTGTTTCGCGTACTTCTTCTTCATCTTGTAGCTGTTCTTCCTCTGCTTGCTTTACCTCGATATTTCCTTCTGAATCGATATCGAAGGCCAAGTTTTTAACGGAAGGGTGGTCTAGATAGTAGTCTGCGACGTGGTCTTCGATTTGTTCTTGGATAATCCGACGTAATGGACGTGCGCCCATAGCAGGGTTATATCCCAAATCGATTAACTTCGCTTTTGCTTCATCACTGACCTTAATCGTAATTTCCTTATCAGCCAAAGCGTTGTTTACATCATCCATCATCAACGTCAGGATGCTCGTCAAATCTTCTCTAGATAAGGATTTGAATTCCACGATGGCATCGAACCGATTGATAAATTCTGGTTTGAAATAATTACCCAGTTTATCAATGATAGAACGTGTTGTTCCAGAAAGAGCAGCACCGAACCCCACACTTGCTTCTTGGTCGCCGGTTCCCGCATTACTTGTCATAATGATAATTGTATCCTTAAAGCTTACCACACGCCCTTGAGAGTCCGTTAAACGCCCGTCTTCTAGAATTTGTAAGAAGAGGTGCATGACGTCTGGATGGGCTTTTTCAACTTCATCCAACAACACAATACTATATGGATTTCTACGGACACGCTCTGTCAATTGTCCAGCTTCTTCGTACCCGACATAGCCAGGAGGAGAACCAATCATTTTAGAGACAGCATGTTTTTCCATGTATTCACTCATGTCGAAACGAAGAATAGAATCTTCCGTTCCAAACATTTCATTAGCCAGTTGACGTGCCAATTCTGTTTTACCGACACCAGTAGGTCCAACAAATAGGAAAGAACCGATAGGGCGGTTTTTACGAGAGAATCCGACACGGTTACGGCGAATCGCTTTCGAAACTTTCTCAATTGCTTCATCTTGACCAATGACATGTGCTTTCAAGTCAGTATCCAGATTTTTCAATTGTTTCTGTTCTTTTTCTTGTAATTCTCCAACTGGAATATTTGTTTTAGTTTCCACGATTAATTGGATATCTTTCTCTGTCACACGGTTATTGTTATCCATCGAAGTCGGATTTTCTTTCATATTGCGCAAGTTCAGTAGTTGATCACGGTAATAAGCTGCTTTTTCGTAATCTTCAGCATTTAGGGCAGCATCTTTTTCTTTTTCCGCCGCTGCAATGCGTTCTTCGATTTCTTTTGGATCTACAATTTTCAGAGTCAGATTTTTCTTGGAACCTGATTCGTCCAATAAGTCGATGGCTTTGTCAGGCAAGAAACGATCTTGAATGTAACGATGCGATAGTTTAACAGCAGCTTCCAACGCTTCATCTGAATATTTAACATGGTGGTATTCTTCATATTTCGGACGTAATCCTTGCAGAATAATCAATGTTTGTTCAGGTGTAGGCTCGCTGACACGTACGGGTTGGAAACGACGTTCTAAAGCAGAGTCTTTCTCGATTTTACGATACTCATTTAACGTTGTCGCACCAATGAGTTGTAATTCGCCACGCGCTAGGGCAGGTTTCAAAATATTTCCGGCATCCATACTTCCTTCGGCACTACCGGCACCAACGATTTCGTGGATTTCATCAATAAACAAAATAATTTTATCGTTTTGACGGACTTGGTCCATTAATTGTTGCATCCGTTCTTCGAATTGACCGCGGATTCCTGTTCCTTGCACGAGAGAAACGACATCTAAACGAATAAGCTCTTTGTCCAGCAGTTTCTGCGGAACATCACCATCCACGATTTTTTGTGCTAAACCTTCGACAACGGATGTCTTACCAACACCTGCTTCACCCGTTAAAACAGGGTTGTTTTTACTACGGCGATTTAGAATTTCAATTACACGGGCAATTTCGCTGTCGCGACCAATCACCGGATCAATCATTCCTTGACGTGCCAATTCGGTTAAGTTAACACCGTACTGACCTAATAACCCGCCGTCCTTGCCGCCATCTTTACCTTGTTGCGGTTGTGGACCGTTTGGTTGTTTTTGGGCACGGTTTTGTTGTTGAGCTTGGCGGAAGAATTGCTCTAAGTCGCCGAAGTTAAACGGATCGTTACCCATTTGATTTCTGAAGAAGCCCGAGTTAGGATTTTGACCGCGAGAGGCCGTTAGTTGCTGATAGCAGTTTTGACATAAATCAATTTTTTGAGTTTGACCATTTAGTGACGCATAGAGATGGATGGATGCTTCATTTTGGCCACAATTTATACATTTCATATTATTAAACATCCTTTCTTTATCACGTTTTAATTTTACTTGCACTATTATTATACATTGACCAATTTTGACTTTCAAGTATTTTGAACAATTAATGACCAAATAGGTTGCAATCCATATAAAAACACCTAAAAGAGTTGTTCTAAGTTACAAAAAATGGTAATCTAGTTCTATGAAAGGGTTATATTCCTTTACTTATAGAAGAATTTTTTAGAGCGCTTTATAATATCTAAAAGTCATCGGTTGATGTATAATCTAAATGTTGAGGAATACTTTCCAAATTCATATAAAAAGGGGACCAACGTCATGGAGAAAAAAGACTTTCATATTATTGCTGAAACAGGTATTCACGCAAGACCAGCTACATTGTTAGTTCAAACAGCTAGCAAATTTAACTCAGATATTAACCTAGAGTACAAAGGTAAATCTGTAAACTTGAAATCAATCATGGGTGTTATGTCTCTTGGTGTAGGCCAAGGTGCAGAAGTAACAATCACTGTTGATGGACAAGACGAAGCTGAAGCAATGGAAGGCATCGTCGAAACACTTAAGAAAGAAGGTTTGGCTGAGTAATGACTAACCAGTTAGTAGGAATTGCTGCTAGTGATGGAATCGCCATAGGAAAAGCATATCTGCTAACGGAGCCAGACTTATCTTTTGATAAAGTTTCAATTACAGATCCAGAAGGCGAAATTAAGCGCCTTCTGGATTCTTTTGAGAAATCAAAAAATGAAATCCAAGGTATCCGTGAACATGTGGCTAAAGCTGTTGGTGAAGATGAAGCGCAAGTATTCGACGCACATTTAATGGTATTATCCGATCCTGAACTATTTGATGGCATTAAAAATGATATTACAGAAAACATGATAAACGCTGAAGCAGCTTTATCAACAGTTGCAAAAATGTATATCAACATGTTTGAGTCAATGGAAGACAATCCATATATGCAAGAACGTGCAGCTGATATTAAAGATGTAACTGAGAGAGTAATGGGACACTTATTAGGCGTTAAAATCCCTAGCCCGGCTACTATCAATGAAGAAGTTGTAATCGTAGCCAAAGACTTAACACCAAGTGATACAGCACAATTGAATCGTGACTATGTTAAAGGTTTTGTAACCGATATCGGTGGACGTACATCTCACTCCGCTATTATGGCGCGTTCTTTAGAAATTCCTGCTGTTGTAGGAACGAAAGAAGTAACACAAGTAATCGCTGAAGGTGACATGGTTATCATCGATGGTCTAGAAGGCGACATTATTATTCGTCCGAATGAAGAAACAATTGCTGTCTATCAAGAAAAAGCTGCTGCTTTCAAAGAGCAACAACTTGAGTGGGCTAAATTAAAAGATTCAAAGAGTTTGTCTAAAGATGGCAAACAAATTGAAATCGCAGCAAATATTGGAACACCTAAAGATTTAACAGGTGTTATCGAAAACGGTGCGGAAGGAATCGGTTTGTACCGGACAGAGTTCTTGTACATGGATTCAGAAGACTTCCCAACTGAAGATGAACAATACGAAGCTTACAAAGCAGTTCTTGAAGGTGTAAACGGACAAGCAGTTGTTGTTCGTACGATGGATATCGGTGGCGATAAAGAATTGCCATACCTACAATTACCTGAAGAAATGAACCCGTTCTTGGGTTACCGCGCTGTTCGTATTTCATTGGCGGAAACAGAAATGTTCCGTACACAATTGCGTGCATTGCTACGTGCATCTGTACATGGTAAATTACGCATTATGTTCCCAATGATTGCAACAGTAAATGAGTTCCGCGATGCGAAAGCTATCTTGGACGAAGAGAAAGCAAAACTAGAAGCAGAAGGAACAGAAGTTTCAAATGAAATCCAAGTGGGTATCATGATTGAAATTCCTGCTGCAGCAGTATTAGCTCATCAATTCGCTAAAGAAGTTGACTTCTTCAGTATCGGAACAAATGACTTGATTCAATACACAATGGCTGCTGACCGTATGAATGAACGCGTGTCATACTTGTACCAACCATATAACCCTGCTATTTTAACATTGTTGAAACATGTTATTGATTCAGCACATGCTGAAGGCAAATGGGTTGGTATGTGTGGCGAGATGGCCGGCGATCAAACAGCTGTACCATTGTTGCTAGGTCTAGGTCTGGACGAATTCTCAATGAGCGCTTCAAGTGTCTTGAAAACAAGAAGCTTAGTGGCTAAATTGGATTCCAAAGAAATGGAAAAACTAGCAAATAAAGCAATCAACGAATGTGCAACAGTTGAAGAAGTTATTGCTTTAGTTGAAGAAATGCAAGAATTAATTAAATAATAAAAAGCAGCTCCGTTGTTATTTTACCAATCCTGTAATGAGGGTTCGTGATGTAATGGGGGGGCTTTTTTTTATATAGCAATAAACTAAGCGAATTCGCTTCGAAGCAAAGTTTATTTTCCGATTGATGAAACTGGCGGGCTTGAAGGCCGTTATCCGCCGGAAACGCTATGCCTATAAACCGCACAAGCCAGCACATGTGGTAGAGAACATCCTGAACCGGGAATTCCGAAAGGCCTACCAGCCGATGACAGTGCTGTTGACCGATGTCACGGAATTCAAGTACGGGCAGCAATCCAAAGCTTATCTCAGCGCGATTTTGGATTATGGGGAAAATAAAATTGTGGCCTATCAACTGTCGAAGGCGAACAACAACGCCTTGGTCCGAGATACCGTCAGCCAAATCAAGGACCAGCTTATCCCAAGCAAAACGCTGCTGCACAGTGACCGCGGGTTCCAGTATACCTCGCATGGCTTCAAAAAAATCGTGGCAGAAAACCGCCTCATCCAGAGCATGTCCCGAGTGGGCAAATGCATCGACAACGGGCCGATGGAGAACTTCTGGGGAATCATCAAAGAGGAGATGTACCGCCTCAAGACCTATCAGAGTTTTGAGGAACTGGAGCAGGATATTAAACAATACATTGCTTTTTATAACACCCGACGGGTGACCTTGAAGATGGGCTTGGGGATTCCAGCTTAAAAAATATGATGCTAGTAGATATAATTTTAGGAAATCCCGCAGGCCGGAGGGCATTTCCTTCGCCAACACCCAATACGGGGGCAATTAAAAATGCCATGCACAACAAACGTTATACATGGCATAAACTATTTTGTTTTTTTACCTGTCTACTTGACAGGGGGCAGTTCAAGTTTTCTTTTTTTGTATTTATGCTAAAAACAGAGTACTGTATAATTACGTATCGTTTGGATGATGGAGGAAATCATCGTTTTTCAAGTTAATATAGGACTAAAGTGCTATGCTCTTTTAAGGATTTTTGGTTTATACTTTACTCAAATGAAAGATGTAAATGAAAAGAAGGTGAAGACATGAGAATTGGAATGTTTACTGATTCATATTTTCCACAGATAAGTGGGGTTTCGACATCCATCAAAATTTTAAAAGATGAGTTGGAAGCGCGTGGACACGAAGTGATTATATTTACGACGACAGATCCCCATGCTGTTGTGGAACCGAATATCGTCCGCTTAACTAGTATTCCTTTTTTATCATTCAAAGAACGGCGCATTGCGATTAAAGGATTTTCCAAAGCGCTGAAAGAAGCGAAGAAATATAAAATTGATATTATTCATACACATACCGAATTTAGTTTAGGGATTGCAGGGAAATATGTCGCAAAAATGCTCGATATACCAAGTATCCATACGTACCACACGATGTACGAGAAATACGTACACTATATAGCAAGAGGCAAAATAATCCGTAAAAACGATGTTATTCGTCTGAGTAGAATATTTTGTAATCGGACAGCGGGTATTATTGTTCCAAGTCAATTAATGAAAGAAATGCTTATGGATTATGGCGTGAAGGCTGAGATTCGTGTGATTCCAACAGGGATTCCTATTCCAGAAGCTATACCAGGCATACGTGAGAAGATGCGTCAGCAGCTTGGATTGAAAGATGATGAAATTGTACTTCTTTCCTTGTCACGTTTGGCTTATGAAAAGAATCTTCACAAGACAATTAATGCCTTTCCGGCAGTATTGAAGAAATATCCGAATGCAAAGCTCGTATTTGCGGGAGATGGTCCAGCTCGTGAAGATTTAGAAACACTGGTTAGAGACTCCAAACTGACTGACTCTATCTCATTTGTTGGGGAAGTTGCTTACGAAGCTGTGCCGAACTACTATCAAATGGCAGATGTTTATGTCAACGCATCAGAATCAGAAACACAAGGACTGACGTACTTGGAGAGCATTGTAAATGGCTGTCCGGTCGTTGCCAAACGAAATGACTATTTATCAGAAATTATTCGGAACCCATTATTAGGTTCACTTTTTACCGAAGATGATGAAATGGCAGAACATATCATCCAGACCATTGAAATGACACAATCTAATCAGCAACAATTAGAAGAAGCAGAGCTTATTCGTGAAATATCAGCGGAAACTTTTTCAAAGCGTGTGTTGAGCTACTATCGCAATGTGATTGCAAATGATGTCTTTGAAACGGAAAAGAAAAAGACAACGATTTTAATGAGGAAAATTAAACAGATTAACCGTTAATACTTGAAAGAGGGGGAGACAAAAAGTCTCTCCCTCTTTTTCTGTAGCTATCCAACTCAATTCTACGAATTAGAAATCTTATGAAAATCCCGAGTGATTCACGCTGTCAAAAAGCTTTTTTCTTCTGTACATTATTGGGAATGCACCTACTAGGAGTGTTATACTAAGAGTGTATGGTTAGAGCTTTAGAGGAGGTAGATTATATTGGGAGAAAAAATAGGATTTGTGGGAACCGGAGTGATGGGTGCTTCGATGGTCCGCCACCTTTTAAATGCCGGACATGAAGTACATGTCTACAATCGCACAAAGAAAAAAACTGATTCACTTGTTGAAGCGGGTGCTATTTGGCAAGAATCGCCGGCTGAAGTGATGAAACAGTCAAATGTAATCATAACGATTGTCGGGTATCCTACTGATGTGGAAGAAACCTATTTTGGCGAAAAAGGCATTTTGAATGCTGTCAAATCAGGTGACGTTTTAATTGATATGACCACAAGTCAGCCAAGCTTGGCTGTTAAAATTTATGAAGCTGCAAAAGAAAAAGGCGCTGAAGCTTTAGATGCACCAGTATCCGGTGGAGACAAAGGGGCACAAAACGGGACATTAACTACAATGGTTGGTGGCGACCAAGCAACTTTTGAAAAAGTGAAACCTATTTTGGATGTCTTTTCCGGTAAAGTGATGTTGCAAGGTCCAGCAGGCAGTGGACAGCACACAAAAATGGCGAATCAAATTATGATTGCCGGAACGATGACTGGGATGACAGAGTTAATGGCTTACGCCAAAGCAGCGGGCTTGGATGTTGCTAAGGTTATTGAGCAAGTGGGTTCGGGAGCAGCGGGAAATTGGTCACTGGCCAACTACTCACCACGTATCCTTACTGATGACTATTCACCCGGATTTTTCGTCAAACATTTTATCAAAGACCTGAAAATAGCATTAGAAGAGGCTGATAAGCTCGGAGTCGATTTACCAGGTACAACACTTGCAAAAGACCTCTATGAGCGTCTTGCAGGCAAAGGATTTGAGGATGCCGGCACGCAGGCACTCATTAAACTCTGGTGGGAAGCGTGATTTCTGAAAAAAATTAATGCCTTCTAAGTGAAATAATGCTAGAATAATAAAGAAGTTAGTCTGGAAAGGGGAAAAATATATGAAACCTTCACAATTATCAGCTATCATCCGACGTTTAGAAGTGATGATGGAAGACGACGGAGAAATCGAAGTTCGTCGCTTTGAGAAAGACGGCAACGAGCGATGCGTTGTAAGATATAACCGTGAATCCCAAATGTTTGAACTAGAAGAATCAGCGAGCAATCAAACGTACGAATTTGATGATTTAGATTTAGTAGCAATCGAAATTTTCGAATTGATACAAGACTAAGCAATTGGAAAAGGGGGTGGAACGCAAGTTCTGCTCCTTTTAGTATATATAAATGGAGGGAGAAGCACATGGAACCGACAATTAAAGTAGCGTTACTTGGGTTTGGGACGGTTGGAAGTGGTGTCTATCAGATGCTGACCGAGAATAAAAGCAAGATAACTCAAAAGAAACAAGTGGATTTTGAAATCTGTAAAATATTGGTTGGTAATAGAACCAAACACCAAGCAGCTATTGAGAAGGGCGTTCCAATTACCACGGATTTTTCGGAAATTTTGAATGATCCGACCATACAAATTGTTGTAGAGGTAATGGGGAGTGCTGAAACGGCCAGAGAATATATCATCCACTCACTTGAAGCAGGGAAACACGTGGTAACGGCCAACAAAGATGCATTGGCGTTATACGGTGATGAATTGACGCGTGTTGCAAAAGAGAATAATAAGAACTTATTTTTTGAAGCCAGTGTCGCCGGTGGTATCCCCATCATCCGGGCACTAACAGATAGTTTTATTGCGGACTCTATTCAAGAGGTCAGCGGTATCATTAATGGGACGACCAACTTCATTATAAGCCGTATGAGTGAAGAAGGAGAATCTTACGAGCAGGCGTTAGCACTCGCTCAGGAGAAAGGTTTTGCAGAAGCCGATCCGACCGGGGATGTGGAAGGTTTGGATGCCGCGCGCAAGTTAATCATCTTGGTGAAGCTGGCATTTGGCTACCGAATGAAGCTTGATGACTTTCCCGTGTCAGGTATTACCCAATTGAAACAACACGATTTTGATGCAGCCAAGCACTATGGCTTCACACTCAAGTTAATCGGTAGTGCGAAGCAATTGGAAGAAGGGTTCACAGCCCGTGTCGGTATGTATCTGGTTCCGCTCGCTCATCCATTGGCCATGGTTAAAAACGAGTACAATGGTGTTTTTGTAAAAGGTGAAGCGATAGGTGAAACCATGTTTTACGGGCCGGGTGCAGGAAGTCTCCCAACTGCCAACAGCGTGGTAGCGGATATTTTGGCCATTTCGGATCGTATCAAGTGGCAACAGACGGAATCGTTCTTGCCACTCGTTTCCAATGATTATTCATGGCATCAAGCGGGTACCTTGGTTACCGATGCCTTAGTTCGTGTTGGTGATCAAGAGGCAGTAGCATCGCTAGTCTCTCAAAAATTGAACGGCGAGGTTTCGAAATATGGGGCCGACTACATGTATCTTTCCAATATAACAGAGCAACAGTTGGAAGAGTTGGAAGCTAATGAACGCGTTGAAGCGATTTATAGAAAATTATAAAGAGGGATATTATGACACACATTATCGTACCGGCAACATCTGCAAACCTTGGGCCAGGCTTTGATTCTTTCGGAGTAGCGGTATCTTTATACCTCGACTTGGAAATCCTTCAACCTGCTTCAGAGTGGATTATCACTCATGAACTGGACGGTCTCCCCCATGATCGTTCCAATTTGATTATTCAAACGGCGCTGGAATTAGCACCAAACTTAGAACCCCATCATTTGAAAATGACTTCCGAGGTTCCACCGGCACGCGGTCTGGGCAGTAGCTCGGCAGCGATTGTAGCGGGAATAGAATTGGCGAATTTTCTAGGAAAACTTAACTTAACGGCTGATGAAAAAATCCAGATTGCGTCACGGATTGAAGGGCACCCTGATAATGTAATGCCTGCGATTGTCGGCGATTTTGTCGTCGGTGCAAATGTAGCGGGACAGGTATTTTGGAAGCAGATTCCATTCCCGGATGCATGTTTCGTATCGGTTATTCCTAAACGTGAACTAAAAACGACGGAAAGCCGTTCGGTTTTGCCGAAGGAACTACTATTCCCGGAAGCTGTCCAAGCCAGTAGTATTGCCAATGTATTGCTTTCTGCTCTGCAACAAGGCGATTTGACCACGGCAGGGAAAATGATGGAGGCAGATTTGTTTCATGAACCTTATCGGGCAACCCTGATTCCGGAAGTCGTACAGCTGCGTAAAATCGCTCATGAAGAAAAAGCCTATGGAACTTACTTAAGTGGTGCAGGTACGACGGTTATGACCGTGATTGCATCCGAATACGCACCTGCATTAGTGGAACGTGTGAAAAATGAAATGCCGGACTGTCTGGTTCATCTTACGAAAGTGGATAAACAGGGCGTTCGAATTGTAAAAGCGGACTGAGAGAAACTTCTCAGTTTTCTTGTGTTTCTTTGCTATTCTTCTATAATAAAGGTAAAATAAAATGCTTAGTAAAAAAGAAGAGGAGAACATATGCTGGATAATTTTAGGCCAACATGGATGGTGGAAAATATTTATCAAATTTCCCCGGAAAAGTTAAAAAAACATAATATAAAAGCTGTTTTCGCTGATTTAGATAACACGCTTGTTGCTTGGAATAACCCGAACGGGACACCGGAGTTGCTGGCGTGGATTGAAGACGTAAAAGCAAACGGGATTCCTGTTGTTATTGTTTCCAACAATAAAGATGAACGTATTAAGATTGTTGCAGATCATTTGGGACTCTATTATATTGCACGTGCGTTGAAACCATCGCGCCAAGGCTATAGACGTGCCAGTAAAAAAGTTGGCATCCCATTGGAGAATTGTGTCATGGTCGGAGACCAATTGCTGACAGATATTCTTGGAGCTAACCGGGCAGGGCTACGCACGATTTTAGTACGTCCTATTGTACAATCGGATGCTTGGAATACAAGCATAAACCGCTTTTTCGAACGGTTTATCATGCGTCACCTATTAAATAAAAACCCGGATATGAAGTGGAGGAATGAACTTGACTGAGGAAGAATTATTTTGTATCGGCTGTGGAGCCAAGATTCAAACAGAAAATGCTGACGAGCGTGGGTATACACCAAATAGTGCATTAGCAAAAGGAATCGAAACAGGCCAGTTGCTGTGCCAACGTTGTTTCCGTCTGCGCCACTATAACCAATTAGAAAAAGTTGAAGCTACGGATGATGAATTCTTGGCGATGTTAAACAGCATTGGCGACGAGGATGCGTTGGTTGTTAAAGTTGTCGATATTTTTGACATGTATGGTAGTATGATTCCGGGCTTGCATCGCTTTGTAGGTAAAAACCCAATCTTGATAGTGGGTAATAAAGTGGATGTCTTGCCACGATCTGTGAAACATTCACGTGTTACGCATTGGATGATGAAGCAAGCACGTGCAGCAGGACTAAGACCCGTTGACGCGATGCTCGTAAGTGGTAAAAAAGCAACGTACATTGATGATTTATTGAAGAAGGTTGAAGAACTGCGTGAAGGCCGCAATGTTTACGTTGTAGGTGTTACAAACGTTGGTAAATCAACTATAATGAACCAAATCATCAAAGCAGCAACAGGGAACAATGAAGACGTGATTACAACGTCACAATTCCCTGGAACGACATTGGATCAAATTCGTATCCCTCTTGATGATGGATCGAGCTTAATCGATACACCGGGAATTATTCACCGTCACCAAATGGCACATGTTTTATCAGAAAAAGATTTACATCTTGTGTCACCGCAAAAAGAATTGAAACCAATGACATATCAGTTGAATGCTGGTCAAACTCTGTTTCTTGGAGCAATTGCTCGCTTTGATTATGTATTGGGTGAACGTGCATCCTTCACAGGATATTTCTCAAATGATTTAAAGATTCACCGTACCAAAACTGAAAAAGCAGATGCCTTTTATGATAAACATAAAGGTGGACTGCTACAGCCGCCAAGTGAAACAGAAATTGAACAGTTTCCGAAATTAGTGCGTCGTGAATTCGTAGTGAAAGAACCAACGGATATTGTATTCTCCGGCCTTGGATGGATAGCTGTCCATAAACCGGGTAAAGTAGCCGTATGGGTTCCAGAAGGCGTAGACGCAGTTATTCGTGAGCCAATTATTTAGAATTGAGGGAAATTATGGAATTAAGAGGAAAGCAAAAACAATTTTTAAAGAAAGAAGCACATCATTTGCAACCTATTTTTCAAATAGGAAAAGCAGGTTTAACGGACGAAATCATTCGTTTAATTGATGAAGCATTAGAAAAAAGAGAATTAATCAAAATTAACTTGTTACAAAATACGGATGAAGTAGCGGCTGACGTTGCTGAAGAAGTAGCAGAACGCATTGATGCTTTCGTTGTACAACAAATTGGGAAGACTATTATTTTCTTCCGCGAATCATCGAAAGAAAAATATCAAAAGATTTCCGTACAAGTTAAAAAGATATAAGTAGAAAGGTGAATGGCATGGTCAATTTGATTAACGTGTTCGAAAAGTTGGATTTTTTCGTGCTGGCAGATACTGAACCACTTGAAGAGGGGCCAGAGCGCAAAAGAGTCGGCATTCTAGGAGGGACATTCAATCCTCCCCATCTCGGGCATCTTATTATGGCTGAGCAAGCAGGGAAGCAACTCGGACTGGACAAAGTATACTTTATGCCAGATGCCGAGCCGCCACACGTCGATCAAAAGCCATTCATCCCAGGTAAACACCGAGCAGAAATGGTTCGACGCAGCATCCAGGGCAATCCAATGTTTGAACTTGAAGATTGTGAATTGCAACGGGGCGGTAAAAGTTACACCTTCGATACAATGATGGAATTGACAAAAAATAATCCGAACACCGATTATTATTTCATCATTGGGGGCGATATGGTGGAATATTTACCGAAATGGCACCGAATCGATGAGCTTCTCACCATCGTAAATTTTGTTGGTGTGGCGCGTCCCGGATATCCAAAAGTGAGCTCCTATCCGGTTATCTGGGTAGATTCCCCTGAAGTCGCGATTAGTTCAACCCAAGTTCGTAAAATGGTAAAGAATCGTCAATCCATTCGTTATCTTGTTCCGGAAGAAGTGGAACAGTACATCGTTGAGGAGGATCTTTATCTTGACTAATATGTATACAAAATGGGATAGAGCAGCGCTTTTGGAAGAAGTCTCTTTGAGGGTGAAAAAAGCACGTTTTGCGCATATTTTAAGAGTAGAAGCGAAAGCTATTGAATTAGCGCATAAATACGCGGGCGATGTAGAAGCTTGCCAATTAGCAGCTTTACTGCACGATTATGCAAAAGACATGCCGCGTTCTGAAGTTGTAAAAATTCAGCAAGCAGCGCATATTGACGCTGAAATGCTGGCTTTTGGCAGCCAGATTTGGCATGGTCCGGCAGGGGCTTATTATGCAAAAGAAACATTTGGAGTAACTAATCAAGAGGTGCTGGATGCTATCTATCAACATACAATTGGTGGCGAACAGATGAGTCTGGTATCCAAAATTGTTTTTATTGCCGATTATATCGAAAACGGCCGTGATTTTCCGGGAGTATCTGAAGCCAGAGAACTTGCCAATCAGGATCTCGATGCAGCAGTCATCTATAAAATCAAACAAACCTTGAAACATTTAGTAGACCGGGAAGAACGTATTTATCCCGGCACCTTAACTGTCTATAACCAATGGATGCAAAAAATGGAGGATTAATATTTTGAAAAGTGAAGAAATTTTAGAAGTTGTAGTAAGAGCGGCTGACGATAAGTTAGCAGAAAATATAGTGGTAATGGATGTTCGTGGTCTAACGTCAATCGGTGACTATTTTGTAGTCATGAACGGTCGTAACGAACGTCAAATGGGTGCGATTGCGGAAGGTATTACTCAATCCGTTCATAAAAACAAAATCCCATTGAAAAATCAAGAAGGAAAAGATTCAGGTAACTGGACTTTGATCGACTTGAGCGACGTAATCGTTCATATTTTTAGTAACGACGAGCGTTCATACTATAACTTGGAAAAACTATGGAGCGATGCACCGTTAGTAGATATTTCTGAGTGGGTAACTGAGTAATGAGTTATCACATCTTCTCCTATTTTTATGATAAAGTGATGGATCAGTCCGTTTATGATGACTGGATGGCATTTATAAAAAAATACCAACCAGCTGATAAGAACCTGGAGATTTTGGAACTTGCTTGTGGAACCGGACAGATTGCGGTGCAATTGGCTAAAAGAGGTCACGATGTAACGGGATTTGATTTGTCAGAGGATATGCTTGTTCTAGCGAATGAACGGATGCAAGAAGAAAATGTTTCGTTTGAACTCTTACAGGGGGATATGCGTGAACTGGCAGATATTGGGCACTTTGATGTCTGTACGTGCTTTTCCGACTCATTATGTTACTTGAGGGAAGAAAACGACTTAAAGGCCGTTTTTGAGGGCGTGTACGCGAATCTAAAAGACGAGGGTGTCTTTTTATTCGATGTTCACTCCTTACATCAAGTGAATAACGTATTCCCTGGTTATCAATATATTCACCAAGATGAAGATGATGTTTTCTTGTGGGAGAGTTTTGAGGGCGACCTAGAGAACTCTGTTGAGCATTTATTGACGTTTTTCGTCGAAAATGAAGATGGTTCGTTTAATCGTCTCCAAGAACTACACGAGGAACGCGTATTTGAAATCGCAGTCTACAAAAAGTTACTAATCGAAGCTGGGTTCAAGTCAGTCGCTTTAACCGCCGATTTTGGTCGCGAGTCTGTTTCAGAAACCAGTCCACGGTGGTTCTTTGCATGTAAAAAGTAATAAAAGGAGGAAGCGATGAAAAGTTGTGGTGTAGTGGCAGAATATAACCCTTTTCATAATGGCCATCGTTTCCAACTGCAACAAGCGCGTGAGCAATCGGGAGCTGATGTGATGGTCGTTTCCATGAGTGGAAACTTTACTCAACGAGGTGAACCAGCTATTTATGATAAATGGCTGCGAGCACGCATGGCATTGGAGAATGGTGCTGACTTAGTTCTGGAACAATCTGTTCTGGGAAGTGTTCAGGCTTCTGATTTCTTTGCCAAAGCAAATGTCCGATTGCTCCACCAAATGAACTGCGATGCTATTTCATTTGGCGCTGAAAATGGAACGACAAGTGAATTCAGTGAATTAGCGGAAAAATTGGTCGCATCTGCCGATCAAATCGATCAGCATTTTCAGTCGTCACGTAATGACGGGAGTACTTATGCCGCTCAGATGGCGGAAGCGATTGAAGCAACAATTGGCAAAACAGCCATTCGTATGAATGAGCCCAATAATCAATTGGCGCTGTCCTACTTAAAAGAAAATCTTCTATATTCTAAGCCTATGCAACCTGTCGTTATTCAACGAAAGGGAGCCGGGCACAATGACCAAAGTGGAGACACTTCTAAGCAGGCGAGCGGCACGTATTTGCGCACGTTGCTCTTGAACCAGGAGTATGCTAATCTTGGTTTGTGGGTGCCGGATGCAAGCAGATTGATGCAAGAAAAAGCAGTTAGCTGGGACACATGGTGGCCGTACTTAAAATACCAAATTGTTTTGAAAACGCCGGATCAATTAAGAGAAATTTATCAAATGGAAGAAGGAATCGAATTTCGTTTGAAGAAAAATATCTTGGAGGCGGAAACTTTTACCACTTTTATTGAGTCGGTAAAAAGTAAACGCTGGTCCTGGGTAAGGTTACAACGCTTATGCGTCTATATTTTACTGGGAATCACGCGTGAAGAGGCAGTGATGTATTTTAAGGAAAACCAACCTGTTCGCATACTGGGTTTTACTGCAAAAGGCAGAGCCTACTTGAAGCAAATAAAAAATGACGAAACAACTTTCGTCACAAATATGAACAAATTTACAGCGGGAAAATTAGCTATTGAGATTCGAAGCGACGCCATTTATACATTTGGTCATGGTGAAGAACAGAATTTCAGGCGTTCGCCAATTATTATTCCTTAGGCTGCCAAACTTTTCGTGAGGTTGTAAAGGAAAATACATTGACAAACAATTTTTTCACTAGTATAATTCAATTTGTTATTTTAGGGGTGAAGGAAATGAAGTGGACCTTAAAAGAAATCCAAGAACATCGTGGTGAACCGGTTTATTTCACTGAAACAATTAACCGGGAAACAGCATTGATGGATAGGGATAAAGAAATCCTGGCAGTTTCAGATATCAAAGCAACTGGTTTTCTATTATATGAAAATCGTTCAGTACTTGCCAATTTCCAGATCGATTACACGGTCACCCTGCCTTCGTCTCGTTCTTTGGAGCCTGTGGAAGTAACGTTTAATATTCCAATCTTTGAAACGTATGTTGAGGATGAAATGAATTTTGAAGGGTCTAACGATCCGGAAGATGTCATTATTCCTATTGAGGACGGTTGGGTGGACTTAGTGCCAGCTATCGAAGATAATATCTTGCTTAATATTCCAACTCAAATTTTGAGCGAAGAAGAGCGCCAATCAAGTGACATGCCTCAAGGAAGTAATTGGAGTGTTGTAACGGAAGATGACCTCGAGAAACAAAGAGCGAAGGAAAAAGAAGAACAAATTGATCCGCGTTTTGCAGGTCTGAAAGCTCTTCTTCAAGACGAAGAAAACTTAGATTGATGCTTGATTGTCGATAACTCGACGAACAATACAGGGAGGTGTAAGGAAATGGCAGTACCTAAAAGAAGAACATCTAAAGCACGCAAGGCGAAAAGACGTACGCACTTCAAATTGGAAGTACCTGGTATGACAGCTTGCCCAAATTGTGGTGAATTCAAGAAAAGCCACCACGTGTGTGCTTCATGCGGTCAATACGACGGCAAAGAAGTTATTTCATCAGAAGCTTAATCAGCTTAATATGATAAAAATGAACCGGGGGACATTATGTCTGCCGGCTTTTTTTTATCATTGAATGAGAGATGAGGCAGGACGAAAAGTGCTAACTCAAACGGGATTTTGCATCTGAGTTAGCACTTTCCGATTCCCTACACCATCATTTTCAAAAATCAGACTTTAGAAGGTGCAAAGCGAAGGTCGTTCGTTGTAAAATAAATGAGGCTAGTCGGAAAGGAAGTAGAACACGTGAATAACTTTGATATTCTAGAAATATTTTTATATGTCTTTCCAATTTTACAAATTATTATTGTGCATTTATTTTTCCGCTCTTATTTAATGTATCGAAATAAATTTAAGTTCTCGGTAACGGATACCGTGTTACCTATTTTATTAGTGGGGATTCATATATTGAGCGGTCGTTGGTTGGCTTTTAGTTTACTCCCACACTATTTATTTGGTATCTTCTTGATTGGATTAGGAATAACTTTGTATTTTGAAAAATCACCCAAGCAGTTTATGGCCGGGAAAGTTTTTTCGATTATTATGAAAATGGGCTTTGTCATCGGATTCGCACTCTACTATGTCATTGTCATTGCACGAATTCTACAATTAATCCGCGGTTAAAGTAAAAAGGAGGATTAGAATGAAAGTATTATTATATTCAGGTGACTTACGCTTCATCAAACATTCTGGTCTGGGTAAGGCAGTTGAACACCAAAAAACCGCGCTCGCATCTGCTGGTGTTATATATACGACCAATCCCGCTGATACATACGATATCGTCCATATGAATACTTATTTTCCTAAATCAGTCCTTTTTGCCAAAAAAATGAAACGTAAAGGAATCCCAGTTGTGTATCATGCTCACTCTACTAAGCAGGATTTCCGCAATTCCTTTCGGTTTTCGAACGTTTTGGCACCTCATTTTGAAAAATGGATTGTTAGAAGT
This sequence comes from Jeotgalibaca porci, assembly GCF_011299095.1. Lineage (NCBI taxonomy): Bacteria > Bacillati > Bacillota > Bacilli > Lactobacillales > Carnobacteriaceae > Jeotgalibaca > Jeotgalibaca porci. The sequence goes on along the minus strand of NZ_CP049889.1, from coordinate 537,192 downwards.
TATAACTTGGGAGATGTCGTAGTCACCCCAACTGCTTATGCGAAGGCGCTTTTAGAAGAGTCAGGCGTTACTACGCCCATCTATCCGATTTCAAATGGTATTGACCTTCAGTATTATGCTGCGACCGACGCCATGCGCAAACAGTTTCGGGAGGCTTACGGCTATAACGAGCAAGATAAGATCGTGATGGCAGTGGGTCACTATATTAAACGTAAAGGAATTTTGGATTTTGTTGAGTTGGCGAAACGCTTACCAGAATATAAATTCATCTGGTTCGGCTACACGAGTATGGTCGAAATTCCGAGTGAAATTCAAGAAGCGGTAAAAGTAGATTTGCCGAACCTGCAATTCGCGGGCTATATCCCGGCAGAGGAATTGCGTAATGCTTATGCAGGAGTTGACTTATTTCTTTTCCCGACCTACGAAGAAACGGAAGGAATTGTACTGTTAGAAGCAATGGCGATGCAACAAAATATTTTATTGCGGGATATCCCGATTTATTCTGAATATATTTCAGGCGAACACGTGTATAAAGCCGCGGATGTAGTTTCTTTTGCAGAGACAATCACTAAACTCTTTAACGGAGAATTACCAACATTAGTTTTTAACGCATATGAAGAAGTAAAAAAACGGGATATTAATCAAGTAGGGGAGCAATTACGTGCATTGTATGCCCAAACACTTTCCCGTTACCACGACGTAATGGGCGATGGCCCCACACCGTGAAATGATTGACAAACCTTGTAATAACAAGCTTATACGTTCCACACCTTTGGTTATCAACAAGGTGTGGGATTTTTTTTGTTAATTTTTTGATATTTGGTGGTGGGAAGTGGGGGATTGTGGTAGACTAAACTCATGTTGGGAAAATGGGGTGATTTTTCATGCTGATGGGCGAATACAAGCACAATATGGATGCGAAAGGCCGCATCATTATGCCAGCTAAATTCCGCGAGGAGTTGGGAGAGCGTTTTATTCTGACACGCGGGTTGGACGGCTGTTTATTTGGTTACCCTATGGACCAATGGAAAATACTCGAAGAAAAACTGAAAAATTTACCACTTGCTAAGAAAGATGCACGTGCTTTTGTACGGTTCTTTTATTCTGCAGCGGTTGAAGCAGAAATTGATAAGCAAGGTCGGATTAATGTCCCTAAAAATTTAATGGAATACGCAAAAATAGAAAAAGAATGCCATGTTGTTGGAGTCTCAGATCGAATTGAGATTTGGAGCAGTGAAAAATGGAATGCCTTCGCAGAAGAAGCAGAAGAGTCATTTGAAGATATTGCTGAGAACATGATTGATTTTGGATTGTAGGTGAAAAAAATGTCAGAATTTGAACACTATAGTGTGCTGTTGGAAGAGTCCATTGATGGCCTGGCTATCAAATCAGATGGTATTTATGTTGATTGTACCCTGGGAGGCGCTGGACACAGCCGTAAAATATTAGAAAAATTGAACGCGGAAGGTCATTTGTATGCATTTGATCAGGACCGTGTGGCGATTGAAAACGCTGAGAGAGAATTAAAAACATATATTGAAAATGGGCAAGTAACCCTGATTAAATCAAATTTTCGTCATATTAAAGAAGAACTTGAGAGCCGAAATGTATTTGGCGTAGATGGCATCTTATATGACTTAGGCGTTTCATCACCGCAGTTGGATGAAGCAGAGCGCGGATTTAGTTACCGCTTTGATGCGAAGTTAGATATGCGGATGGATCAAGACCAAGAATTGACGGCCTATACTGTAATCAATGAATGGTCTTATGAGCAATTAGTAAAAATCTTCTACCGTTACGGTGAAGAGAAATTTTCTAAACAAATTGCACGTCGGATTGAAAAGTTGCGCGCTGAGAAGCCGATTGAAACAACCGGTGAGTTAGTTGATATCATTCGTGATAGTATTCCGGCTGCCGCAAGAAGAAAAGGTGGACATCCAGGTAAGCGTATTTTCCAAGCACTGCGTATTGCAGTCAATGATGAATTGGATGCCATTTCCGATTCAATTGAAGATGCTTTGGAATTATTAAACGTGAACGGCCGCATGAGCGTGATTACGTTCCAATCGTTGGAAGACCGGATTGTAAAGACCATGTTTAAAGAAGTTTCTTCGAAAGAAGATATTCCGGCGAACTTACCTTTACTACCGTCCCAAATGGAACCAGATTATAAATTAATCAATCGCAAGCCGATTTTACCGAGTGACTCAGAACTGGATGAGAACCGTCGTTCGCAAAGTTCAAAACTCCGTATTATTGAACGGAAACATAAATCAGATAATTAAAACAAATCCGGAAGGAGTGTAGTCTGTGGCAACTCCAGAATATGCTAACAATTTGTACGATCCTCTTATAGACGTTCAGAATCCCAGCCCACAAGCCACACCGGTATCCCCGGTTGTTCCTGGTCGTAGAATTGCGACTAGACCATGGGCAAAAGAAATTGTTACTTTAGCCGTAATAGGGTTTACAGCACTTATTCTCGTATTTACAAGTTTGATTACACAAGTAACAATTTCCAATCAGAACAGACAATTACAGGACTTACAAAATAATAATGTAACTGTATCAATTGAAAATAATAACTTAAACCAAGAAGTTCAAGAACTTTCGCGCTATAACCGGATTATGGAAATAGCTGAATCAATGGGACTAAAAATGAATGAAACCAATGTGAGGAATGTAACGCGATGAAAGATCAAAACAATCCACAAAAAAATAGACGCAACATGACGCGCGTGATGATGCTTCTGACTGGATTGGTATTCCTTCTATTTATCGTACGCTTTTCGACTATTATGATTACCAAATCGGTAAATGGCGAAAACTTAAGCGAGCGGATTGATGACTTGTATACTAGGAGTAGCATTCTACCGGCAAAAAGAGGAACCATCTATGATATTGGTGGAAACCCGATTGCTCTGGATGCTACTTCTTATTCGTTAATCGGTGTTTTGACTGATAAATGGAGCGAAGACAAAGAAAAGCCTAATCACATCGTTGATAAGGAAAAAACAGCAGAAGTACTCGCGAAGTATATTGATATGCCACGAGAAGAAATCTATAAAATAATCAGTCAGCCGGATGTTGACCAAGTTGAATTCGGGAATGCAGGTTCTGATTTATCTTATGGTGTTAAAATGAAAATTGAAGAAGAAAATGTACCGGGTCTGGTCTTTGAAGAGACACCGTCACGCTTGTATCCAAATGGTATCTTTGCGTCGCATTTAGTCGGCTACGCAGCTTTGGATGAAGAAGCTAAAACAGAAGGCGAATCTGTTCTGACAGGGCAGATGGGTGTCGAAAAAGCATACGATGACCTCTTAAAAGGTGTAGATGGTGAAGCTGTCCAACAACAAGATTCCTTAGGCTATGTTTTGCCGGGCGGAGAGATGGTTGTGGAAGAGCCGACAGACGGGAAAGACGTTTATTTAACGCTGGATCGTCGTCTGCAAACGTACTTAGAATCGTTGATGACGCAAGTCTACGAAGAAGCCCAACCTGAATCCATGGTGGCTATGTTAGTGAATCCCAAAACGGGAGCTGTTATGGCAGCGACGCAACGCCCAACCTTTAATGCAACAACGATGGAAGATATCGATTTGAAATGGCAGAATTTACTTGTTGAAGAATCGTTTGAACCAGGTTCAACCTTTAAAATTCTAACGGTTGCGGCTGCAGTAGAAGAAGGTGTGTTTAACCCTCATGTGACGTATCAATCCGGTTCGATTGCGGTTGAAGGCGGGATTGTTTCGGACTACAACAAAATCGGATGGGGCCAAATTTCTTATTTGGAAGGATTTGCACGTTCGAGTAACGTTGCAGTCGTAAAACTGATTGAACTAATGGGCTTTGATGTATGGGAATCGTATATGAAAGCTTTTGGTATCGCTACGTCAACGAATTCGGGATTGGACAGCGAAGCAACAGGGAATTATAACTATGATTACCCGTTGGAAAAAGCCAATACATCCTTTGGTCAAGGGGTGACTGTGACACCTTTCCAACTCGTTCAAGCCTTCACGGCAATTGCGAACGATGGGAAGATGATGAAACTTCACTATATTGATAAGGTTGTGGATCCAAAGACTGGCAAAGAAACAAAAACAGTGCCGGAAGAAGTTTCTTCACCTATTTCAGCTGAGACAGCACAATCAGTCTTACAGTATTTAACGGAAGTTGTTTATGCGGAATATGGTACTGCATCTGCTTATCAAATCGATAACGCTGAAGTAGGCGTGAAGACGGGGACAGCCGAATTGGTTAATCCTGATTCTGGCCGCTACTATACAGGTACTTATGAATATTTGTATTCCACAGCAGGCTTTGCGCCTATTGAAGACCCAGAATATATTCTCTATGTGACGTTGAAATTACCAAAAAATAATGAACAAAAATTATTTGTAGACTATTTATCGGATGTTTTTAATCCGTTGATGACCCGTGCCATTTCTTATGCGGAATTGGGAGAGGATTCGGATACACCGATTACCGAGGTAGAAATTCCCTCAGTCATTAACGAGGAAAAAGCGGCCGCGATTGATGTCTTGCAAATGAATGGCTTTAGCGCGATTGGTATTATCGGAAACGGTAGTCGTATTGTGCAACAATTCCCTGTTGAAGATACAACAACTATCTTGAACCAAAAAATCTTATTAATGACGGAAGGCGCAATGACGATGCCGGATGTCAGAGGTTGGTCAAGAGATGATGTCTTGAAAGTAGCTGAGATGACAGGTGTAACCTTTGAATTCGAAGGAGAGGGCTATGTGGTCCATCAAGAGTTGAGTGAAGGCTCACTTCTGAATCCGGAAGATTCCGTGAAAATTATTTTAGAATAACAAGCGCTAAGCTTTCACGCTTACAACAACTATATGAATTAGAGGAGGAATCGGTATGCAAGGAACCGAAATGTTGCTGCCGTTAGCATTTAGTTTTGCTTTAACAGTCAGCATCATGCCTATCTTTATTGGCTACTTTAAAATGCGCCGGTATGGACAAACAACGCGAGAGGAAGGACCGCTTTGGCATGAAGTAAAAAGTGGAACGCCAACAATGGGCGGACTAGTGTTTGTCGTTTCAGCAGCGTTAATCACGATTGGAATCGCAGCCTGGAAAGAAGTCTTAAACTACACAACACTCACATTACTTTTTACGCTCCTATTTTTTGCTTTGATTGGATTCTTAGATGATTTTATTATCATTTTCAAAAAACAAAACGAAGGATTGAAATCTAAACAGAAATTTATTGCCCAACTTGTTGGATCAGCAATCTTTGTTCTTTTATTTTCAATTAGTGGGGCAGAACCATTAATTACGTTACCAATCTTCGGTGCAGTCGATAATTGGATTGTATTTGCACTGTTTGCGATAATCTGGATTACGGGCTTTTCAAACGCTGTGAATCTAACAGATGGTTTGGATGGACTTGTAGCGGGGACTGCATCGATTGCGTATGGTGCGTATGCCTATATCGCCTATATCCAAGGTCAAACGGAAGTATTGTTGTTCTGTCTAACTATAATCGGCGGATTAATTGGTTTCTTTATTTATAATAAAAAACCAGCCAAAATTTTTATGGGGGATGTGGGATCGTTAGCTCTTGGAGCCAGTCTGGCAGTAGTCGCTTTAATGCTGCGTCTGGAGTGGAGCTTGTTAATTATTGGGTTGGTGTTCGTGATTGAAACGGCCAGCGTGATTCTTCAAGTTTCTTCGTTCAAATTGCGTGGCAAACGTATTTTCAAGATGAGCCCTATTCATCATCACTTCGAAATGAGTGGATGGAGTGAATGGCGTGTCGTTATCACATTCTGGTTGATCGGGTTAGTTGCAGCAATTATTGGCCTGATGTTATTTGTTTAACGGAGGAAAACACATGGTAAAACATACACGTTACGAAAATAAAAAAGTACTCGTTCTCGGCTTGGCTCTCAGCGGGTTTCATGCGGCAAAATTGTTGCATGAACTCGGAGCAATGGTAACTGTGAATGATTCTAAAGAATTAGCGGATAATCCGGATGCACAGGAATTAATTGCATCCGGTATTCGTGTTATATCAGGGTATCACCCGGTAGATTTATTGGATGAGTCGTTTGCTTATATTATTAAGAACCCGGGAATTCCTTATTCAAATGAAATGGTTCAACGTGCATTAGCACTGAATATCCCTATTTTTACTGAAGTGGAACTGGCTTATGAAATAATGGCAGCATCACTTATCGCGATTACCGGCTCAAATGGAAAAACGACGACAACGACGATGGTTCATGAAATCTTAAAACGAAACCGAAAAAAAGGCGTTGCGCACAAAGCCGGAAATATCGGTATTCCAGCATCAACGATAGCCAAAGAAGCACCGGCTGAGGATGATATCATCATGGAACTTTCTAGCTTCCAACTGATGGGTATTGATACGTACCATCCTGAGATTGCAGTTATTACGAATATTGGTTCTTCACATTTGGATTACCATGGGACAAGAGAAGCGTATGTCGAAGCAAAATGGCGTATTACAATGAACCAAACAGCCGAAGATTACCTTGTCTTAAACTGGGATCAAGAAGAATTGCGCGAACTATCAAAAACAGCTGCTGCGCAGATTGTTCCCTTCTCACGAATTGAGGTAGTCGAACAAGGTGCGTATGTCTTAGAAGAATGGCTGTACTTCAAAGGTGAGAAGATTATGCCAGTGGATGCAATAGGTGTTCCGGGCAGTCACAACGTTGAAAATGCTCTGGCAGCTATTGCAGTGGCAAAGTTAAAAGGGGCAGACAACGAATCAATTACCGAAGCATTGCGTGCATTTGGCGGCGTCAAACATCGGATTCAGTATGTAACAGAAGTTGCGGGTCGTGTCTTCTATAACGATTCAAAATCAACCAATATTACAGCTGCTCAAACAGCCCTTAATAGTTTCCCGGATAAATCTATTGTTTATTTGGCAGGTGGATTGGATCGTGGGAATTCATTTGATGAATTAATCCCTGCGATGAAAAACGTTCACACTATTATCGTTTTTGGTGAAACGAAAGAGCGCTTGAGCGATGCTGCCGAGAAAGCTGGCATTCCTACAATAATCGAAACAGAAACAATCACTACAGCAGTTCCGTTGGCACTGGATAACAGCCAAGAGGGCGACGTTATTCTGTTGTCACCAGCGTGTGCAAGCTGGGATCAATACAAAAACTTTGAAATTCGCGGGGACGCATTTATTGATGCCGTCCATGCATTGAAACATGAACAAGAGGAGGGATGACGTGAAAATATTACTATCTGGCGGCGGTACCGGTGGCCATATTTATCCGGCCCTGGCATTAATGCGCCGTATTAAAACCGTTCATCCGGATGCGGAATTTCTGTACGTAGGAACGGAACGTGGGTTGGAAAGCACGATTGTTCCCAAAGCAGGGGTTCCTTTTCGTTCAGTCGATATTCAAGGACTGAAACGTTCATTATCGCTTGATAATTTAAAAACAGTCTACTTGATGTTAACGAGCGTCCAAAAATCAAAAAAAATTGTAAAAGAATTTAATCCTGATGTTGTCATCGGGACAGGTGGCTATGTCTGTGCACCGGTTTTATATGCAGCTTCACGCTTAAATATTCCTACCGTTATTCATGAGCAAAATTCTGTCGCAGGCGTAACCAATAAATTTCTGGCTCGCTTTGTAGACCGTATTGCAATTTGTTTCGAAGATGTACGTCAAGACTTCGGAAAATATGGAAATAAAGTGGTCTACACGGGTAACCCGCGTGCACAGGAAGTAGTCGATATTACGGAGACAGCGAACTTGACCGATTATGGTCTATCAAATGATTTACCGACTGCCCTTGTTTTTGGTGGTAGTCGTGGTGCTGAGAAAATTAATCAATCGCTGGTAGAAGCAGCCGCTCGTTTTGCTGGTGAAAATATGCAGGCTATTTTGATTACTGGTGAGAGACATTTCGAAAAAGTTGAAAAACAAATTTCGAGTTTGCTACCCGGTATTTCAAATGTAAAGGTTCTGCCTTATACCGATAACATGCCGGCACTTTTCCGTAAAGTTGAACTTGTTGTCTGTCGCAGTGGTGCGACAACATTGACAGAATTAACAGCGCTGGGGATTCCAAGTGTTTTAATTCCAAGTCCCTATGTGACAGCGAATCATCAACTGCGAAACGCAGAAAGTTTGGCTAATAATGGTGCAGCTATGATTATTGAAGAAGCGGATTTGAATGGCACACGTTTATATGACACCATTGAACTATTGCTGACGAATAAAGAAAAACGCGAAAAGATGTCTGTACGTGCGATTGAATTGGGCGTTCCGGACGCGAGTGACCGCCTCTTTGCAGTCATGCAAGAAATCATGTAATCTCAGTCGGAGGTGAGCGCACAATGAGATGGTTTGGCTCCTGGAAAGAAAAAATGAATAAGCAAGCACAGCCAAGTAAAAAGAATTATTCTGTTTTGTACTTGGTATTCACAGTCGGTTTGATGATAACGGGATTTCTCATTTCGCCATATGGCAAAGTTGGAGAACTATTTGTAGAAGGAGATTCAACCATTCCGGATCAACTCGTTTTAGATGCTTCGAAGATTACATCAAAACAGACCGTTATTGGTACGTTAGCGAGTGAAAAAGCAATTGAAGCACAAATAATGGCCTCTTTGCCACAAGTTAAGGCTGTTACTGTCAAGCGTACCGGTTTAAATGATATCATTATTAAGGTAGCAGACTACCAAACACTCGCTTATTTGAGTGAAAACAACCGTTATCAGAGTATTCTGGAGAACGGAATGATTCTGAATGAATCATTAAAATTTCCAATGGGGAATAAACCATTGCTGACTAAGTTTGAACAAGGTCCGCTTTTGAATGAGTTTATCAGCGGTTTCAAAGATATGAGTAAAGATATTCATGATACGATTTCAGAGATTCAGTATATGGGTACAAAAACAAACCCTTATAAAATCTCGATTTATATGAATGATGGGAATCAAGTGATTGCCAATATCACTGACTTTTCTAACAAGTTAGCTTATTACCCTGATATCATACAAAAGTTGAAGGGAAAAAAAGGGATAATCGACATGGAGGTCGGCGTGTTTTTCACTCCGTTTAACAGTGTGACTGAGAAAGAAATTGATATAGAAACACAAACGGAAGAATAAACAAAAAAATCCTTTGATTAATTGTTAAAAAACTTAAAAACAGTGCGTGGTTATGCTAAAATAGATAAGGTATAAACATTTTTAGTAATTAGCAAAATAAAAACGAAGCAACATTGAACCATCAATATCACAAAGGTTATTTTTGTTTTATGCATGCATCAGTAAAATGGAGGTTTCAATAAAATGAAGAAACAAGGTTCATTTGTCAGCCTAGATATTGGAACCACTTCAATAAAAGTCGTTGTAGCGGAATATTATAACAATCAATTGAACGTTATTGGAGTAGGGAATGAAGTATCAAAAGGGCTCAATCGTGGTGTGATTGTCGATATTGACGAAACAGTCGCATCTATCAAAAAAGCAGTTGAACAAGCAGAAAAAAAATCTGGAACTAAAATTCAACAAGTAGTAGTAGGAATTCCTGGAAATCAAATCAGCATCGAGCCGTGCCATGGCATGTATGCCGTAGCGAGTGAAAACAAGGAAATTACAGACCGTGATGTTCAAAATGTTTTTGAAGCAGCACGTGTTCGGTCTTTACCGCCTGAACGTGAAATTATTTCTGTTATTCCAGAAGAATTCATCGTCGATGGCTTTGACGGTATCCGTGATCCACGTGGTATGATTGGTGTCCGTTTAGAATTATACGCAAGTATGATTACGGGACCAAAAACAATTATCCACAACATCAAGCGTTGTGTGGAACGTGCGGGCTTGGTTATCCAAGACATGGTTGTCCAACCCTTAGCTGTTTCAAGCATTGCGATGAACCGTGGTGAGCGTGATTTTGGAACGATTTTAATTGACATGGGTGGCGGTCAAACGACGGCATCTGTGATGCATGATAACCAATTGAAATTCGTGTATGTCGATCCAGAAGGCGGCAGCCTGGTCACAAAAGATATCTCCATTATCTTAAATACAACGATGGAAAATGCTGAGTACATTAAACGTGAATACGGCTATGCAATTCCTGAAGATGCTTCCGATGATGAATTTTTCCCAGTACCTGTTATTGGCAAAGAAGAGCCGGTTAAGGTTGATGAAAAATATTTATCTGAGATAATTGAAGCACGTGTTGTACAAATCTTTAACACAATCAAAAAAGCATTAGATCAAGTTGAAGCGCGTGAACTACCAGGCGGCATTGTCCTAACGGGTGGTGGATCCGCAATACCTGGCGTTTTGGAACTCGCAGAAGAAATCTTCGAAGTGAACGTGAAGCATTATGTTCCTGAAGAGATGGGGATGCGTAATCCGATTTTTGCAACAAGCTTGGGACTAATCAAATATATGGGCGAGCAAGATGAAATTAATCTGGTTGCGAAAAAGAAAGCAGGGAAACCTGTTCACGAAGCAGCGAAAGTTGTCCCAATGCAACATAAACAACAAAAGCCTGTTCAAATGCAACAAGAGCAGACACACATGCAACAACCAGAAGAAATGGCTGAGAATCAAAAGCCATCATTTATCGAACAAGCTAAACAATTCATACAATCTATCTTTGAATAATAGAGACAAGTAGGAGGAAAAGTAATGGAATTGGAATTCGACTCAATCATGAGTAGTGGAGCAAAAGTTAAAGTAATTGGTGTCGGTGGTGCCGGTGGGAACGCCGTTAACCGTATGATCGAAGAAGACGTTAAAGGCGTAGAATTTATCGTAGCAAATACAGATACACAAGCATTAAACGCTTCAAGAGCAGAAGTAAAAATTCAATTAGGACCTAAGCTAACAAAAGGACTAGGTGCTGGTTCAATTCCTGATATGGGACGCAAAGCTGCAGAAGAAAGTGAAGCACAATTAGCTGAAGCATTATCCGGAGCAGACATGATTTTCGTTACATGCGGAATGGGTGGCGGTACTGGTACTGGTGCAGCACCAATCGTTGCAAAAATTGCTAAAGAACAAGGTGCGTTAACAGTCGGCGTTGTAACACGTCCATTTAGCTTTGAAGGACCTAAGAGAGGTCGTCACGCTGCAGAAGGTATTGCAGAAATGAAACAAAATGTAGACACATTGGTTATTATTTCTAACAACCGTCTACTTGAAATTGTTGACAAGAAAACACCGATGTTGGAAGCGTTCCGTGAAGCTGACAACGTATTGCGTCAAGGTGTACAAGGTATTTCTGATCTCATTACAGCTCCAGGATATGTAAACTTAGACTTCGCAGACGTAAATACTGTTATGAAGGACCAAGGTTCAGCATTGATGGGTATCGGGGTTGCTTCTGGTGAGAACCGTACAGCTGAAGCGACTAAGAAAGCTATTTCTTCTCCATTGTTGGAAGTTTCTATCGATGGCGCAGAACAAATCCTATTGAACATCACAGGTGGTTCAGACTTAACATTGTTCGAAGCACAAGATGCATCTGATATTGTTGCACAAGCTTCTACAAGTGAAGTGAACATTATCTTCGGTACATCTATTAACGAAGATTTAGGCGACGAAGTAATCGTTACTGTTATTGCAACAGGTATCGATAACGACCGTAAAAAAGAAGAAAAAAAAGCTGCTAACCGTGGCGGAAGCCCCTTTCGTGGACGCAAAGAAGTAGCGCCACAACAAGCGCCTCAAATCGAAAGAGAAGAGCGCCAAGCAGCACCTGAAAAAGAAGTAGAACCAGAGAAAGATTTGTTTGGTGATTGGGACATTCGTCGTGAATCCAGCGTTCGTGACACGAATGTACAACCAACAAATGAGAACTATCCACGTTACCAACAAACGACTGAAGAAGAGTCCGGTGATGATGAATTAGAAACGCCACCATTCTTCCGTAAAAGACGTAGATAATCATGACTATTCTTTCAAATTGTCGTGAGATAGCTGCGACTATTGAAATGGAACTGAACGCCGTAAACCGTAACCGTGACGCAGTAACTTGCGTTGCGGTTACAAAATTACGGTCGCTGGAAGAAACAGAAGTTCTTTACGAACAAGGTTTGAATCATTTTGGCGAGAACCGAGTTGAAGGCTTAATTGAAAAGCAAGCGCATTTCAAGCAAACAGACATTAAATGGCACTTTATCGGTTCCTTACAGACCCGAAAAGTGAAAGATGTGATTAACCGAATTGATTATTTCCACGCGTTGGATCGTGAATCCTTAGCAAAAGAAATAAACAAACGCGCCGAAAAACAAATGGCCTGTTTCGTACAGGTAAATGTCGCAGGCGAAGCATCGAAACATGGTCTGTCACCTGAAGAACTGCAAGATTTTATTACGCTGTTAGAAGCTTATCCACAGATTCAAGTGGTTGGTTTAATGACAATGGCACCCATTGATGCAGACGACGAAACGTTGCATCGCATTTTTTATCAATTGAAAAAATTACAAGAAGCAGTAGCGGAGAGAAATCTACCCTATGCTCCGTGTACTGAAACGAGCATGGGTATGAGCCGTGACTATCCGATTGCTATCCAAGAAGGGGCAACGTTTGTCCGTATTGGCTCATCTTTTTTTGAAGAGACTGAATAACGATAAAGTGAGGAAGTACGATGAGTATCAAAGATAGTTTTCGAAACTTTTTTGGATTAGATGACGAAATAGAGCCGGTTGACGACTATTCTCCTTCTAATGAATATGAATCCGAAGCCACTCACAGACCAATGATCCAACCGAGAGGTAAAGTTATCCCAATGGGGAAACGCCAAGCCAATCAGAAATCAAGTATTCACATTATAGAACCGCGTGTTTACTCAGAATCTGAGCGGATAGTGGATTATTTACTTAATAATGAGTCTGTTCTTCTGAATTTCCAGCGAATGGAACATGATCAAGCGGTCAAAGTCATTGACTTTGTCGCAGGCTCAGTCTATGCCATCAGTGGTGACATTAAGCAAGTAGGCGAAGGTATTTTCCTTTGTACGCCACACGATGTCGAAATCGCTAAAATGGAAACAGAAGAACCACGCGATAATTATTACTACTAATCTGACACCATGCAAAAAACATGGTAAGAAAGGAGTCACGAATGGCACGAATATTAATATGGTTGTTGGATGTGGTTCCAACTGTTATTAACGCTTATTCGACTTTACTCGTTATCTATGCGTTGCTAACATGGTTGCCAAATGCACAAACCTCCAGATTCGGGCAATTCGTTGCGCGACTGGTCGAACCTTATTTAAACGTTTTTCGTCGTATTATCCCTTCAGTAGGAATGGTTAGTTTTAGTGTTTTATTTGCAATATTATTTCTACGTTTAGTGGAGTACGGCGCACAGGCAATTCTTATATTTCTTCTTCGCTTAGTCCTATAGTCAGGAATGGAGGGGAGCACGATGGAGCAAGTGTACCAACATTTTCGTAAAGAAGAACAACCGTTTATTGATATGGTCGAATCTTGGGTCGTACAGGTGCAGCAACAATATGCACCGTACCTCACCGACTTTCTTGATCCGCGGCAACAATACATCATTGAGATGGTAATCGGTAAAAGAGGCGAAGTTCGCACACAGTTTTATGGTGGTTATGAAGCTGCCGAGAGAAAGCGTGCCTTGATTTATCCGGATTATTTCCAACCCAAGTTGGAAGACTTCGAACTGCTTTTGATCGAAGTGAATTATCCCGAAAAGTTTACAACCTTGTCTCATGGACAAATACTAGGTACCTTAGTGGGATCTGGTCTGCGCCGTGAGATGTTTGGTGATATTATGTCGGATGGAGTGCGTTGGCAGTTTTATGTATCTGAGTCAGTGCGGGACTATGTATTGTCTCAAGTGACAAAGGTAGGTAAGACAACCGTTCGCTTAGAACAAAAAGAATATACAGATTTACTGGTTCCAACTGATGATTGGGCCGTTGAACATGATACAGTCAGCTCGCTTCGCATAGATACCTTAATTTCTTCTGTCTACAATATTTCGCGTCAACGCGCAAAAGAACTTGTTTCAGGAGGAAAGGTCAAACTGAACTGGGCAACCTATGACCGTCCCGACTTTGAATTGGGTCTGCGGGACATTCTCTCAATAAGAGGGTATGGACGTATCCAACTTAGAGAAATTGAAGGAAAATCAAAAAAAGATAAATGGCGCATTGAAATAGGCGTCCTTCGTAAATGAACAAAGTTGAGAGGAATGGTAGAGACATGGCAATAACACCGTTAGATATCCAACACAAAGAATTTGATGCAAAAATGAGAGGCTATGACAAAGAACAAGTCGATGACTTTCTGGATCAGGTAAAACATGAATTTGAGTTGTTACTGAAAGATCAAAAAGATGCAGAAAAAAATCTTAAGTTCGCCGAAGAGAAATTACAACATTTTGAGACACTTCAAGATGCTCTTAATAAATCTATTGTCGTTGCACAGGATGCAGCCGATCGTTTGAAAGAAAATGCACGTAAAGAAGCTGAAATAATTTTATTTGAAGCTGAAAAAAGTGCAGATAAATTATTGAAAGAAGCCGCTGAAAAAGCAGATGACATTAATCGCGAAACAGCAAATGTTCGTCGTGAAAGTCGTAACTTCAGACAAAAACTACAATTGATGGTTGAAACGCAAATGAATTTAATCAATAATGAAGAATGGGATA
>NZ_CP049889.1:0-217500 GCF_011299095.1 Jeotgalibaca porci | reverse complement strand
AAGAAAAGCTTCTAGTTAGAAAACAACTGCCCGTACCGCAAACCGACACAGGTAGTCGAGGAGAGAATCCTAAGGTGAGCGAGCGAACTCTCGTTAAGGAACTCGGCAAAATGACCCCGTAACTTCGGGAGAAGGGGTGCTGACCGCAAGGTCAGCCGCAGTGAATAGGCCCAAGCGACTGTTTATCAAAAACACAGGTCTCTGCAAAATCGAAAGATGACGTATAGGGGCTGACGCCTGCCCGGTGCTGGAAGGTTAAGAGGAGAGGTTAGCTTCGGCGAAGCTTTGAATTGAAGCCCCAGTAAACGGCGGCCGTAACTATAACGGTCCTAAGGTAGCGAAATTCCTTGTCGGGTAAGTTCCGACCCGCACGAAAGGCGTAACGATTTGGGCACTGTCTCAACGAGAGACTCGGTGAAATTATAGTACCAGTGAAGATGCTGGTTACCCGCGACAGGACGGAAAGACCCCATGGAGCTTTACTGCAGGTTGATATTGATTGTTTCTGCTACATGTACAGGATAGGTAGGAGCCATAGAAGTCGGGACGCCAGTTTCGATGGAGGCATCATTGGGATACTACCCTTGTAGCAGGACCAGTCTAACCCGCCGCCCTTATCGGGCGGGGAGACAGTGTCAGTCGGGCAGTTTGACTGGGGCGGTCGCCTCCTAAAAAGTAACGGAGGCGCCCAAAGGTTCCCTCAGAATGGTTGGAAATCATTCGTAGAGTGCAAAGGCAGAAGGGAGCTTGACTGCGAGACAGACAAGTCGAGCAGGGACGAAAGTCGGGCTTAGTGATCCGGTGGTACCGCATGGAAGGGCCATCGCTCAACGGATAAAAGCTACCCTGGGGATAACAGGCTTATCTCCCCAAGAGTTCACATCGACGGGGAGGTTTGGCACCTCGATGTCGGCTCGTCGCATCCTGGGGCTGTAGTCGGTCCCAAGGGTTGGGCTGTTCGCCCATTAAAGCGGCACGCGAGCTGGGTTCAGAACGTCGTGAGACAGTTCGGTCCCTATCCGTCGCGGGCGTTGGAAATTTGAGAGGAGCTGTCCTTAGTACGAGAGGACCGGGATGGACACACCGCTGGTGTACCAGTTGTTCTGCCAAGGGCATTGCTGGGTAGCTATGTGTGGAAGGGATAAACGCTGAAAGCATCTAAGCGTGAAGCCCCCTCGAGATGAGATTTCCCATCATCTAGAATGAGTAAGACCCCTGAGAGACGATCAGGTAGATAGGCTAGGAGTGGAAGTGCAGCGATGTATGGAGCGGACTAGTACTAATCGGTCGAGGACTTAACCAAGATTTAGAATAAAAAAAGCAAGCGATGAATGAGCTTTGGTCAGCTGTTCAGTCGTGTTATGGATTCAGTTTTGAGGGAACGTTGTTCCTTTAATTAAATAATTGTGCGGTGACGATGGCGAGAAGGTCACACCTGTTCCCATCCCGAACACAGAAGTTAAGCTTCTTAGCGCCGATTGTAGTGAAGGGTTTCCCTTTGTGAGAGTAGGACGTTGCCGCGCACTTGTTTTTTTGTCTATTTTATTTATGGAGGTTTAGCTCAGCTGGGAGAGCATCTGCCTTACAAGCAGAGGGTCGGCGGTTCGATCCCGTCAACCTCCATTATCTGACTTTCAAACGGGTCAGATAAAGAGATTTAATTTATTTGAGGCATTAGCTCAGTTGGTAGAGCATCTGACTTTTAATCAGAGGGTCGCAGGTTCGAACCCTGCATGCCTCATTCTATTATTAATAATAGAAAACGCGGGTGTGGCGGAATTGGCAGACGCACTAGATTTAGGATCTAGCGCCGCAAGGCGTGGGGGTTCAAGTCCCTTCACCCGCATATTAGCCGGCTTAGCTCAGTTGGTAGAGCATCTGATTTGTAATCAGAGGGTCGAGGGTTCAAGTCCTTTAGCCGGCATTTTTTTGCGGAAGTAGCTCAGTGGTAGAGCACCACCTTGCCAAGGTGGGGGTCGCGGGTTCGAACCCCGTCTTCCGCTTTTGCATATTGCAGCCATAGCTCAACTGGATAGAGTACCTGACTACGAATCAGGCGGTTGTAGGTTCGACTCCTACTGGTTGCATTTTTAACATCGGGAAGTAGCTCAGCTTGGTAGAGCACTTGGTTTGGGACCAAGGGGTCGCAGGTTCGAATCCTGTCTTCCCGATATAGTAATAGTATTATGGGGGCTTAGCTCAGCTGGGAGAGCGCCTGCCTTGCACGCAGGAGGTCAGCGGTTCGATCCCGCTAGTCTCCATTCCATATACTTAGCGGTGTAGCTCAGCTGGCTAGAGCGTCCGGTTCATACCCGGGAGGTCGTGGGTTCGATTCCCTCCGCCGCTATACCAGATATCTTGCTACTTATGCAGCGAAATAAATGGAATTAAAGACAATTAATATTATCGCGGGGTAGAGCAGTTGGCAGCTCGTCGGGCTCATAATCCGGAGGTCACAGGTTCGAGTCCTGTCCCCGCAATTTCATGACTGTGTGAAATAAAACAGAAGTGACTCAGAAATAGGCTTGGTAGCTCAGTTGGTAGAGCACTTGATTGAAGCTCAAGGTGTCGGCGGTTCGATTCCGTCCCAAGCCATTTTAGCGGGTGTAGTTTAGTGGTAAAACCACAGCCTTCCAAGCTGTTGTCGGGAGTTCGATTCTCCTCACCCGCTTCTGAGGGCCTATAGCTCAGCTGGTTAGAGCGCACGCCTGATAAGCGTGAGGTCGATGGTTCGAGTCCATTTAGGCCCATTTAAACGTTTTTTGGGGAAGTACTCAAGAGGCTGAAGAGGCGCCCCTGCTAAGGGTGTAGGTCGGATCATACCGGCGCGAGGGTTCAAATCCCTCCTTCTCCGTATTACAATTTTATTTCATGGCCCGTTGGTCAAGCGGTTAAGACACCGCCCTTTCACGGCGGTAACACGGGTTCGAGTCCCGTACGGGTCATTGTCATTGTTTATGACATATTTTAATATCAGCTTATTTCGGAGGATTACCCAAGTCCGGCTGAAGGGAACGGTCTTGAAAACCGTCAGGCGTGTAAAAGCGTGCAAGAGTTCGAATCTCTTATCCTCCTTTGATATCTTTTTATAGATATCCAAAATATATTAATATTTTATTATCGCGGGGTAGAGCAGTTGGCAGCTCGTCGGGCTCATAATCCGGAGGTCACAGGTTCGAGTCCTGTCCCCGCAATTTCATGATTGTTTTGCTTTAGCAACTTTCAAGCATGATACACTTGAGTGCAAACTCACAGTGTTATTTTTTTCGGTTCCGTGGTGTAGGGGTCAACATGCCTGCCTGTCACGCAGGAGATCGCGGGTTCAAATCCCGTCGGGACCGCCACGCGGGTGTAGTTTAGTGGTAAAACCACAGCCTTCCAAGCTGTTGTCGGGAGTTCGATTCTCCTCACCCGCTTAATTGAGTACAGTAAAGCCCTCAACTATTACTAATATAGTTGAGGGCTTTTTTCGGTTCTATGTCAAATAGTGTTGGTGGACCCTATGAAAGTCAAAGCGAGAATTAATTTTTCGCTTTGACTTTTTTTATTCACCTTGGTGAGCTAGTTCATCCTGATAGTGCAATGCCTTCGGCTCAAAACGACTTGCTGTCAGACGATAACTGATGAGAATCCGTGCACGCAGGTGACTATAATTTCGGTAACCAAACCCAGAACGTTTGATGTTCTTGATTTTATTATTGACGCCTTCAATTGCCCCGTTAGAAAGGGTATATAAACAGGCGTTGCGAATGCCTTTTTGATGCTTAAATAAAGTCTGGACGGTTGTACGGACTTTCCTTGGTAACGCATATTTTTTGGACTCTTCTAAGGTAGTGTTAAACTGTTCAAAATCATGGTTATGGAGCGCGAAACGGAGGTCATTTACCAACTTGTAGACGTGACGCAACCGCGGGTTGAGAGACAATAAATAATCAATCATCATCTTTTCAGTCATAAGTCCGTCATAAAGGCGATCTGTCTTGTAATCGGTAAAATTTAATTCCCATTCGTTCTTCAAAAGTAACTTCCATTGTTTCTTTAACTTACGGTAATCTGTCGCACTTTTATTGCGTATTTCATTCATCACACGTATTCGGAACGTATTCAGAGCGCGATTCAGATGCTGCACAATATGAAAACGATCGATGATAACCTCAGCTTTTGGGAAACAGTTCTTTACCACCTCCAAATACGGTGAGTACATATCCATGGTAACGGTCTTGACGCTGTAACGGGAATCTTTAGGATACCGCATAAAGTAATCAATCAAGTGAACCTTTCTCCTGTCTTCGACGACATCGATTAACCGATGGTTTTGGGCATCAAGAAACAGAAAACTCATAGACCCCGAGACATTTTTAACAGACTTAAATTCATCGATAGAGAGGTGCTGCGGTAAATAAAGATACTTGGAAGCTAATGGTTCCCCGACCTTTTCAAGTACACGTATAACAGTGCTATTGGAAACAGAAAGATGCTGTGCCACCAATTTCATGGACTGTATTTCACGTAATTCCATCGCAATTGTCCGCTTGATAATATTAGAAATAAAACAATGCCGTTCAACCAGTTTTGTTTCAGCGATAAACGTTTGGTCACAATGCTTGCACAAGAAACGTTGTTTCTTTAGACGCAGAAGAAGCGGTTGAAAATTGATGTGTGTCAGCTTGATAGTGGATATTTTTGTTCCATTCTTAATAATGTCTTGATGAGAATGATTGACGACACCACATTTTTCACAATAATGTGGCGTGTATGTCAGTTTTCCTTGCAAGATCATATGATTAACTTCTTTGCTTTTCTTAAATTCCAATGGAATTTCTTCCAATTGAATATTTGGGTCTTCTATTCCGAGCATTTTTTTAATACAATAAGTTTGGGTCATGTGAATCCTCCTGTTGTTTTGTGTGGTAACTTAATTATAGGGGTTCACGGACCTTTTTTGTCTTTAAAAACAGAAAAAGTGCCGGTGAATCATTTCGATTCACCAACACTATTTACTATAGAGCCCTTTTTTCTATGTATAATCTGGCTTTATGCAGGGTACTGTACCAATATGGCATATAAAACAATTGTTATTAAGATGATTAAATTTAGATAATTATCCATACGCATGGATATACGAAACTTTTTAATTACTAGAAGGACGAACAAACCTAACAGTGGTAACGCATAAAGGAAAACGGTGGTGAACGTCACGCTTTGCACCAATAGTAAAATAATAATCGAGATTGTACCGACCGCGTAACTAATGCTGATTAACGGCAAGTAGTAGAGTTCTATGAAATATTGATAACGACTATCTTCTTCCATAAACATTCCTCTTTGGCGATAAATAACCAGTGATAGAAGGATAAAGATATTAGGTATAACATAGCCTATAAAATCCCATTCCAGGAATCGCGTCTGGATATAATAAGAAAGGTAACCGAGAATAATCACCTTGAAAAAGAGCTGTAATACCACATAGAAGACAGATTGTTCCATTCTAAGTGCCGGATTATAAGCAATGAAGATAAAGAGCAGGTAGAGTAGTAATAAGCCCACACTCAACCAATTTACCGTGGTCCAGATAAGAAGAAGGACTATCAGCATTGCAGCCCAGTAGATTGGATTTAGAATAGAAGGGTACGCCAACGTTTTTTTTACTTTTTTGATTAAGATTCTTTCCAATAAACTAGTAAGTAAAAGAAACGTGTAGAGTAATATGGTAGGGAATAATTGAAGCCCTGTTTGTCTTGAACCTAAAACCGTTCCGAATAGTATCAAAGAAAAAGGAAGGGTTCCCCAAGCAAAAAGTGGATGGTTAAGACACCTTATAATAAGAGTTAGTAGCTGGTTCATGATTCACATCCTAAATATGATAATTTCCTAATCTTCATCTAATCAAATATACGACATGATGTCAATAGTATGCGAAGAATTAGGTTGCTTTTTCGTTGTAAAACGTGTATATTAGAACCGTTGCTGTTTTAGAGGCAGAGAGCAATATCCCGATAGGATCCTGCAAAAGGAGAAGCCTTGTAACCAAAAAAATGGGGGAATTACATATGGTAGAGAAAAAATTATTTACATCAGAATCTGTAACAGAAGGACATCCGGATAAAATAGCTGATCAAATCAGTGATGCAATTTTAGATAAACTATTATCTTTGGATCCGCAAGCGCGTGTTGCTTGTGAGACAGCTGTTACAACTGGACTTGTCTTCGTGTTTGGAGAAGTTACGACTTCTGCTTATGTGAATATCCAGGAAGTAGTAAGAGAAACAGTTACTGAAATAGGGTATACACGTGGAAAGTTCGGTTTCGATGCGGACAATCTAGCCGTTATGGTAGCGTTAGATGAACAATCTGATGATATTGCACTTGGTGTAGATAAAGCGTTGGAAATCAGAGAAGAAGCAGTTGTATCTGAAGAAGACAACAAGCTCATTGGTGCAGGCGATCAAGGTCTAATGTTTGGATTTGCGATTAACGAAACAGAAGAGCTAATGCCATTACCAATCAGTTTAAGTCACAAGTTAACTGAGAAACTTGCAGAGGTTAGAAAAGATGGTACGATGGAATACTTGCGTCCAGACGGAAAAGCGCAAGTAACTGTTGAGTATGATGAAGAAGACAAACCACTGCGTGTTGATACTGTTGTTTTAAGTACACAACATGATGAGTTGGTTACATACGATATCTTAAAAGATGACGTTATGGAAAAAGTAATTAAAGCAGTTATTCCAACAGAGTTGCTTGATAGTGAAACGAAATTCTATATCAACCCAACGGGACGCTTCGTCACAGGAGGACCAAAGGGTGACTCTGGTTTAACTGGTCGTAAAATTATCGTTGATACTTACGGTGGGTATGCACGTCATGGTGGAGGTGCGTTTTCTGGGAAAGATGCAACAAAGGTTGACCGTTCAGCAAGTTACGCAGCACGTTATATTGCTAAGAATATTGTTGCTGCAGGTATTGCTACAAAATGCGAGATTCAATTAGCTTACGCAATTGGGGTCGCAGAACCTGTATCTATTTCCGTAGACACTTTTAACACTAGTGATGTATCAGAAGAGCGCTTGATTGCTGCGATTCGTCAAATTTTCCAATTAACACCAGCGGGAATTATTAATATGTTGGATCTTCGTCGTCCAATCTATAAAAAGACAGCTGCATATGGTCACTTCGGTCGTTCAGACAGTGATTTCACATGGGAAAAAACTGACAAAATCGAAGCATTAAAAGAAGCTTTGGCATAATCAAAACACGTACAAACACCAATTAGGATGTTTGTACGTGTTTTCTTTTTTCTATAGCCAATAGGAAAGGCGGATTATTCTTTTGATTAATAAAGCCATATTGGAGAACAGAATACGCATTTTGATCCAGAGTCATCACATAATCTAAGACTCCTTCTTTTTCGTCTTTTCCTTGCATGTGTCCACTATAGACAACTAAGAGCATTAATCCACCAACACGTAAGCGCGGTAACAGCGTATCAATACTGGTCAACGTTGATTCTCGCATGGTTGTAATACGCTTGTCGCTGCCGGGCAAATAACCCAAATTATAAATAACCGCCCCTAACTCACAATCTGGTTCTAGAAACGTATGTGCCTGTTCGTGCCCGATATGATGTAACGAGACCTGTTCTAAGACACCGGCTTGTAAACATTTTTCTTTAGTAATGGCGATTGCTTCCTCTTGAACGTCAAATCCATGAATGTGTCCGGTCTGTCCGACTAGCGACGCCAAGAAGAGGGTATCGTTTCCTTTTCCAACGGTAGCATCTATGACTATGTCTCCCGTTTTTACTGTTTGACGCAAGAGCGTATGACTATAAGTAATGGCTCTCTCTAACATATTTTCAGCTCCTTCCCACTTATTATAGTATGAACTATGTTACAAATAGATTACAATTCTAACATTTGTACAAAAAGCAACACATCATAAATCAAACGCTTTATAATGTTGGTAATTGACGATTAGAAATGGTAAGAACGGAGTGGATAAATTTGAGCAGTTCAAGAAAACAAGTAATCAAAAAAAGAAAACTAACTCTATTAAACGATAAACTTAAACATACGTCCCTTAGAATGCGGAAAAGTTTCGCACTTATCGGTGCTTCTGCCCTTATTCCTTCACTAGTAGCACCTACTATACAAACAAAAGCGGCTGAAGTATCCGTAAAAGGACAAACCGCTCAGCATCAAAATCCGTTTCTTAATTCGATCATTCCCGCTGCGTCTAAAATCGCTGAAAAAAATGATCTTTATGCTTCTGTCATGATGGCTCAGGCTATCTTGGAAAGCGGCTGGGGACAAAGTACACTTGCAAAATCACCTAACCATAATCTCTTTGGGATTAAAGGGGATTATGAAGGCGAAACTGTAGCGATGGATACCTTAGAAGACAGCGGTAATCAAAATTACTACCAAATTAATGCGGAATTCCGTAAATACCCATCTTACTCAGAATCATTAGAAGATTATGCAGCCCTTATACGTGGAGGCACGAATTGGGATCCGTCTTATTATAGTGGTGCTTGGAAAAGTAATACTCAATTGTATCAAGATGCTACACAGCATTTAACAGGTCGTTATGCAACAGACACTGCATACGCAACTAAATTAAACGCAATTATTCAGACGCATGGTTTAACAAATTACGATACGCCTTCTTCACCAAGTAACCAAACTGGGACCAAGCCCGTAACGACTGTCCCAGGCGCTTCTTATAGTGTCAAAGCTGGCGATACCTTATACAAAATTGCGAATATGCATGGTATTTCGGTTGTACAATTAATGGAATGGAACCAATTAAATAGTTCAAATATCTATGTTGGCACGACTCTAAAAGTGAATGCAACCGTGCCAGTTAGTGTTGAAAAACCAACACCGACTACACCAGCTCCATCTGCAAATAGCGTCTATACAGTGAAGTCCGGTGACTCTTTGTGGAGAATTAGCCAAACACAGGGTGTAACAGTTGCTCAAATCAAAGCATGGAATAACCTGAAAAGTGATTTCATTGCGCCGGGACAAGTATTGAAAGTAGCAACTACTAGCACTCAACCAAAACCGAGTCCGACACCAACTCCGGGGGTGACGCAAACGCAAGGTACTTACACTGTCAAAAATGGTGATACTTTGTATAAGATTGCCAACGAACTAGGCGTTTCCGTAGCTTCTATAAAAACGCTAAATAATTTGCGAACAGATATGATTTATCCAGGACAAAAATTACTAACGAATAAAACGACAACGGTGGTTGAAACACCTGAAAAAGTTGAAAAAGAAACCACTACAACACAAACGTATACCGTAAAAAATGGCGATTCTTTATTTGCGATTGCATCACGTCTAGGTACGAGTGTAGCGAATTTGAAAGCAGTAAATAATTTGAAATCCGATATGATTCATCCGGGCCAAAAATTAGTGACAACTCAAGTGTCTGCTACGAAACCACAAGAAATAGTTTCACGTCCGGTACAATCTGCACCGACTACAAACGCGAATACGTACACGGTTAAGAACGGAGATACGTTGTACAAAATTGCGTCTCAGTTAGGCATAACATTAGCGCAGCTGAAAGAAGTGAATCAACTAAAATCAGATATCATTTACCCGGGCCAAATCTTGACAGGCCAAAAAGCGGCTACTGTGGTTCAAACACCCGTTACAACACCAGTTGTTACAGCACCTGCTACAACTGGGAACTATACAGTAAAAGCGGGCGATACCTTATATAAAATCGCAACGACTGTCGGCGTAACCGTAGCGCAGGTTAAGAGTTGGAACAATCTGCCATCGGATATTATTTTCGTAGGACAAACACTTCACTTAAAAGCGTCAGAAACAGCAAAAGAAACATCTAAGCCAGAAAATGTAACTACTGGCTATACTGTGAAGTCGGGCGACACACTTTATTCGATAGCGCGTGTAAATGGTGTTTCTGTAACACAGTTGCTGGAATGGAACAATACAACAAGTGATACAATCTATCCGGGTCAGACGTTGAGAGTTAAATAAGCAACTTGATAAATCAAGCTTTATTTGATAAAATGATATAAATAATGAAAAACAAAGAATGGGAATAGTAGGAAATCGATTTCTGTAGAGAGTGCATGGTTGGTGAAAATGCATGAATGATATTTTTGAACTCGCCCGTAAGTTGCTGTGCTGAAAGTTATAGTAGGCATTGCCGTTTCGCCGCGTTATTGGCATGAAGAGAACCAACATAGGTGGTACCACGAGCATTCGTCCTATAGACTTTCCCACAGGGGGGAGTCTATAGGTTTTTTTATTTTTCAGAATAATTTTCAAAAAGGAGAATCGCAATGTCTTATAATCACAATACGATTGAAAAGAAATGGCAAAAATACTGGGAGGATAACACAACCTTCAAGACAGAACAAAAATCGGATAAACCAAAATACTACATTTTAGATATGTTCCCTTATCCATCAGGTCAAGGCTTGCACGTTGGGCATCCTGAAGGGTACACAGCGACAGATATTCTTGCCCGTACGAAACGTGCACAAGGTTTTAACGTTTTACATCCGATGGGGTGGGATGCATTTGGGTTACCAGCAGAACAATATGCGTTGGATACAGGTAATGACCCAGCTGAATTTACAGCTCACAACATTAAAACTTTTAAACGCCAAATTCAATCATTGGGATTCTCTTATGACTGGGATCGCGAAATCAATACTACAGATCCAGAGTACTATAAATGGACCCAATGGATTTTTACGAAGCTCTATGAAAAAGGCTTAGCTTATGAAGCGGAAGTTTCAGTTAACTGGTGTCCGGCACTGGGGACTGTTTTGGCAAACGAAGAAGTTGTAGATGGTGTGAGTGAACGTGGAGGTCATCCTGTTTACCGTAAACCAATGCGACAATGGATGCTTAAAATTACAGCTTATGCTGAGCGTCTATTAGATGACTTAGAATTAGTTGACTGGCCAGATAGCATTAAAGATATGCAACGCAACTGGATTGGTCGCTCTGAAGGATCAAATGTTACTTTCAAAATTAAAGGAACTGATAAGGACTTTACTGTGTTTACAACGCGTCCGGACACTTTGTTTGGGGCAACGTATGCAGTTATGGCACCAGAATTGCCATTAGTACAAGAAATTATGAGTGCTGAACAAGCGGCAGAAGTAAAAGCATATGTGGATTCAATTGCTACTAAGAGTGATTTAGATCGTACTGATTTAGCAAAAGAAAAAACCGGTGTCTTTACGGGTGCTTACGCAATTAACCCTGTGAATGGTAAAGAAATGCCGATTTGGATTTCTGATTACGTTTTGTCTACTTATGGAACAGGCGCAATCATGGCTGTACCTGCTCACGACCAACGTGACTATGAATTCGCTAAGAGATTCGATTTGGCTATCGTTCCGGTTCTAGAAGGCGGAAATGTAGCAGAAGAAGCATTTGTAGGCGATGGTCTGCATATAAACTCTGAATTCTTGGATGGCTTGGATAAAGATACAGCAATTAAAACAATGAATGAATGGCTAGTAGAAAATGGAGTCGGCGAATCTGTCGTTTCATACCGTCTGCGTGACTGGTTATTTGCCCGTCAACGTTACTGGGGAGAGCCAATTCCAGTCATTCACTGGGAAGATGGCACGACAACGACTGTTCCTGAAAATGAATTGCCATTGTTACTGCCTAAGACAGACAAAATTAAACCAAGCGGTACCGGCGAATCACCTTTGGCAAATATTGAAGACTGGGTTAATGTAACAGATCCAGAAACAGGTCTAAAAGGACGTCGTGATACAAACACAATGCCACAATGGGCAGGTAGCTCATGGTACTTCTTGCGCTTTATGGATCCACATAATGAAGAAGCACTTGTAGGGGAAGAAGCGCTTGATTACTGGGGAAATGTCGACCTATACATAGGGGGAGCAGAACACGCAGTGCTTCACTTGTTATACGCTCGTTTCTGGCATAAATTCCTTTATGATATCGGCATTGTTAAAACAAAGGAACCGTTCCAAAAACTATTTAACCAAGGAATGATTCTTGGTGAAAATAACGAAAAAATGTCTAAATCTAAAGGGAACGTTGTGAACCCGGATGATATCGTTGAAGCATTTGGTGCGGATACATTGCGTCTCTATGAAATGTTTATGGGTCCATTGGATGCAAGTACAGCTTGGAGCGAAAAAGGAATTGAAGCCAGCCGTCGTTTCTTGGACCGTGTCTGGCGTCTGGTTATTGACGAAGAAGGCAATGTCCGTGATCGTGTTACAAAAGTAAACCGCGGTGAATTGGACAAAGTTTACCACCAAACAATTAAGAAAGTAACCGAAGATTATGAACAATTGCACTTCAACACGGCGATTTCTCAAATGATGATTTTCGTTAACGAAGCTAACAAAGTAGATGCTTTGCCAATTACTTATATCGAAGGTTTCGTTCAAGTGCTTGCGCCAATCGCGCCGCATATGACCGAAGAGATTTGGAAGAAGCTGGGTCACACCGTAAGTGTGACAAAGGCAGCTTGGCCGATATATGATGAAAAATTCCTTGTCGAAGATGAAGTTGAAGTTGTCTTCCAAGTAAACGGTAAAGTGAAATCCCGCAGCAGTGTTCCTGCAGCAGCAACAAAAGAAGAGTTGACAGAGATTGCGATGGCTGATGAGAAAGTTAAAGAGGCAATTGCAGGCAAGCAAGTGCGTAAAGTGATTGCTGTCCCAGGTAAACTTGTTAATATTGTTGCGAACTAGTTTTTAACAGAGAAGATAAAGCGGCTGGTGTTGAACCAGTCGCTTTATCGGCTTGTTACTTTGCAACAAACTTGGTATAATTTTAGAATAATAGGTTTTCAGAAAGTGAGCAATTAGATGAATTTAGAGCAGATGAAAGAAAGACAGAAAAAGATAAGGAACTTTTCCATTATCGCCCATATTGACCATGGGAAGTCGACATTGGCAGACCGGATTCTGCAACAGACACACACGGTGGCAGATCGTGAAATGCAGGCCCAATTGTTGGATTCCATGGACTTAGAGCGTGAACGTGGGATTACCATTAAATTGAATGCTGTCGAAGTGACCTACCTAGCGAACGATGGGGAAGAATATATTTTCCATCTAATCGATACGCCTGGTCATGTCGATTTCACTTATGAAGTTTCGCGTAGTTTGGCTGCTTGTGAGGGTGCAATCCTTGTCGTGGATGCCGCACAAGGTGTTGAAGCCCAAACCCTAGCAAACGTTTATTTAGCAATTGACAACGAACTGGAAATTATTCCGGTTATTAATAAAATCGATTTACCTGCTGCAGATCCTGAACGTGTGAGAAAAGAAGTAGAAGACGTTGTAGGAATTGATGCAAGTGAAGCGATCCTGGCAAGTGCCAAAGCAGGAATCGGAATTGATGAACTGTTAGAGCAAATTGTCGAGAAAATTCCGGCACCAACAGGGGAATTGGAAAAGCCTTTACAAGCATTGATTTTTGACTCTGCCTACGATCCATATCGTGGGGTTGTATTAAACGTTCGAGTTGAAAATGGTGTTTTGCGTCCGGGCGATACAATTCGGATGATGGCTAGCGGGAAAGAGTATGACGTAACGGAAGTTGGTATTTTGTCACCGAAGGCCATTAAACGTGATTTCTTGATGGTTGGTGATGTAGGCTACGTGACTGCTACCATTAAAAACATCCAGGATGCTCGTGTAGGGGATACTGTTACATTGGCTAACAATCCTGCTCAAGAGCCGTTAGAAGGGTACCGTAAGCTAAATCCAATGGTTTACTGTGGTATTTATCCAGTAGAGTCATCAGACTTCAATGATTTGCGTGAAGCGTTGGAGAAGTTGCAGTTAAACGATGCTTCTTTACAATTCGAAGCTGAATCTTCTCAAGCTTTAGGTTTTGGTTTCCGTACTGGATTCTTGGGACTATTGCATATGGACGTTATTCAAGAACGGATTGAACGTGAATTCGGTCTGGATATTATTACGACTGCTCCTTCTGTTATTTATAATATTGAGAAAACAGACGGAACGACACTGTCAATTGACAACCCGTCTGAATTACCGGACGCAACAGAAGTTGAAAAAATTGAAGAACCATATGTAAAAGCAAGCATTATGGTACCCAATGATTACGTAGGTGCTGTTATGGAAATCGCACAACGTAAACGTGGGAACTTTATGACAATGGACTACTTGGACGACAATCGTGTAAATGTCATTTATGAAATGCCATTAGCAGAAATTATCTTTGATTTCTTCGATACATTGAAATCAAGTACCAAAGGCTATGCGTCACTTGATTACGAATTGATAGGTTACAAATCAAGTAATCTGGTTAAAATGGATATCTTATTGAATGGCGAACAAGTGGATGCTTTCAGTTCTATTATTCACCGCGATTCAGCCTACCACCGTGGTAGAGCCATCACAGAGAAACTGCAAAAACTTATCCCGCGCCAACAATTCGAAGTGCCGATTCAAGCTGCTATTGGACATAAAATCCTAGCCCGTACAACAATCAAGGCGCTTCGTAAGAACGTTTTGGCAAAATGTTACGGGGGTGACGTTTCTCGTAAACGTAAGTTATTAGAGAAACAAAAAGAAGGTAAAAAACGTATGAAACAAGTAGGATCCGTAGAGGTTCCACAAGAAGCGTTTATGGCTGTTCTTAAGATTGACGAGCAAGATTAGCCCGTCATAGCAACGTTCTGTAGAGTTACAATTTATATAAATATGGTGTTTGCCATCCTTTTGCCATCTTTGGCCTAAAAAGTGGATGGCAAGATACCATTTATTGAGAGATGCGGTCGAATAAATCGGCCGTGTCTCTTTTTTTCTTTTCCGTTAAGTGTAGGTAGGTATCTTGCGTTATGGCAGACCGCGAATGTCCTAACCGCACCTGTACCTCTTTAACGCTGGCGCCTGCTTCTAATAGCATTGTTGCATGCGATGGGCTAACATCCGCGGCAAAAAGGCGTGCATAAAGACATCAGGCTGATAACAAGACCTATCTTTAGAAGTGACATATAAAAATGGAAACAGAAATCGTTTATCGCTTTTTAATCGGTTCAGTTCTGATTATGATTGGTATGCCCCTATTTTTATTGGGAGTAGACATCAGTATCGAGAGAATTGGGGAGGATATGAGTCAGTCACTCATCCAAACAAATAAGATGAAGATTGTCATGGTCGGAAGTTTTATCTTTGGCTTTATTATTTCGGTAGCTGAGCCTGATTTACATATATTGGCACAACAAGTAAGTGCTGTTACAAATAATTTAATTCCACAAATGACATTGGTTATTACGGTGTCCTTAGGAATAGGTTTAATGATTGCACTCGGGATGTATCGTATTTTGAAGAGTATACGTCTCAATCGTTTTATAACCATTGTATATGGACTCATTTTCGTTCTGGCATTATTTAATTCAGGTGATTTCCTGGCGATAGCATTCGATGCATCAGGATCTACAACCGGCTCGATTACAGTATCGTTTATGCTGGCCTTGGCTGGTGGGGCATCTGCTATTACGCGGAGTGGTCTGGAGGAAGATACTGACAGTTTTGGGCTGTTGGGGATTGCTTCAACGGGAGCCATACTGGGAGTATTAATAATGGGGATGATTAGTCCTAACAGTAATTTGGCAGGAAACATTCCTGTAGATACTGTTCAGTCTAGTGGTGTAATTGGTACATTTTTAGATCAAATACCCCTTACAGCGAAAGATTCTTTCCTGTCTTAATCTTATTCTATATTTTGAATGCAATCAGTCTTAAAAAGACGAAACGTCAATTGATTCGGATTAATATCGGCTTGGTTTACACCATTATTGGATTAATTCTCTTTCTTAACGGGAGTGAATGCCGGATTTATGGATGCGAGTCGCAGTGTCGGTTATTTACTGTCTGAAACCAAAGGGAATATTTGGGTAATCGTAGTAGGCGTTATCTTCGGTGTATTAACAATTCCAGCAGAGCCATCTGTTCACGTTTTAACGGATCAAATTGAAGATGAAACAGCTGGTGCGATTAAGGCACGGACAGTCATGTTCAGTTTGGCGATAGGGGTAGGATTGGCAGTGGGATTATCTATCTTGCGTATCGTTATCCCGGCTCTAGAATTGTGGCATATTTTGCTACCAGGAATGGCAATAGCGCTTATTCTATCCTATTTTGTTCCGGTCGGCTGCACAGGAAAAGGAAATGCTGGATGCGTTCAACACCAAATTTTCTTTCGAAAAACGTAATACAGGGATTATATTCTCTGTTTCGTTGTCAAGTTGTTTGGGAATCACGCATAAAGCACCGCCGCATACTGATCTGCCGGCAGAAAATAAATCAGGAATTGTTGGCATCTTTACGGTGGTTGATAAGGGAATGGGCGAAGAGATTATCGCTATTTCAAATGAAGATGCCTGTTTTGGCGGAACAATTATGCCTGCACACGGCTCTGCGGATCATTCGCATAAGATTTTTACTCTCTCGGTTCAGGCTGAAAAAGAGACGGTCTTAATGCTTGTCCCGGCAGGAAAGGTTGCATCTGTACGGAATAAATTAATGGACAACCATAATTTTAAGAAAGCAAATTCAGGGATTTTCTTTACATTTGATGTGAATGCCTTTTATGGATTGGCTAAGAATACCTCAGATGGAACTGAAGTAAAGAGCGAAGAAACAGGGCCCCAATACGATGCGATTTGGGCGGTTGTTCCTTCCGGAAAGGATGTCGCTGTAATTGAATCGGCAGAAAAGGGAGGATCTACTGGCGGAACTATTTTCCACGCACGTGGTTCACATGTCGTAGAGAATGGTTTCTTCTTGAGCGCACTAGAACCGGAAAAAGAATTAGTGATGTTGATTGCCAAAAGAGAAGATGCTGAAGCAATCAGTCACAGTATCAATGAAGATTTACGCTTGGATAATCCGGGAACCGGTGTCCTATTCGTGTTTCCAATCGGGAATCCTACCGGGTTATTTGTCAAATAAGTATATCCGCCCCCAAACAATGTAGAGTGTTTGGGGGTTATTTGTTAGAATAGATAAAAACAGGCTTATGGAGGCTAAAACCTATGAAGAGTGATATACAGATTGCACAAGAAAATGTGATGCTGCCCATCGTGGAAATTGCAGAGCGCTTAAACTTAGAAATGGATGACTTGAAATTATACGGTAAATACAAGGCAAAAATCGATCAAAACGCGATTGCGCAATTGGATACTAAAGATGATGGCAAACTTA
The DNA here is from genome assembly GCF_011299095.1 of Jeotgalibaca porci. Lineage (NCBI taxonomy): Bacteria > Bacillati > Bacillota > Bacilli > Lactobacillales > Carnobacteriaceae > Jeotgalibaca > Jeotgalibaca porci. Next base: position 200,267 of record NZ_CP049889.1, on the reverse strand, counting down.
TTTTAGTTACAGCTATTAACCCGACCCCTGCTGGTGAAGGGAAATCTACCGTAACAGTTGGCCTTGGCGACGCCTTAGCTTTGGCAGGTAAGAACAGTATGATTGCCTTGCGTGAGCCATCAATGGGCCCAACGATGGGAATGAAAGGTGGAGCAGCAGGTGGTGGCTATGCACAAGTACAGCCAATGGATGAAATCAACCTGCATTTTACCGGTGATATGCATGCCATAACCGCGACAAACAATGCCTTATCTGCCTTCATTGATAATCATCTGCAACAAGGAAACGAATTAGATATTGATTCTCGTAGAATCACCTGGAAACGTGTCATGGACATTAATGATCGTGCATTAAGAAATATTGTCGTGGGGATGGGTGGACCGACTAACGGTGTGCCGCGTGAGGATGGCTTTGATATTACGGTTGCCAGTGAGATTATGGCTATATTATGTCTGGCGACATCTATGGAAGACTTGAAAAAACGTTTGGGAAATATTGTGTTTGGTTATAATCGTAAGAGAGAACCGTTAACTGTCCGTGACTTAAAAATGGAAGGTGCTTTGACGTTAATACTAAAAGATGCGTTAGAACCAAACCTTGTTCAAACACTGTATCATACACCTGCTTTCGTTCACGGTGGACCGTTTGCGAATATCGCTCATGGCTGTAACAGTGTTATTGCAACGAAAACAGCGTTAAAACTGGCTGATTACGTGGTCACAGAAGCGGGCTTTGGAGCTGATTTGGGGGCTGAAAAATTCTTGGATATCAAAGTTCCAGAACTCGGTAAAGCACCGGATGCGATTGTTATAGTAGCGACGATTCGTTCTCTAAAGATGCACGGTGGTATTAAAGTTGCTGACTTAAAAGACACGGTTGATCCAAGCGCAGTTGCGAGAGGCTTTGCAAATCTTGAAAAACATATCCAAAATATGCAACGATATGGCGTTCCCGTAGTAGTTGCTGTTAATGCTTTTACGCAAGATACGAAAGAAGAAATTGCAGTAGTACAAGAGAGCTGCAAAAATCTCGGGGTAATATGTGAAATCGCGGATGTATGGGGTAAAGGACCGGAAGGCGGTCTTGATTTGGCGCAGGCAGTTATCGCTGCAACAGAACAAGAAATGACTTACAAACCTCTTTATGATCCCCAAAAGACAACGATTGAGGAAAAGATTACGGCCGTTGTTCGCGAAATATACGGAGGAGATACGGTTGTCTTCACACCAAAAGCACGCCAACAAATGAAACAGTTTAGCCGTCATGGTTGGGAGCATCTGCCGGTTTGTATGGCCAAAACACAATATTCTTTATCCGATAATCCAAAACAATTAGCCCGTCCGGAAGGCTTTTCCATTACGATTCGTGAATTCGTACCTAAAATTGGTGCTGGCTTTATCGTTGCTTTAACGGGTGATATTTTGACAATGCCTGGGTTACCGAAGCAACCGGCTGCTCTAAATATGGATGTGTTGGAAGACGGTACGGTGGTTGGATTGTTCTAGACGCCTGGATAGGCTATACTGGATAATGGAATAAATCAAATGTAATCGATAGAAATTGAGGGTTGACGCATATATGAAAGATATAAAAGCAGTAGGGCTATCGAAGTCTCATGGGATTAAGCAGCTATTTACAGATATTTCATTTACCATTCGCGAAGGGGAATACGTTGGCTTAATTGGTCAAAACGGGAGCGGGAAAAGTTCACTTTTACGAATTATTGCTGGCGCTGATACACCCGATGCGGGTACGATTGAAAAATCAAATGATTACCGGATTAATTATCTGCCGCAAGAACCGTCCTTTGATGAATCACATACTATTTTTGAAGCTGTCTTCTCAGGGGATGCTCCGTTAATTAAAACGGTGCGTCGGTACGAAGAAGCTGTTTCTAACTTGGCGAACGATAGTGAGAACGTCAAGCATCAAGAGGCGTATATGCGCTGTGAGCAAGAAATGAATGCCAACGACGCTTGGCAAGCAGAAGTGCAATACAAAACAATTTTGAATAAATTAGGTCTCGATAATTTGGAACAAAAGATTGGTGCGTTATCAGGCGGTCAAATAAAACGGGTCGGGCTGGCTCAGGTATTGATGCAAGCACCGGATTTATTGCTTCTGGACGAACCAACAAACCACTTGGATGTGGATGCAATTATTTGGTTAGAAACCTATTTGGCGCATTATAAGGGCGCTTTACTGTTAGTTACGCATGACCGTTACTTCCTTGAACGGGTCACCAATCAAATGTTAGAAATTAAGAATGGCGCTATTGAAAGCTATTCAGGTAACTATGTCTCGTATCTGGAACAAAAAGCTGAGCGCGAGGCCATTCAACAAAAGATGACTGAAAAACAAGCAAAACTTTATAAGAATGAATTGGCTTGGATGCGTAAAGGTGCGAAAGCCAGAACGACCAAACAACAGGCTCGGATTCATCGTTTCGAAGACTTGGCAAAAGACGTAAAAGAAGCACAAGGCGAAGAACAGAATTTAGAAATTAACTTTGACAGTTCACGGTTGGGTAAACGCGTATTCCAACTGGAAGATATTTCTTTGAAAGCCGGAGAAAAAGAAATTTTAAATAATTTCAGTCATATCTTCCAAGCTTCGGACCGGATTGGAATTGTTGGGAAAAATGGCTCTGGGAAAACGACATTTTTGAAAATGTTGGCGGGTGATGTTGTACCAACTTCGGGTATCCTGACCATTGGTGAGACCGTTAAAATCGGTTATTATCGTCAGATTATGGAGCCGTTCCCGGAAGATAAACGTGTGATTAATTACTTGCAGGAAATAGCAGAAGAAGCACAAATTGCTGATGGTACGCGTGTAAGTGTGACGGAATTGCTGGAAACTTTCTTATTCCCACGCGAAATGCACGGAAGTTTAATTCGGACATTATCAGGTGGCGAACGCCGTCGTTTGTATTTACTGAAACTATTAATGAATCAACCGAACGTATTGTTATTTGATGAACCGACGAATGATTTGGACATTGAAACGTTGACAGTACTTGAAGATTACTTAACGAGCTTCCAAGGAGCCGCGTTGGTTGTTTCACATGACCGTTATTTCTTAGATAAAGTTGTTGAGAAATTGATTGTTATTGATGCACCTTCTGGGCCGTTTCTATTTTACGGAAATATGACGGATTATCTGGAAGTGGCGGATGAACTTTATCAACCGGCACCTATAAAGTCGGAGAAAGAAAAAACAACCGTTTCGGATACAAAAGAAAAAGTAAAACTAACTTATAGCGAGCAACTGGAATGGTCTGGAATTGAAGAGGAAATAATGCTCATTGAAGAAGCGGTGAGTCAAGCGAAAGAAGAAATGCTTGAATTCTCGTCAGACTTCACTAAGTTGGGTGAGTTACAAATCCAAGTTGAAGAAAAAGAAGCGCAGTTAGCTGCCAAATGGGAACGTTACGAATACCTCAGTCAGTACGCAGGTGAATAAACTATCAATAAGGGTGGGTAATGATGACGAAGCAATATCTTGAGTTGGCACAAAAAATACGCGATGAGGGCGTGGAGAAATCCGATCGGACCGGTACAGGTACTAAAAGTATCTTTGGGTATCAAATGCGCTTTGATTTACAAAAAGGTTTTCCTCTTCTAACAACAAAGAAAACAGCATTTGGGCTTATTAAAAGCGAGTTACTTTGGTTCTTAAAAGGGGATACCAATATCCGTTATTTACTGGAAAATAATAATCATATTTGGGATGAGTGGGCGTTTGAGCGATATATCAAGTCTAGTGATTATACGGGTCCCGATATGTCGGACTTTGGTCGTCGTGTTCTTGAAGATGAAGACTTCAAAATCGCGTATCAAGAACAAATGGCTCTTTTCAGAGAAAAAGTACTAACGGATGATGCCTTTTCAGCACAATATGGGGAACTGGGAAATATTTATGGTTCACAGTGGCGCCATTGGAAAACATCACAAGGTGAAACCATTGATCAAATTAAAGACGTCATCCAGATGATTAAGACACAACCGGACTCCAGACGTCTGATCGTGTCAGCGTGGAATCCTGAAGATGTCCCACACATGGCTTTGCCACCTTGCCATACACTGTTCCAGTTTTTTGTGGCTGATGGAAAGTTGAGTTGTCAGCTGTACCAACGCAGTGCGGATGTATTTCTGGGTGTGCCGTTTAATATTGCCAGCTATGCCTTGTTAACGCATTTGATTGCCAATGAGACTGGCTTAGAAGTCGGTGATTTTGTCCATACTTTTGGTGATGCACATCTTTATTTGAATCATATGGATCAGATAAACGAACAGCTCTCCCGCGAAACGTATGAACTTCCTGAACTAGTCTTGAAAGCACCTGAAAAATCTATTTTTGACATGGAAAAAGACGATATTATTGTAAAAGGGTACAAGAGTCACCCCAGAATTAAAGCACCGATTGCGGTGTAAGTGAACGGAGGAAGGATATGTATCTATTAGTTTGGGCAGAAGATACAACGGGAGCCATCGGGAAAGATGGCAAGCTTCCGTGGCATCTTCCGAATGATTTGAAATTCTTCAGAACCACGACAACCGGTAAAACGATTGTTATGGGAAGAAAAACGTTTGAGAGTATGGGGAACCGTCCCTTGCCGAACCGCAACAACTATATTTTATCGCGTCAAAAAGAGTATCAAGCACCGGGCGCAACTGTTATCAGTGAATTATCGGATCTCCCGGACGGCGATATTTATGTAATTGGCGGGAGTGAGATATATAAGCAATTCTTACCTGATGCGGATGTTTTAATCCGTACGAAGATCAATGGGGTATTTGATGGTGATACGTTCTTCCCTGAAGTGGATTGGAGCGAATGGGAATTAACCGAGGAAACGCCAGGGATCCAAGACGAAAAGAACGTCTATAAACATGTTTTTCAGACGTTTAAGCGTAAAAACAAATAGGAAAGAGAGCCGTTTAGATTCGAATCTTCTAACGCATACCATATCCGAGAGCTACTAAAGTAGGTAGTTAAATAAAATAATCTATAGTCTGAGTAATTAAAAATACCGTCATATCAAGGGTTATTCTTCCTAGATATGACGGTGTTTTCTAATTTAGTTAGTTATTTCCCGGTGGTACTGATTGTAAATAGTTTTACAATCAGTTGGAGATCGGATTTCGCAGTTGAACTCGCTGTAAACAGTTTTACAATCAGTTGGTCGCCGGTTTTGCCAGTCGAACTCGCTGTAAATGGCTTTACAATCAGTTGGAGGACGGTTTTCCCAGTTGAACTCGATGTAAATAGCTTTACAATCAGTTGGACGCCGATTTTCCTATTCGAACTCGATGTAAATAGTTTTACAATCAGTTGGAGACCGGATTTCGCAGTCGAACTCGATGTAAATAGTTTTATAATCAGTTGGTAGACCGATTTTCTAAACCAACTCCTTATAATATACTAGATTCCTCAGTATTTCCCTTGTGCTACGAAGTTAGCCGTTAAAGCCTTGCTGCATTCAAAATAGCCTGCGTAACATTCTCATTTTTAATTCTTGATGATTCGGGTTTGGTGAAGGAAATGCCCCACGGATCCACAAAAGCACCCCCCACGGACCACAGGGCATTTCCGTCTCATCTCGGATAACTTAAAAAAAATCAAAAAAAGGAAGAACCCATCCAATGAATGCATGCTCCCTTTCTATATGACATTGCTATCGGATCTGCCTTTTTAAGCATATTTACGCCACTATTATTCGTTAATAGGAAAAGGGACCGAGAGTTTTTTCTCGGTCCCTCTTCTATTATATTTATACATAAAGTAAAACAGTAAAGTAATGGAAAGCAGCTCCCGCCAGTACAAATAAATGCCAAATGACATGCATAAACTTGAAGCGTTTGATGCTGTAAAAAATAGTTCCCAGGCTGTATGCTAAGCCACCGATGATGAATATAGTCATACCCGTTGTACCCAGGTACACAGTAATGGGCTTAATAAGGAAAACAGCTAACCAACCCATTGCCAGGTATAAGAAAGTAGAAGCTTTATTAAAACGGCCTACAAAGAATATTTTCAATATTAAACCGATTAGCGCAATACTCCAAACGGTGATTAACAAAACCTTAGCTTGCGTTCCTTCCAGAACAATTAGACAAAACGGTGTGTAACTCCCTGCAATAAGCAAGTAGATAGCAGCGTGGTCGATATAATGGAAGATTTTTTTGAATCGTGTAAAGCTAAAGCTATGGTATAGAGTTGACGCTAGGAATAAGAGAATCATGGAGATGCCGTAAACGAGATAGGCTGCCAAATGGACACCATCACCTGATCGGATGCCTTTGATGATTAGAAAAACCAAGGCGATAACACTTAATAGAGTACCGATACCATGCGTAATTGCATTTAACACTTCAGTTAAGATATCACTTTTTTTTCTTGTAATTGTTTGATTTGACATATTCTTGCCCCCAATTTTTGATGGTCACTATATTTTCAAACATATCTAATAGAAGTATAGCATAATTAGTGCTAAAATTAAAAAAACGCATTTGTAATTATTGAGGTGACAATAAGTGGAAAAAGTAGCTAAAAAGAAGAAATCCGGATGGAAATGGGCCTTTTTTCTTCTTTTGCTGTTAAATATGGGTGTTATTATTTATGTTGGAAGTCTCTTTATCGCTTCTCCGACAACGGACACTCATTCCAAAAAAGAAGAAATAACAGAGGAGATAATAAACAGTGAAGAGGAAATCGACGCGCTGATCACGCTGGGGAATAAGGATTTGGAAACGTTATTGTTGTATGCACTTTCCGAAAATACATCAACAGGTGAGGTGCCCGAAATCACTATTTCTGAAGATGTTATTATATCAGGAGAGCTTGAAGTCTTGGGTTTTCCGATTCAATACCAGTTGACAGCGGAACCATTTGTTGTGGAAGATGGCAATCTGCAGCTGAAAGTTTCCGAAGTAGCATTGGGACGGTTTACGTTACCAGTTAAGCAAGTCCTTCAATTACTCAGCAATCAAATGGATCCGAATTTACCGCTTGAAGTGGATATAGATAATGCATTTATTACTGTACGACTCTCTGAAGTCGAAACAGGGAGTGTAAAACGAATTAAATTAATAAAAATTGAAAAAGAACTTGCTGAATACACCTTTAACATCACCATAGCAAAGGAAAATTTGCTACAATAAGACTTATAACGAATTGGGAGGTAAATTATGGACCAGCAGTTTTACCAATATGCTATGACATTCAGGGATCCATATAAAAAAGATCCTCTTGTGGCGTTTGCGAATAAACTCGACAATGATACAGGCTTTCCCAGGAATCATTCTGATTACTATATCTTAGCGGATTACTTAGAGTTAAGCGGAGAATACTCAGAGCATATGGCCGACTTTGATGAAATGTATAATCAGTTTAGAGAAAAAAAGCACCAAGCAAATAAAATATTAAGAAGAGGCGAGGAATAAAAATGAGTACACATATTGCAGCAAAACCAGGAGAAATTGCAGAAACAGTCTTATTACCAGGAGATCCATTACGCGCGAAGTATATTGCCGAAACATATTTAGAAGATGTGGTTCAATACAACTCTGTTCGTAATATGTTTGGTTATACCGGAACCTATAAAGGAAAGCGTGTTTCTGTGCAAGGAACAGGGATGGGCTTACCGTCCATTATGATTTATGCCCATGAATTGATTACCGAATATGGTGTTAAAAACTTAATCCGCGTTGGTTCAGCGGGAAGTATTCAAGAAGATGTGCACGTTCGTGACATCGTTTTGGCACAAGGCGCAACTTCAGATTCAAGCGTTGTCGCAAATGTATTCAAAAACCAAGTTAATTTTGCGCCTTTAGCAAGCTTTAACTTACTATACGATGCTTTCAACACTGCCAAAGAACGCGGTTTAAATGTTCATGTTGGAAATGTTTTGTCTTCAGATCGTTTCTACAACGCAGAATTGGATAAGCAAAAATTAGCAGATTACGGTGTCTTGGCGATTGAAATGGAAGCGACAGGACTTTATATGTTGGCTGCCCAACACCAAGTTAATGCGCTTGCTATTTTAACAATCAGTGATCATATTCTGACAGGGGAAGAAACAACTTCTGAAGAACGCGAGCGTACCTTCGACGACATGATGCTTGTAGCATTGGACAGCGTCCTAAAATAAATTTTAAGTATGAAAGTGACTGAAGGAGGTTTCCCAACAAGATGGATCCGAACAAACAAATTAAGAAAAAGAAATTGGGAGTTAAGCTTCCGGTCTATTTTTTGTCTCTTATCCTGGTTGCCACAGTAGCGGCAGGGGTAACGTTCATCTTTACAAAAGGCAATCAATTAAGCTTTGCCAATCGCGGAACGGGCAGTGACGAATCAGAATCAACACAAGTGATTACAGATTTAAATAAGGTTCCCGGATCAAAAAATATTCAAGCAGTTTATGAGATTATTCTATCTAATTACATTGAAGATATTAGTGAAGAAGATTTGATTGAAGGAGCTTTGTCCGGTATGGTCAATGCCATCGATGATCCCTACAGCCAGTACTTGAATATTGAAGAAACGGAAACAATGGATGAAACCATTTCAGCTTCTTTTGAGGGAATTGGCGCTGAAATTATGAGCATGAATGATCAAATTGTTATCGTATCACCAATTAAAGGAGCACCTGCGGAAGCAGCAGGCTTGCTGCCAAATGATATTGTTCTGAAGGCGGATGGTGTTTCTTTAGCAGGGATGACAGCCACTGAGGCAGTTGCCTTGATTCGTGGCGAACGTGGAACGACCGTGACGTTGGAAATTCAACGCGGCTCACAGACGTTAACTGTTGATATCGTTCGTGACACGATTCCGATTGAAACGGTTGCTTACGAACTCTCAGAGGAAAATTCAGAAATCGGTATTGTGTCGGTATTTAGTTTTGCCAGACCGACTTATGATGAAATCGTATCAGCTGTTGAGGATTTGCGAGGACAAGGAGCGAAGAAATTCGTGTTTGACTATCGTCAAAATCCAGGTGGTCTTTTGGATCAATCGTTGAAGATTGGGAATATGTTTGTAGAAGACGGTGCAGTTTTATTACAGACAGAAGAAAAAAATGGCAATCCTTATATTATCAAGGCAAGTGATAAAGAATATGGTGAATTCCAAGTTACTGAACCATCTGTTATGTTAATCGATGAAGGGAGTGCAAGTGCTTCTGAAATCATAGCGGGTATTATGAAAGAAGAAGCGAATGTTCCACTCGTTGGGATGACTACATTTGGTAAGGGAACGGTTCAATCCATTTATCCTTTGACTGAAGACAGTGAGTTAAAACTGACAGTTGCGAAATGGTTAACGCCTGCAGGTAATTGGATACATGGCGAAGGGATTTCACCGGATTATGAGGTTGAGATGCCAGCCTATGCATTCTTGACCATCATCGATTCATCCGCAACGTATGAATTAGGTGCCGTTTCCGAAGCAGTTAAAAATGTCGAGCATATGTTAAGTGCAGTAGGTTACTCCCTTGTAGCAGACGGCTATTATGATTACGATACGAGTGAAGCGATTTATCAGTTCCAATCCGATAACGCGCTAGCACAAACGGGAGAAATGGATGAAGAAACATCCGTTAAATTAGTTTCAGAATTAAGAGCAGCTATTTCTGAAAATGACACCCAACTTAATAAAGCATTAGAGTTACTTGAGAGTATGAGTGATTAGATGAAAAGACCATTTTCTGAAATAGTATGGGAATGGACGAAAGCGCTGGTAGTGGCGATTGGAATGGCGCTGTTTATTCGCTACTTTGTATTGATTCCAGTCCAAGTTGAAGGCGATTCAATGGAACCTGCGCTACAGCCTGCCAGTTATATTTTGTATCACCAATTAACCCCGATTGATCGCTTTGATATTATCCTCTTCCACGATGACTATGGAGAGGTATATATCAAGCGGGTAGTGGGGCTACCGGGTGAAACAGTGGCCTATGAGAATGATCGCTTGTACATCAATGGCGAACTTATTACCGAGCCGTTCTTAAAGCAAGCACGTGAAGAAAATCAAATCTATACAACCGACTTTTCCATAACGGAAGCAGCAGACCAACAAGAAGTACCAGCAGGCCATTATTTTGTATTAGGAGATAATCGCCCCAGAAGTAAGGATAGTCGCATGTTTGGTTTTGTTCCGGAGACTTCAGTAGAGGGAAAAGCACAAGTTGTTATTTACCCGCTGAACCAAATTGCATGGATCAAATAAAAGCGGCCTATCTAAAGGAGAGTATGATATGAATAATAATCAATATAAATCAAGAAACAAAGGCAGCAATTTTATAAAGGAAGTTATAAGTATATTGTTGTCGGTGGTTGTTGCCTATGTATTGTTCATCCTTATCAGAACTTTTCTTTTCTTTCCTTTTGAAGTAGTTGGTAACTCTATGGTACCCACGCTCGAAAGTGGGGATCGTTTAATTCTGAACCGTTTGGGAGAATTGGATCGATTTGATGTAGTGGTGTTTCCCGCTCCAGATACTGATACTGATTCGGATAATGAAGAATATGTAAAGCGTATTATCGGTATTCCCGGAGATGAAATTACCTATTACAAAGATGATTTATTTATTAATGGTCAGTTAGTCGAGGAACATTACTTAGAACCTTTAAAAACGGCGGATAGTGAAAGTCAAGTGACCAATGATTTCTCATTGCTTGACATTCCCGGAAGCACTTCAGCGGTAGTACCGCCAGAAAGTTACTTTGTCTTAGGCGATAATCGTCAAGTTTCTAAAGACAGCCGGATGTTTGGCTTTGTGCCTGAAGATGAGATTGAAGGGACATCGAGTTTACGCATTTGGCCGTTTGATAAGATTGGATTTTTAGAAAAAAATGAATAAGTAAATGGATAGTAAGGAAAAGACCCGGAATCATGACCGTAGATGGTTATGGAGGCCGGGTCTACCTTATTTAATGAAAGAAACAGAATAAACGGAGGAGAAAATATGCATATACAGTGGTTTCCTGGGCATATGGCCAAGGCAAAAAGACAAGCAATAGAAAATAGAAACATGGTTGATATCGTTTTAGAATTAGTGGATTCACGTATTCCTGAATCGAGTCGTAATCCTTTGATGGATGAGATCGTAAACAATAAACCGCGTCTCGTTATTATGAATAAAGCCGACTTAGCAGATCGCTCACGTACAGAAGAATGGTTGACGCATTTTAACCAGAGTGAAAAAAATCAACAAGCGATTGCGATTGATGCGTTTAGTCATTCTGATATTACACGCACGAAGAAAATTATTAAAGAAATGATGGCCGAAAAAATGGCTATCCGGAAGCAAAAAGGGATGAAACCGCGTGCCATCCGTTTAATGGTACTCGGAATTCCGAACGTTGGTAAATCAACATTTATCAACCAAATGATTAAAAAGAACCGGGCTAAAACAGCAAACAAACCTGGTGTGACACAACAGCAACAATGGTTGAAGATTGAAAATGACTTTGAATTATTGGATACTCCTGGTATTTTATGGCATAAATTTGAGGATCAAAAAGTAGGAGTAAAACTGGCTTTGACGGGTGCAATAAAAGACGCACTTTTTCATAAAGACGATATTGCGTTATATGCACTTGATTTCTTCATCCACACGTACCCAGGCCGGATAAAAGAAGCATACCACCTATCTGAAGATATGACCGACAAGACTTATCCAGAATTACTGATGGAATTAACCACGCATCTTAACTTTGGTGATGACTTTGACCGCGCAAGTGAAAAACTGATTTTTGACATCCGTGATGGCAAGTTGGGAGCCTATACACTAGACGAAGTTCCGGTTGAACCAGAAGAAACTAAGGTGTCTGGTAATGAATAAAAGTCGTTCCATTGCTGAAATAAAAGAAGCTTTAGCTACTGTAACTGAACCAAATAATCCACTTTTGGCAGAGTTGCGTCTGGATAGCCGCAAAGGAGTCCAGACGCAATTGAAGAGATGGCAGGCGCAGTACGAAAAAATGCAAAATAGCATCCAACACCATGCGTTGATGTTAACTTACGAGAAAGAGCTGCAAACAGAAGGCTTCCAGATGATTGCGGGTATTGATGAAGTGGGAAGAGGTCCCTTAGCAGGCCCTGTCGTTGCAGCTGCCGTTATTTTACCGGAAGATATGCCGACATTACCGATTAATGACTCAAAAAAATTGTCTAAAAAAGTACGCGAGGAACTCTATGATATCATCATGGAAAAAGCGGACGTCGGAATTGGGATTGTAGACAATCGGGAAATCGATGCGATGAATATTTATCAAGCCACTAAAAAAGCAATGATTACAGCTGTAGAAAATTTAACCGGTAAACCGGACGCGCTCTTAATCGACGCGATGCAGTTAGCCTTACCTCTTAAACAGGTTTCTTTAATCAAAGGGGATGCGAGATCTTACTCTATTGCTGCGGCAAGTATTATAGCCAAAGTATACCGCGACCGTCTTATGGAAGAGTATGCGATTCAATATCCGAACTATGGTTTTGAGAATAATTCGGGTTATGGGACGAAAATTCACCTGGAAGGTTTGGAAGATTGTGGGTATACGCCCATCCATCGTCAGAGTTTTGAACCCATTAAAACGATGGTAAAAAATAAATTTAAATAAAAAAAAGCTTTTCGCTCTTTTTTCTCTATATATATGTAGAGGGAAAGGAGTTTTTTATATGGAAAATGTAATAAAGGAAAAAATGATTGTCTGTTCGTTGTTAAATGTCTTTAGTGTTGAGGAAATGCAAGGTATTCTTATTGCTTTAAGTGATGAACCGGAGGCAAGTCTGGATGCCATCTTACTCAGGAAAGGGATTTGGAAAAATCAGGCCACAGCATTTAAACGGATGGATGCTGTAAAAGAGGCACTAAAAAGAGAGGGACTCGAGCGTAAAAAGGAGCGGCTTAATCAAACGGATACAAAAATTTGTACGATTATCGATGAAGATTATCCGCAGTTATTAAAAGAAATGTATCAACCGCCACTCGTTCTTTATTATCAGGGAGACTGGTCTTTAACAAAGAAGAATATGTTGGGTGTAGTGGGCAGTCGGATTATTTCAGATTATGGTAAAAAAGTTGTGAAGGATATTATTCCTTCCATCGTAACAGCGGGTGTCGTGACCGTAAGCGGACTAGCCAAAGGAATCGATTATGAAGTTCATAAACAAACGCTAGAAACAGGCGGACGGTCTATCGCTATTATTGGGACCGGACTGGATCGTTTTTACCCATCACAAAATCGTGAGCTTCAGAACCAAATGGCAACAGAACACCTTGTTGTGAGTGAATACCCCTTGGGAACGGGACCTCAGAAATTACATTTCCCGATGCGGAACCGGATTATCGCAGGAATGTCGCAAGGTGTCCTAGTAATAGAAGCCAAAGAACGCTCGGGCAGCCTGATAACAGCAAATCTGGCTTTGCAGGAGAATCGAGAAGTCTTTGCTGTACCGGGAAACATTCTAAACCCCGCGTTCAAAGGGACAAATCAGTTGATTCAAGCCGGCGCAAAGGCCGTTTTGTGTTACCCAGACATTGCTTTAGAGATGGATAAAATTTGGAAATAAAAATAAATATTTGACAAAACTCTTATTAATAGCATAAGATGATAAACGATTTCAGGTCGTTCTTACGACCAGTAAGTAATGGAAGGAGTTTTCCTTTGGCATATAAATATTTGGTGATCGTAGAGTCACCTACCAAAGCAAAGACAATCGAAAAATATCTAGGACGGAATTACAAGGTGGTTGCAAGTAAAGGGCACCTGAGAGACTTACCAAAAAGCCGTATGGCGGTAGATTTTGAGAATGACTACCAACCGGACTACATTTCCATTCGCGGGAAAGGCCCGCTTATCAAAGAACTTAAAAAATATGCTAAAGGCGCAGAAAAAATATTTCTCGCATCTGACCCGGATAGAGAAGGGGAAGCAATTGCATGGCATTTAGCTTATTTATTAGGACTCGATCCAAATGACAACATCCGTGTTGTCTACAACGAAGTAACGAAAACAGCCGTTAAAGAGGCTATTAAGAACCCAAGACCTATTAATCTGGATTTAGTTTCATCCCAAACTGCGCGTCGTGTGTTGGACCGTATTGTGGGTTATTCTATTTCACCTATTCTATGGAAGAAAGTTAAAAAAGGATTGAGTGCCGGTCGTGTACAGTCTGTCGCACTGAAATTAATTATAAATCGTGAAGAAGAAATTAATGGGTTTGTTCCGGAAGAGTCTTGGACATTAGATGGAACCTTCCAAAAAGACAAAAAAGTATTTGAAGCTGCTTTCTACGGCTTAAACGATGGGAAGAAACTAAAATTACTGAATGAAGAACAAGCCAAAAATACGTTAGCGAAGCTGTCAGGGAATGAATTTATGGTTGCGGACGTTGAGAAGAAACAACAAAAACGTAATCCTGCGCCACCCTTTACAACATCCAGCTTGCAACAAGATGCAGCTAACAAATTAAACTTCAGAACGCGTAAAACAATGATGGTCGCACAACAGTTATATGAAGGAATACCGCTTGGTAAAGAAGGGTCAGTCGGTCTGATTACTTATATGCGTACGGATTCCAGTCGTGTAGCAGATTCGGCTGTTTCAGAGACGTATGCGTTCATCTTGGATGAGTACGGCAAAGAATACGCACGTACTAAAGCACCAGTTAAAAAAGCGGCTGAAGGATCGCAAGATGCGCATGAGGCAATTCGTCCTTCAAGCGTCTTGCGTAAACCTGTTGATATCGAACAATACTTAACGAAAGATCAATTCAAATTATACCAATTGATTTGGTCACGTTTTGTAGCTAGCCAAATGCAGCCGGCAATTTTTGACACAATGCGTGTAAATTTGGCGAACCAAGACCTAATCTTCCGAGCAAACGGATCAAAAGAAAACTTTGCTGGTTTTAGAAAAGTCTATCAAGATAATAAATCAAAAGATAATATGCTTCCGGACTTAGTAGTCGGTGATACGGTTTATTCGAAAGATATTATTCCGAATCAGCATTTTACACAACCGCCGGCACGCTATTCTGAAGCGACACTCATTAAAGCTCTGGAAGAAAATGGTGTAGGAAGACCTTCTACGTATTCGCCAACCATCGAAACAATCCAACGCCGTTACTATGTTAAGTTGGTAGCGAAACGGTTTGAGCCAACAGAACTGGGAACAATCGTGCATGGTTTAGTTGATACCTATTTCCCACGTATTGTTGACGTGTCCTTTACTGCTGAAATGGAAAAAGATTTGGATGCCATTGAAGAAGGTAAGTTGGAGTGGGTAAAAGTTATCGATGCCTTCTATCGCCCGTTTGAAAAACATCTAAGCATTGCCGAAGCTGAGATGGAAAAAATCGAAATTAAAGATGAACCAGCTGGATTTGACTGTGAGTTATGTGGCAATCCAATGGTTATTAAGATTGGTAAATTTGGGAAGTTTTATGCATGTAGTAATTTCCCTGATTGCCGCAATACGAAAGCAATTGTTAAGAAAATTAACGTTAAATGTCCGCTTTGTAAAGAAGGGGAAGTAATCGAACGAAAATCCAAGAAAAATAGAATTTTCTTTGGGTGTGAACGTTATCCGGACTGCGAATTCGTGTCGTGGGATAAACCGATTGGCCGTGATTGTCCGAAATGTGAGAAATATTTGGTACAGAAAAAAGTTCGTGGTGGGCAGCAAGTGAAATGTAGCAGCTGTGATTACGAAGAAGAAGTTCAAAAATAATCAATGTGAACGGGCCGGGAGCTATTTCCTAGCCCGTTTATTTTGTATCGTTCCGGTGGGTGAACTTTCTAATTTTTTGTTAAAAAGATGGAAAACGGTATCAAAATGGCTGATGTTCGGTTTCTATAATTGAACTAAAGCTGTCCATGTGCTATTTTAGTGTAAGGATTGGAGAGATACCTGTGAAAGATAACGATGCTTTATTAGAATTATTTGTACATTATTTAGCGATAGAGAGACGTTATTCCGATGAGACGGTTAAAGCTTACCTTCAGGACTTGAGAAAGTTCGAAGGTTATTTAAAGCAGACTGGAGAAGGGGATTTTAAGAGCGTCGCGTTGATTGATGTGCGATTGTATTTGAGCTTTCTGGATGAAGAGCAAATGAGTCGGAACAGTATCTCACGCATGTTATCCAGTCTAAGAGGTTTTTATAGTTTTTTATTACGGGAAAATAAGGTGACGGAAAACCCCGTCGCGAGTATTTCCTATAAAAACCGCACCCTGCGCTTGCCGAAATATCTTTACCAGGACGAACTGGATAAGATATTTGATTCCGCACGCGGGGATGAACCGTTGGATTACCGAAATGTCACTTTACTTGAAGTTTTGTATGCAACGGGGATACGTGTCAGTGAATGCAGAAATATTCAAATGTCCGATATCGATATGGCATTGGGTGTGATTTTAATTTTTGGTAAAGGAAATAAAGAGCGCTATGTTCCCTTTGGTCATTTTGCCTTAGAAGCAATTGAAATGTACCTCGAAAAAAGTCGTCTTCCACTCATGACCAAATACAACCAACAACATGATTATCTGTTCGTGAATCGGTTGGGTGAGCCGATTACATCTGGTGGAATTGAATATGTATTAAAGCAAGTCATGAAAAAATCAGGACAAACAGGAACTTTGCATCCACACATGCTCAGACATACCTTTGCAACGGATATGTTAAATGAAGGTGCCGATTTACGGACCGTTCAAGAGCTTTTAGGACATGCCAGCCTATCATCGACCCAAATCTATACTCATGTGACGAAAGATGCCTTACAGAGAAACTATCAAGCCTTTCATCCACGTGCGAAGCGAAAATCAAATGAAACTTAAACGAATGAGATAAAGGAGATTTATTATGACAACAATATGTGCGATTCAACATAACGGGAAATCAGCAATGGCTGGAGACGGTCAAGTAACATTAGGAGAATCCGTTATTATGAAAGGCTCTGCAAAAAAAATTAGACGCATATACAATGATCAAGTCATTGTTGGTTTTGCGGGTGGTGTTGCAGATGCTTTTACATTGGAAGATAAATTCGAAGAGAAGTTAAATCAATATAAAGGGAACTTACTGCGTGCTTCTATTGAAGTTGCCAGAGAATGGCGCGGTGACCGTGCAATGCAGAAACTTGAAGCATTGTTAATTGTTATGGATAAAGACCAGATGTTTTTAGTCTCAGGGAGTGGCGAAGTCATTGAACCGGATGATGGAATCTTAACAATTGGCTCAGGCGGGAATTTCGCCTTGGCTGCTGCTCGTGCACTAAAACGAAATAAAACGGATTTGTCTGCACGTGATATGGCTTACCAAAGTCTAAAAATCGCGTCAGAAATCTGTGTGTATACGAATGATGCCATCATGGTTGAGGAATTTGTTTAAGAAGGAGCAGATGGAATGAATATGAAAATAAATCAGACCCCACGTCAGGTGGTCGCTGAACTTGATAAATATATTATTGGTCAAAATGATGCCAAGAAATCCGTTGCCGTTGCATTACGCAACCGTTATCGTCGGATGCAATTACCGGAAGATATGCAGAAAGAAGTCACACCGAAGAATATTCTGATGATTGGACCGACAGGTGTAGGTAAAACGGAAATTGCCCGTCGTTTGGCTGGTTTAGTCCATGCGCCTTTTGTCAAAGTAGAAGCAACCAAATTTACGGAGGTCGGGTACGTCGGCCGAGATGTTGAATCTATGGTACGTGATTTAGTCGAACATGCCATTTCCTTAGTTGAGAAGGAGAAGCGCAGTGATGTATACAGCCAAGCGTATGCAAAAGCACTCGAACGGATTGCGCAAGTACTAAAACCAGGTGTCATCAAGAAAAAAGCAAACAATCAAAATCCGATGCAAAGCATGTTCCAACAGTTTGGCTTACCAGCGGATATGATGCCAGAAGAGGAAGAAACAGAAGAAGTAACCGCAGAAGTAGCTTCACAACGCCGTGAAATTGTGGAGCAATTGAAAAAAGGTGTTCTGGATAATCGCGAAGTAACGATTAAAGTCGTGGAAAAAAATAGCAGCCCGCTAGGAGCAATGGGGAACAACGATCAAATGATGATGTTGCAATCTGCATTGGATTCCATGACACCGAAGAAGAAAACGAAAAGAACATTGAAAGTGAAAGATGCCATCAAGGTTTTGACGGATGAAGAAACCGATAAATTGATTGACAAAAATGACCTTTCAACGGAAGCATTGAAAATGGCTGAAGAAAACGGCATTATCTTTATCGATGAGATTGATAAAATCACATCCAAATCGGACCAAGGCGGACAAGTATCCCGTGAGGGTGTCCAACGTGATATCCTACCGATTGTTGAGGGCTCTCAAGTATCAACGAAGTATGGAAATATCCAAACGGATCACATTCTTTTTATTGCATCAGGTGCCTTCCACGTTGCCAAGCCAAGTGACTTGATTCCCGAGTTACAAGGGCGTTTCCCGATTAGAGTCGAGCTAGATGATTTGACGGAAGCAGACTTTATCCGCATTTTGACGGAACCAAATAATGCTTTAATTAAACAATACCGTGCTCTTCTGGAGACAGAGGATGTAAAAGTCATCTTCACTAAAGAAGCGATTGAACGCTTGGCGGCAATTGCAGCTCGAGTAAACGAAGAGACCGATAACATTGGTGCGCGCCGTCTGCATACGATTTTAGAGAAGTTACTGGAAGATTTATTGTTTGAGTCACCAGACATGCCAGGACAAGAAATTACAATCACAGCGAATTATGTCGATGAGAAAATCGCACATATTGTTGAGGATCAAGATTTAAGACGTTATATTCTGTGAGGTTGATGGTACATGGATGAAATTTTAGAACGCTTACGAACAATAAATCAGATGCTGCAAAAAGAAGAAGGATTTATCAACCGGGAAAAGATGAGTAATCTACCTTTTCTGGATATGATTGAACGTTTGGCAGCAATCCTAGGCGCGAATACCTATTTGATTGATAAAGACGGCAAGTTGCTAGGATTCAGCGAAGCCATTGATATTAATAATGCCCGGGTGAAACAGATGCTGGCTGATAAGAAATTTCCTTTTGTCTATACTAACGAAATTAATAAAATCAAACAGACAACAGCTAATATTGGCATTGAATCCGATTTAAGTGTTTTTCCGGTCGAGACGCGTGATATTTTCGTCACCGGCTTAACGACCGTAACACCTATCTTTGCAGCTGGAAATCGTTTGGGCAGCTTAATTTTCGCCCGGTTAAACCGTCCGTTTGACAGCGGGGATTTAATCTTGGCCGAACACAGTGCGACGGTAATCGGTGTAGAAGTGTTGCATTTAATGAACCTTCAGACAGAGTTGGCGACACGTGCAGAAACGGCTGTGACAATCGCTTTGCAATCTCTCTCCTACAGTGAGACCGAAGCGATTACAGAAATCTTCTCGCAGGTTGAGGGATTAGAAACACGTATTAATGCGTCACAAATATCAGCAGCGAAAGGTATTACACGCTCTGTGATTGTGAATGCATTAAGAAAATTAGAGTCGGCTCGAATTCTAGAGTCGAAATCTTTAGGAATGAAGGGGACGTATATTAAAGTCCGCTCCGATATTCTCCTGAATCAAATGAAAGACAAGCTGGATATAAAGTGAAAAAAAGTAAGGTCGGGATTTTTTCCCCAACCTTACTTTTTTTACTTTGCTTAAACAAGCAGCTTATTCTTTATTTTTACGTTTGTAGCGCAGACCGAAAGGGACCATACTTTCTGTACCTGCACGGATCCGTCCGATATTTTCACGATGACGGATAATGATATAAGTGGTCAAAGCGATGGTCACGATTGTTAACCAAAAATCACCCATAAACAAGGAGATAACAACAGCACTCAGGCAAGCCGTAATGCTTGAAAAACTCACCATGCTGGAAAAATACAAATAAATTAAGAAACACGTAATCGCAAGTGTAAAGTACAAGGGATTATATGCTAAGATAATACCGGCACTGGTCGCAACTGCTTTTCCGCCTCTAAAACCGGCGAAAATAGGCAATGTATGTCCAAGCGCAGCCAATACTCCGGCAAATAAAGGATGAATAGGTGCTCCCAACCATATAGGCAGCAATGTTGCAATAGAGCCTTTTAAGATATCCATGATTAACACGATAACGCCTGCTTTCGTTCCTAAGACACGAAAAGTGTTCGTCGTTCCCATATTTCCGCTACCGTATTCACGGATATCTGTTTTATAGAAATATTTCCCAATCCATACGCCAGATGGGATGGATCCTAATAAATATGCTAAAAGTATCGCTAATATCGTACTCAAAAATGTCACTCCTAATAATCATATAAATACTTCGTAGCTAGTTTACCACTAAACCCTCGTGTTTCCTATCACGATTTTAGTAAAACCTTGCTACAATAACATTCTTAAGTATTAATTTTTCCAAAATTCTTTTACAATGTTTAAAATATCAAGTATTATGATAGAATGGATGTTCGAATTCCGTACGAAAAAGGAGTTTAACGATGGTAGAAACAAAAAAGAATCAATACAATGATGACGCTATTCAAGTGCTGGAAGGCCTTGAAGCGGTTAGAAAAAGACCAGGTATGTATATCGGGTCTACAGATAGTCGTGGTCTACACCATATGGTTTATGAAATTGTAGACAACGCCGTCGACGAAGCTTTATCTGGTTTCGCTGATGAGATAGTAATCAAACTACATAAAGATCAAAGCGTCACGGTTACGGATAACGGCCGTGGTATGCCAACCGGGATGCACCAAAGTGGTGTTCCGACGATTCAAGTTATTTTTACAGTCTTGCATGCCGGAGGTAAGTTCGGGCAAGAAGGCGGTTATAAAACGTCGGGAGGCTTGCACGGGGTTGGTGCCAGCGTGGTAAACGCGTTATCTGAATTCTTGGAAGTCAGTGTCGTGCGGGATAAAACGCTTTACTCCGTTTCATTTGTAGATGGTGGGAAGCCCAAAGGTAAAATGAAAAAACAAGCCAAGGTCAATAAACCCAACGGCTCTTCAATTCATTTCCTGCCGGATCCAAAAATATTTGGCAGTGCTCATTTAAATTACGATACACTTGCTGAGCGTATGCGTGAATCAGCATTCCTGCTTAAAGGTCTAAAGATTACTATTATCGATGAACGTAACGACAAGAGTGATACCTTTAAGTATGAAGAAGGCATTAAAGAATTTGTTGGTTACTTGAATGAAGAAAAAGACACTTTGAATCCCGTTGCTGCTTTTTCAGCAACAGTTGAAGAAATCGAAGTGGAATTTGCATTTCAGTATAACGATGGCTATTCCGAAACAATTTTGTCCTTTGTCAATAACGTGCGGACGAAAGACGGAGGAACACATGAAGTCGGTGCCAAAACAGGTATGACAAAGGCGTTTAATGAATATGCCCGTAAAGTCGGTCTCCTGAAAGAAAAAGATAAGAATTTAGAAGGTAGCGATGTGCGTGAAGGTCTGACTGCTGTTCTATCCTTGCGGGTGCCTGAAAGCATTTTGCAATTTGAAGGACAAACGAAAGAAAAATTGGGAACACCCCAAGCACGTGCAATCGTTGATAATTTGATTAACGAGCATTTGAGTATCTATTTACTCGAAAATGGTGAAGTAGGTCAAATGTTGGTACGTAAAGCCCTTAAAGCACGCGAAGCACGTGATGCGGCTCGAAAAGCGCGTGAAATGTCGCGGAACGGTAAGAAGCGAAAAGGTGAATTATTACTTTCGGGTAAATTGACGCCAGCGCAAGGGAAAAACGCCAGCAAGAACGAATTATTCTTGGTCGAGGGTGACTCTGCCGGAGGTTCTGCTAAACAAGGTCGCGACCGGAAGTTCCAAGCCATCTTGCCATTACGTGGAAAGGTTATTAATACCGAACGTGCGAACATGCAAGATATCTTGAAAAACGAAGAGATTAGCACCATTATCCACACGGTCGGTGCGGGGGTTGGACCCGATTTCGACGTAAAAGATAGTAGTTACGATAAAGTTATTATCATGACCGATGCGGATACAGACGGTGCTCACATCCAAACGCTCTTATTAACATTCTTTTACCGTTACATGAAACCTTTATTAGAGGAAGGGAAAATCTATTTAGCCCAACCGCCTCTTTACAAAGTTTCGAAGAAATCAGGTAAAAAAGAAATCATTGAATACGCCTGGACAGAAAAAGAACTCGAAGGTGCCGTTAAAAAAGTTGGAAAAGGCTACATTCTTCAACGTTACAAAGGGTTGGGGGAAATGAACGCCAATCAACTATGGGATACAACTATGAATCCTGAAACACGTACTCTTATTCGAGTTGTTATTGATGACAAAGCGACTCTGGAACGCCGTGTGACAACATTAATGGGTAATAAGGTGGAGCCGCGTCGTAAATGGATTGAGAATAACGTCCAATTTTCACTTGAAGATGATAAGAGTATTCTGGAAGAATCTGACGGAACTGCTTCTGATCAAATGAAGAAACATAAGCAAGAAGAACACGCAGCATTAGAGCAGACGAATACAACAAATGACGATGCCGCTCAATTGACATTGAACTTTGAAAGCGAGGAGATTTAATGGCCTTCGAGCAAGATATTAAAGAAATCATGATGGAAGATATTATGGGTGACCGTTTTGGTCGTTACTCTAAATATATTATCCAAGACCGAGCACTTCCTGACATTCGAGACGGGTTGAAACCTGTTCAGCGTCGTATCTTATATGCGATGTATGTCAGCGGAAACACATCAGAAAAACAATTTCGTAAATCAGCTAAAACAGTTGGTAACGTAATCGGGAACTATCACCCACACGGGGATTCAAGTGTTTACGAGGCGATGGTCCGCTTGAGTCAAGAGTGGAAAATGCGTGAACCGCTTATTGAAATGCACGGGAATAACGGGAGTATGGATGGAGATCCGGCAGCGGCGATGCGGTATACAGAAGCACGTCTTGCTAAGATTTCTTCGGAACTCGTGGGTGATATCGATAGTGATACTGTTGACTTTATCCTAAACTTCGATGATACAGATGAAGAACCAATGGTATTGCCTGCACGTTATCCAAACCTTTTAGTAAACGGAACGACAGGTATTTCAGCCGGTTATGCAACGGATATTCCTCCGCATAACTTGGGTGAGGTGATTGATGCAACGGTTCATTTAATTGATAACCCTGAAGCAACAATCAAGCAGTTGATGAAATATGTCAAAGGACCTGACTTTCCGACAGGTGGGATTATCCAAGGGAAAGCCGGACTGGAGAGCGCCTATAAAACAGGACGCGGTAAAGTGGTTGTTCGTTCTGTTACCAAGATTGAATCATTGCGCGGTGGGAAACAGCAAATCATTATTAACGAGATTCCTTATGAAGTAAACAAGGCTTTGCTTGTGAAGCGTATGGATGAGATACGTCTAAATCGTAAGATAGAGGGCATTTCCGAGGTGCGGGATGAAACAGACCGCGAAGGACTTCAAATTGTGGTAGAGCTTAAGAAAGACGCCAATGCAGAAGGTATTTTGAACTATTTGTTCAAAAATACCGATTTGCAAGTCAACTATCACTTTAACATGATTGCGATAGACGAATTAAGACCACAACAAGTTGGATTGGCACAAATTCTCAGTGCCTATATTACCTTCCAACAAGAAGTCATCATCCGCCGCACGCGTTTTAATCTGCGTAAAGCAGAGGCGCGCTTGCATATTGTGGATGCTTTAATTCGGGTAGTATCAATTTTGGATGAAGTTATTGCGTTAATACGGAATAGTTCGGACAAGAAAGATGCCAAAAATAATTTAATGGAAACATACCAGTTTTCTGAAACGCAAGCCGAAGCGATTGTATCTTTACAATTGTATCGCTTGACGAATACAGACATCGTTTCCTTGCAAAATGAAAAACTTGATTTGAATGAACAAGTGGCCTCTTACAACAGTATCTTAAACAATGACATGACGTTACGCATGGTCATGAAGAACGAACTGATGGCAATTAAGAAGAAATACGCAACACCACGCTTATCCAGCCTGGAAGCAGAAATCGAAGAGATTAAAATCGAAACGGAAGTCCTTATTCCGGATGAGGAAGTATTCGTTGTACTGACCCAAGAAGGGTATTACAAACGCACGACCTTCCGCTCCTTTGCAGCCACGGAAGCCAGTGGTTTAGGGTTAAGAGAAGGGGATCAGCCGCTCTTAATCGAAAAAGCCTCGACTTTAGATGCGATTGTAATGTTTACAAATAAAGGCAGCTACTTGCACTTGCCAATTCATGAGCTACCGGAATTGAAGTGGAAAGAGATGGGACACCATATTTCTCAAACCATTCCTTTTGCAGCAGGCGAAGAAATTGTAAATGCACGCATTGTCAAACATGAAGAATCGCTTACGGATAAACAAACAGTCATATTTATCACAAAGGAAGGTATGATTAAGCGGACGCTCTTGTCAGAATATCAGACCTACCGTGGATACAAACGTAAAAAAGCGGTCGCTATCAAGTTGAAGACGGACGATGATATTGTCCAAAACATTCACTTTAGTGATGAAACGGAAAAACAATATGAAGTTCTCTTCATTACCAACGGTGGATTCAGCCTACGTTATCTATTAGAAGAGGTAACGCCGACTGGTATTCGCACAAGCGGCGTGAAAGCGATCAACTTGAGAGCCGATGACTATGTAGTAGGGGCAACAATCTTTGAAGTAGATGATGACAAACATCCTCTTTTGATTATGACCCAAAGAGGGAATGCGAAGCGTTTCAGAACAGGTGAGATTTCCCGTCTGGGTAGAGCGAAGCGCGGACTCATGTTAATCAAAGAGCTAAAAACAAATCCGCACCGAATTGTGTATATGGATTCAAATCCAGACAGCCAAGACTTGTACACCATTAAGACGACACGTGGGAAAGTAAAAGAACTGATCAGCAAAAATGTTCCCTTTACACCACGCTATACGAATGGCACGTCTATCCTTGTTGAGAGCGAAGATGGACACATTCATGCTATCAAGAAGTTGTATCCCATTTCACAATTGGATGCAGAAAGCTAACTGTATCGATACAATTGAAACAGCCTCCATCTGTTATATAATACAGATGGAGGCTGTTTTTATTTTTAAAGATAAATAATGAATTAAGTGATTAATAATATTTATCTTTAAGAACGTTGATTTATAAGGGTGCGTATCGGTTTTTTAGAAGTTGAAACATAAAAATAACAAAATGCATGAAAAACATTGCACAAACTGTAAAACGTGTTATAATGAATTTGTTAAAGGTGTTACATAATTCACAAATTAAAAAAACAGGTATTTATTAGGAGGATTTTAGTTATGGAACAATGGCAAGGTTTCAAAGGCAAGACTTGGAAAACAGAAGTTGACGTTCGCGATTTTATCCAACAAAACTACTCAGCGTATGAAGGCGATGCAGAATTCTTGGAAGGACCAACTGAAGCAACAAACGAACTTTGGGCTCAAGTAATGGACTTAACGAAACAAGAAATGGAAGCTGGCGGCGTACTTGATATGGATACGAAAGTCGTATCAACAATCACATCCCATGATGCAGGTTATTTGAATAAAGACAAAGAACAAATTGTTGGTTTCCAAACAGAAAAACCTTTCAAACGTTCATTGCAACCATTTGGCGGAATCCGTATGAGTGAGCAATCAGCAGAAGCTTACGGTTACGAAATCGATCCTGAAGTTTCCCATATTTTCCGTGACTACAGAAAAACACATAACCAAGGTGTATTTGACGTTTATACGCCAGAAATGCGTAACGCACGTTCAAACAAAATCATCACTGGTTTACCAGACGCATACGGACGTGGCCGGATTATCGGAGATTACCGTCGTGTTGCATTATACGGTGTCGATTTCCTAATGCAAGAAAAATTAAAAGACTTCGCAGTTCTTGGTAACGGCACAATGTCAGAAGATATTATCCGTTTACGTGAAGAAATGAGCGAGCAATATCGCGCATTGAAAGACTTGAAAGAATTAGGAAACATCTACGGATTTGATATTTCTAAACCAGCTACAACAGCTAAAGAAGCATTCCAATGGCTATACCTTGGTTACTTGGCTGCTGTTAAACAACAAAACGGTGCAGCAATGTCCCTAGGTCGTGTTTCTACATTCTTGGATGTTTATATCCAACGTGATTTAGAAAACGGTACGTTAACAGAAAAAGAAGCACAAGAAATCGTTGATCACTTTGTAATGAAACTACGTTTGGTTAAATTTGCTCGTACACCAGATTACAACGAACTATTCTCTGGAGACCCAACATGGGTAACAGAAGCAATCGGTGGTATGGGTGAAGACGGCCGTACGCTCGTAACTAAGAGCTCATTCCGTTTCCTACAAACATTGAAAAACATGGGAACTGCTCCTGAGCCAAACTTGACAGTACTATGGTCAACACGCTTGCCTGAAGGCTTCAAACGTTTCTGTGCACACATTTCCATCGTTACAAGCTCAATCCAATACGAAAACGATGATGTAATGCGTCCAGAGTGGGGCGATGACTACGGAATCGCTTGTTGTGTATCTGCAATGCGTATCGGTAAACAAATGCAATTCTTCGGAGCGCGTGCGAACTTGGCTAAATCATTGTTGTATGCAATCAACGGTGGTGTGGACGAAGTTACAAGAAAACAAGTTGGTCCTAAATACCAACCAATTACTTCTGAGTACTTAGACTATGACGAAGTAATGGAAAAATTCGATATGATGAACGAATGGGTTGCTGGTATGTATATCAACATCCTGAACGTTATCCACTATATGCATGATAAATACAGTTATGAAGATTTAGAAATGGCACTACATGATACAAATGTTATGCGTACAATGGCAACAGGTATTGCTGGCTTCTCTGTAACAATCGACTCTCTTTCAGCGATTAAACACGCAAAAGTTAAAGTAATCCGCGACGAACACGGAATTGCAGTAGACTTTGAAATCGAAGGCGATTATCCAAAATACGGTAATAACGATGACCGTGCGGATGAAATTGGAGTCTGGTTGTTGAAAGACTTCATGAGTAAAGTTAAAAAACACAAAACTTACCGTGATGCAAAACATACAACATCAATCCTAACAATTACTTCAAACGTTGTTTACGGTAAGAGTACGGGTGCTACACCAGACGGGCGTAAAGCAGGCGTACCATTCGCTCCAGGTGCTAACCCACAACATGGTCGCGATACACATGGTGCTTTAGCAAGTCTTTCTTCAGTAGCGAAGATTCCATACCGTTACTCATTAGATGGTATCTCAAACACATTCTCAATCGTACCAAAAGCTTTGGGACGTGAAGATGAAGTGCAAGAAGAAAACCTATCAAACATGTTAGACGGTTATGTACGTAAAGGTGGTCACCACTTGAACGTTAACGTATTCAACCGTGAAACACTTATGGATGCAATGGAGCACCCAGAGAACTACCCACAATTGACAATCCGTGTATCTGGATACGCAGTTAACTTTGTGAAATTGACGCGCGAACAACAAATGGATGTTATCAGCCGTACAATGCACGAAAGCATGTAATACTATTCGAATGCGGAGGCCCTGCCTCCGTTTTCGACCAAAGGGAATGAGACACGCTCTTTCCTTTTGGTCGGAAAATCACAAGAAATCGTGGAGGAGAAATGACTTATGACTAACCCAATGACAGGTTTTGTACACTCAACTGAGAGTTTTGGTTCCGTGGATGGACCTGGTATTCGTTTTATTGTATTTATGCAGGGGTGTCGTATGCGTTGCGAATTCTGTCATAACCCTGATACCTGGAATATTGGTGGCGGAAATGAAATGACAACAGACGAAGTTCTGGACATGGCTCTTCAATATCGCGAGTTCTGGGGAGAAAAGGGTGGGATTACCGTCAGCGGTGGTGAACCCTTACTTCAAATTGATTTTATTATTGAACTATTTACTAAAGCGAAAGCACTCGGTGTGAATACAGCCTTAGATACGTGTGGGCAACCTTTTACACGTGATGAGCCGTTTTTTGGAAGATTCGAAGCGTTAATGGAAGTAACTGATCTTATTCTGATGGATATTAAGCATATTGATGACCTTGGCCATAAGAAATTAACGATGTGGTCCAATAAGAGTATTTTGGAAATGACAGAATACTTATCTGAAATTGGAAAACCAGCTTGGATCCGTCACGTATTAGTACCGGAACGATCTGATTATGATGAATACCTAATCCGCCTGGGCGACTACATTGCAACCTTGAAGAATGTTCAAAAAGTCGAAATTCTGCCGTATCATAAGATGGGTGTCTACAAGTACGAAGCATTGGGAATTCCGTATAAATTAGAAGGTATCGAGTCGCCGACACACGAACGCGTTATGAATGCGCGTAAATTATTGCGCTGCGATGAATACAACGGTTATTTAAACGTTTAATCAGTGATAAAAAAGGAAAAAGGCGAAATTTCGTTGCCCTTTTCCTTTTTTTTTAATATCATACATACATATAGATAGATGAAAGAGGGTCAATTATGGAAAAATTATTAGTTTTTGGTCATCAAAATCCGGACACAGATGCGATTACATCTGCAATATCATTTGCTCACTACTTGAATGAAAGTGGCGTTGAAGCTGAGGCTGTTGCATTCGAAGGACCAAGTGAAGAAACAGCATTTGCTTTGAATCATTTTAACTGGGAAGCACCGCGTGTTGTAAATACGGTGTCGAATGAAGTTTCAGCAGTAGCGTTGGTAGACCATAACGAATTCCAACAAAGTGCAACGGATATTACAAACGTTGAGATTAAATACGTTATTGATCACCACCGTATCTCTAACTTCGAAACTGCGAACCCATTATACTACCGCAGTGAACCGGTTGGTTGTACTAACACGGTTATCTACAAAATGTATCAAGAAAAAGGAATCGAAATTCCAGCACAAATTGCTGGTTTGATGCTTTCTGCTATTATTTCTGATACTTTGTTATTCAAATCTCCTACCTGTACGCCGGAAGATGTTGCTGTAGCTAAAGAATTGGCTGCTATTGCAGATGTTGATGTGGCTGAGTATGGTATGGATATGTTGAAAGCTGGGACGAACCTTGATAGTAAATCAAGCGAAGAATTACTGGATTTGGATGCGAAGTCATTCCCAATGGGTGATAAGTCCGTCCGCATTGGTCAAGTAAATACAGTCGATATTCAAGATGTCCTAAAACGTCAAGAAGAGTTAGTAAGCTTAATGACAGCAGAAAATGCAGCAGAGAATTATGATTTATTTGTTTTGATGATTACGAACATCGTTGAGAGCGACTCAACGCTTCTTGTTGTTGGAAATGGCGCAGACAAAGCTGAGACAGCATTTAATGTTACGTTCGAAAATCAAACAGCATTCCTAGAAGGTGTTGTTTCACGTAAAAAACAAATCGTCCCACAATTAACTGAGGCATACACGAAATAATTAACTGACTAAATAGAGAATAAGGGAAACCTGATTCTCTATTTTTTTAGATTCCGGAGTGATGACAATGGCAAAAAAGAAGATCAACAAAACAAATGCCATGCGGATGGTAGAACAGGCTAAAATTCCGTATAAGATTCATGAATATGCATGGAGTGAAAATCATTTGGATGCAAAGAGCGCGGTCAAAAATGGCGAAGTCCCTCTCGAGAGAGTATTCAAAACCTTGGTAGTAGTAGGAAACGTAACCGGGCCGATTGTCGTATGTATTCCAGCGACCGCTGAAATTAACTTTAAGTTATTAGCAAACGCCAGTGGAAATAAGCGGACTGAATTACTGCCGTTGGAAGAATTAGAGAAAACGACGGGTTACATTCGTGGCGGCACTTCTCCAATTGGAATGAAAAAACAGTATCCAACTTTTCTGGCACAAGAGGCTCAAGCGTTAGAGACGGTTATTGTTTCTGCGGGTAGAAGAGGGCTGCAAGTCGAACTGAAACCAACCGATTTGCAAGCCTTAACTCAAGCTAAATTTATCGCTGTGACAATGAAATCACATTCTTTTTAAGAAGTATGAATAAAAGTATTCCAAATTCGAATTAATGTGATATACTATTATTTAGTAAGTGAAAGGAGAGACGTTTATTTTGAAATTCGGGGTATTATCCGATATCCACATTGACATAAATGAGCGTAAACTTGCTCCGGGCCAATCCTATGATTCGTTGTTGGCAGAATACCTGTATCATAACGAAATCGATGTCTTACTGCTTGCAGGGGACATTAGCTCTGATTACAGAGAGTCACTCGCCTTTCTTGATAAAATGAAGAATCATCGTGTTTCTAAGATTCTCTTTGTACCAGGAAATCATGATTATTGGTCCATTCGAAATAAAGAGACCGATACGAACAAAATCAATCTCTTATTCAATGAACGCGAGGAATCACTCGTCGCAAATCCTTTTATTGTGAATGATACGTATGCTGTCGTAGGTAATCCTGGCTGGTATGATTATGGTTTTGCAAGTAACAAGTATACAGAAGAGGAGTTTGAAGCTAAGAAACTCCGGGTAGGTGGTTGGAATGACCGCTTGTACGTTCATTGGGGAAAGTCTGATCGAGACGTTTCCCGGGAAATGTTGGCTCAGATAGAAAAGGATATGGAAAAAGTGGCCGATAAACGCGTCGTCTTAATGACACATGTCGTGACGCATCCACAATTTATTGTCCCTCTCCCACATCGTGTCTATGATTATTACAACGCATTTTTGGGAAGTCGCAGCTATATGACGCTGTACGACAAATACCCCATAACAAAAAGCGTAATGGGACACGTTCACTTTAGGAAAACACTAGTAGAAGATGCTATCACTTATTATTGTGCCTGTTTAGGAAATGGGCGTCATTGGTATACAGATGATCCGGTATCAGAACTAGCTTATACAATAGAAACATTTACACTATAAATTTTAGAGAGAAGGATTAGTATGACAGAAAAAGATTGGAAATTAGGCAAAGTAGTTCTAAACGTTAAAGATTTAGAAAAAATGAGTGAGTTCTACCAAAAAGTTATTGGTTTAACTGTTCTCGATTCACATTCAGAAAATGTAGTATTAGGAATCGAAGCAACAAAAACACCGTTGGTAGAGTTGGTTAAAGTGGATCCGCAAGGACAGAAAACATTGACAGCGGGTCTGTTCCACTTGGCACTTCTATTACCAACAAGACAAGATTTGGGAGAGTATTTATACTACTTGCTCCTAAATAAATTCCCTCTTGGTGGTGCAAGCGACCACGGTTACAGTGAAGCACTGTACTTTAACGACCCAGAAGGAAATGGAATTGAAATCTATGTCGATAAGCCAAAATCTGTTTGGGACCGTCGTGAAGATGGCCGTATCGAAGGTATTACCATTCAAATGGATGCAGAGGGTGTTCTAGGAACTGTTGAGAAGCCATTTGCGGGTATGCCAGTAGGAACAATCATGGGTCACGTCCACTTGACTGTCCATGATTTACAAGGAACAGAAGACTTCTATACAACGTTAATACCATTAGGATTAAAATCTGATTACTCAGGACAAGCGAAATTCTTTGCTTCAGGAGACTATCACCACCACCTAGGTTCAAATACATGGGCAGGTAAAGAATTACCAGCACCTATAGCGGGTCAGTTGGGTATGGCTTATTACGAATGGATAGTGCCAAGCGAAGCGGAACTGACTGCTTTAGTTGAGCGATTGGATGAAAAGAATTACCCATACACGCAAGAAAACGGCACTGTTATCGTAAAAGACAACAGCGGCATTGAAATGCGCGTAGTAGTTGGTTAGACTCTCACATTATGAAAGAAGCGCGGATATTACAGTCCCGCTTCTTTTTTTTGTTCGTTATCAAGGAAAGCTCTTTTGTCTGAAATCACTTGTATTTATGCTATACTCAATTCAAATGAACAGATGATAGGGTGAGTGTGATGAAGGGGTATACGATAGATGACAATCAGTTGTACCAGGAAACCACGGATTACCACAGAGCAGAGTGGTTACATTTTGAAAGTCCTTCTGAGGAAGAAATTAATTATTTAACCCATGAGTTAGGTATTCCAGTAGACTTTGTCACAGATGCATTTGATTACTATGAAGTCCCGCGCCAAGAGACAGTCGTAACGAAAACAGGTGAGAAGGTTTCCTTATTGTTGGTGTTGTATCCGCATACGAAATATAGGTTTGATGCCTATCGTGAGTACGAGACGCTTCCGCTTTCAATTATTTTTGTCGGTAAAAAAATGATTACGGTTTGCTCCAGTAATGTTCCATTTTTAGAAAAAGTCATTTCGAATGACTCAACCAAGCAGGGAACAAATCATATCTTTTTGGATTTATTATGGGAGTTGACGAATGCGTATCTCGACAAAATCGCTGATATTGATAGAACAATTGACGATATGGAACGGAACATTATTAATACAACCAAGAATGAAGCCTTTTACAAACTCATTGCGATTCACAAAAATTTAGTCTACTTTGAGACAGGTATTTTTGAAAATCATAAACTATTTAAGCGTATGCACGAAAAAGATATATTTGCGGAAGATGAAAGAGGGCGGGAATTTCTGCATGATATTCGCGTCATCTCCAACCAAGCATCGATAATGGTCAAAGAGTCGACCGAGATGATTGATCATTTAAGTGAAGTTTTCTCAAGCGTTATTTCGAATAATCTGAATAACATCATGAAATTTCTAACGTCATTCAGCATTGTCTTGACGATTCCTACCATTATTGGCTCATTCTGGGGAATGAACGTGGATTTGCCGATAGACAAGAGTCCTTGGGCGTTTCTGATTATGCTGGGGATTTCAGCTTTGATTAGTATTATTGTGTTTCTCTGGTTGAAACGGAAAGATTATATGTAAAAAAGAGACGTCAAGAATCGGTGGACATACAGGTAAATAAAAAATAGATTGTGTCATGTATGATAATTGTCATGCATGGCATTTTTTTGTTCGCCCAACATGGGGTTTTATAACTTTCAGAGGCAAGTTCGTGATAATCGGCACCTGGGAAGTAATGGCTAAAACTATAGAAAAAGGCCTCTAGCAAATGAATTGCGCTGTAAACAGTTTTACAATCAGTTGGTCGCCGGATTTCCCAGTTGAACTCGATGTAAATAGTTTTACAATCAGTTGGTCGTCGGATTTCCCAGTTGAACTCGATGTAAATAGTTTTACAATCAGTTGGTCGTCGGATTTCCCAGTTGAACTCGATGTAAATAGTTTTACAATCAGTTGGTCGTCGGATTTCCCAGTTGAACTCGATGTAAATAGTTTTACAATCAGTTGGTCGTCGGATTTCCCAGTTGAACTCGATGTAAATAGCTTTACAATCAGTTGGTCGGTAGTTTTCGCAGTCGAACTCGATGTAAATAGTTTTACAATCAGTTAGTCGCCGGTTTATCTGTCCCAACTGATTATAAATAATAGATTCCTCGGTATTACCCAGTGCTATGAAGTTAGCCGTTCAAACATGGCTGCATCCAAAATATCCTGCGTAACATTCCCCGTTGAAGAATAAGCGATTCCGAAGGCTCTGCAGCGTACAGCCTTAACCTTTGAAAAATAACAATGGCTGACGCCGAGGATTTATTTGCCTATACTTCTGACGAAGCTGTTGCGAAATACGCTACTTGGAATGCACACGAAACGATTCAAGATACAAAGGATTTTATCCAATTTGTTCTAAAGTGAGTAATGATTGGCGATTTTGGTTCTTCTGGGTGATTAGGGTTTGGTGAAGGAAATACCCTGTGCCACCATGAGAGAGTCATCTTTTTCGGTTGTATGTTTTCGATTCGAACGCATAAAAAAGCCCCTAAAGTAGTTTTACTTTTTCAAGTGTCTACTTTAGGGGAAGTATATAAACTGCTCTTGATGTCTCTTTTTATAACCAAGAACCTGAATAATGGTGAATGGCATAGGTCTCGTTGGTGTCATTAATTTCATGTGTCCAATAGCTTTTTGGAGAAAAATAAACCCGGGGATAAATCGTAAGGTTCATGACTTCTTGCAACTCATTATTCAGCTCCAAGCCTTTTTCCTGTAATATATCTGTTATACGGTCGACATTGGTTTCTTCATCCAATGACCCATCCGGATTCTTGAAATGCCGATTTTTATAATCAGAAAATAGTAGTTCAAATGTCGGGTGGTGCGGTTTGGCTGCGATTACGGCTGTTGAAATGGTAGTCTCAATCTCAAAGCCCATGAAGCCGTCTTGTTGCAGAAGTGGATCAAAGGATTTTAGTACTTCGACATCCGTGTCCATATAGATACCACCGTACTCTTTTAAGGCAAATAAACGAGCCACATCAGACACAAAAGCCCATTTCTCTTCCTCGTAAGCTTCTTTTACATAATCGCCCATTTCGTCAATATTAAAGGTTTCTTCATTCCAGACCATTATCTGGTAATCCGGACAATATTTTTTCCAAGTAGCCATCATTTTCTCTTCAGCTTCACCGAGTGGATTGCCACCAAACCAACAATAATGAATGATTTTAGGTATCATATTCATCCCTCCATGTCTCTCATTATAACGAATTCGCTTTATATTAACTAATAATAACAACTTTATGAGAATACCATGAAATAGTGAGTTGACAGTAATATTATTATGCGTTATAGTTACATCCATAACAAAAGTCAATATGAACTAGAGGCCGCGAAAACCATCAGTAGGAAACGAAAGGGGAATTCGCCGAAGTATCTTTTAGATACTGGGGTCATGCTGAATAAGCATGGCACTGTCAGAATATAATGCCCAATTATATTCATCGATGCGCTGTTCATGTTGGGGCAAAAGGACGGTAAACCGTGAGCCTTTTGCTCATGGTTTTTTTGTTTGTATTTTTTCAAGAGGAGCGGATAAAAATGAGAAAGAAATTCAAATTAGCAAGTTTATTATTTAGCGCAGCAGCGGTTTTGGCTGCATGTGGCTCTAAAGAGACAGATACAAATACTGCCGGTTCGGAAGATAATACTTTTGTAGTTGGCTTGGAAGCTGCTTATGCGCCTTTCAACTGGACACAACTGGACGACAGTCACGGTGCTGTTCCAATAGACGAATCGAGCGAGTTTGCAGGTGGTTATGATGTTCAAATCGCGAAAAAGATTGCAGAAGGTTTGGGCAAAGAGTTGGTCATTGTTAAAACGGAGTGGGATGGTTTAGTGCCTTCGCTACAATCTGACAAAATCGATGCGATTATCGCTGGCATGTCCCCCACTGAAGAAAGAAAGCAAACCATTGATTTCAGTATTCCTTACCTAGAATCCCAACTTGTAATGGTCGTCGCATCTGATGGCGATTATGCGGATGCAAAAACCTTGGCTGATTTTAGCGGCGCTAAAGTGACAGCGCAATTAAATACCTTTCACTATAATATGATTGACCAAATAAAAGACGTAAAAAAACAAACGGCAATGGAGAATTTCTCAGCTATCCGTGTTGCATTGCAATCCGGTGTGATTGACGGCTATGTCTCAGAAATGCCAGAAGCGATTAGTGCTTCAAATGCAAATGCAGATTTTACTTATATTGAATTTGAAGATGGCTTCGAAACAAATCCGGAAGACACAACAATCGCAATCGGCGTTCAAAAAGATAGTGATATCCTAGAAGATATTAATGAAATTCTGGAAGGGATATCTGCTGAAGAGCAACAAAAATTGATGGAAGAGGCAATTT
Source organism: Jeotgalibaca porci (assembly GCF_011299095.1). Lineage (NCBI taxonomy): Bacteria > Bacillati > Bacillota > Bacilli > Lactobacillales > Carnobacteriaceae > Jeotgalibaca > Jeotgalibaca porci. Next base: position 164,560 of record NZ_CP049889.1, on the reverse strand, counting down.
TGACTCAGCCGTCAGCGCAATAACCAAGGAGTGAATTCGTTTGAGTAATTTATGGAGTATATTTTCAAATAATGCCCCCCTTTTTCTAAGAGGCGCCTGGGTAACCATTTATATATCAATTATCGGAACAATCATCGGATTGTTCATTGGGATGATTCTTGGGATTGTAAGAACCATCCCCAAACCGGAAAGAAAGTCACGCCGCATTCTATTGCGTTTCGCTCATTTTGTGACAACGTGCTACGTTGAATTGTTCAGAGGAACACCGATGATTGTGCAGGCGATGGTAATCTATTACGGTTCCGCTATTGCATTTGGCTTGGACTTGGATCGCACGGGGGCTGCTATTTTTATCGTATCGATTAATACCGGCGCGTATATGACAGAGATCGTCCGTGGCGGTATTTTGTCCATCGATAAAGGCCAATTTGAGGGGGCTGCTGCAATTGGTATGTCTCATTGGCAGACGATGCGAGTAGTTGTCATTCCGCAAGTGTGGCGCAATATTTTACCGGCAACGGGGAATGAATTCGTCATTAACATTAAAGACACCTCTGTATTGAACGTTATCTCGGTAACCGAGTTGTTTTTCCAAACAAAGACGGTTGCGGGAATCAACTTTGACTACTTCGGTCCTTATACGGTGGCGAGCATTATGTATTTGGTTATGACCTTAACAATCACTCGTGTCCTACGCGTTTTTGAGAAAAAACTGGCTGGTTCGGAGAATTATCAGCTTGTAGGCGGGAATCAAAATCAAGTTCAGACACCAACGCAAGGTAAGGAGGGACACAGATGAGTGAAGTTTTAGAAATACGTAACCTCAGCAAAAAATTTGGTGAACGTGAAGTATTAAAGGATATCAGCTTTAATGTTTCAAAAGGCCAAGTGATTTGTCTGATTGGCTCTTCCGGGTCCGGTAAATCAACCTTACTGCGTTGTTTGAATTTGCTTGAGAAACCAACGACGGGTGAAATTGATTATCGAGGTACAAGTATATTAAATCCGGGGATGAACCTATTTCAATACCGTTCCAAGGTTGGAATGGTTTTCCAGCAATTTAATCTCTTTAATAACTTGGATGTCCTGACAAACTGCACAACCGGTCAAATGAATGTCATGAAAACTGAGAAAGAGGAAGCCAAACAACGTGCTCTTTCTTTCCTAGAAGAAGTAGGTATGGCTGCTTACATCCATGCCCGTCCTTCTCAACTGTCAGGGGGACAAAAACAACGGGTCGCAATTGCGCGTGCCTTGGCAATGGAGCCGGATGTTTTATTATTTGACGAACCGACTTCCGCATTGGATCCAGAGATGGTAGGGGAAGTGCTTCGGGTTATGAAACAACTTGCGGACTCCGGATTAACAATGGTCGTTGTTACCCACGAAATGCAATTCGCCCGTGAAGTTGCCGACCATGTCATTTTTATGGACCAAGGTGTCATCGCTGAAGAAGGTGCACCGGAACAAATCTTTAATAATCCCAAAGAAGATAGGACAAAGGTTTTCTTAAGTCGTATTTTAGAAGATGGTCTCCAATAATAAAAAGTGCCACCCTCATCTACAAAGACGAGGGTGGCACTCTTTTTAAGCATTAATGTAAATATTCATCGCACTTCGGATTACGTGGCGAACATATATTACGACCGAAAAAGATGATGGAGTAATGCGCTTGGTTCCACAGTTCTTCTGGCAAAATACCAGTTACGATTTTCTCGATTTCCAATGGTGTTGCATTTTGCGGAACGATATTGTGATGCTTACAGACACGGCTGACATGTGTATCCACTGGAAAGGCTGGAATATTGAATCCAACGCTTAGCAGTACGTTTGCGGTCTTTCTGCCGACACCTGCCAGAGATTCAAGGTCCTTTCGATTGCTGGGCACTTCACTGTTAAAATCGCGCACAAGTTGGTTTGCACAGATGTACAGATGTTTAGCTTTGTTTCGATATAATCCAATCGACTTGATGTAGGGCTCAATCTCTTCGGGAGAAGACTCAGCAAACGCTAACGGTGTCGGAAAGCGTTCAAAAAGCGCCCCGGTAACTTTGTTGACGGCAATGTCGGTCGTTTGTGCACTCAACATAACAGCCACTAAAAGCTCGAAGGTATTTGAATATTTTAGTATCGTTTTTACATCGGGATAAATAGCAATAATTTGCTCCAATATATCACGAGATTTTTCCTTAGAATTCATCGAATTCCCCCTTGTAAAATTGTATAAATAATTATAACATAGAACAGGATTTTATAATTATGAGGTGAAAAATTGAATAATCGTATTAAAGGTATTTTATTGGCTGCTTTTGGAGGCAGCATGTGGGGCGTATCAGGTATTTTCGCTCAGTCACTATTTACTCATTATACCGTTTCTTCGGAATGGTTAGTTGGTATCCGTCTTTTATTTTCTGGTATATTAATCTTAGGTTACAGCTTTTTTGTTAATAAAGAAAACATTTTACTGCCATTTTATCAGCGGAAAACCGCTTTAAAGTTAGTTATCTTCTCCCTTTTTGGGATGATCGGCGTTCAATATTTCTTCTATAAAGGGATTGAGTTGGGTAATGCATCCACCGCTACCATCCTGCAATTCGCTGCCCCAATCTTTGTCTATGCCTATACGGTCTTAGCAGGAGAAAAGAAAGCAACGCTTAGAGAAATCGTCTTGGTCCTGTTTACTTTCTTCGGAGTGTTGTTAATTGTCACAAACGGCGATCTGAAGAGCATGAGTATTTCTCCGTTGGGATTAATCTTTGGTATTGCTTCTGCATTGGCTGTCGCATTCTATTCCATTCAGCCGCGTTCCTTGCTGGCGGAATTTGGTCCAACCGTTATTGTCGGTTGGGGAATGATACTGGGAAGCATCCCGTTTCAGTTTGTCGCACCAATTACAGAACCAGGCTTCCAATTGACGTGGCATAGTTTGATTCTATTGCTGTTAATTATTGTCTTTGGGACATCATTAAGTTTCATCTCTTACTTTGCAAGCTTGAGCTATATTACACCATCCCTGGCAAGTATTATGACGGCACTTGAACCTTTATTGGCAGCCGTATTGTCGGTGGTTGTTTTCAAACAAATTTTTGGCTTTTTCGAAATACTGGGCATTTTCATCGTCATGATTGCCGTTCTTCTCTTGGCATCTACCAAAGAGGAAGCATACGTGGAAATGGTCAACGAACAAATATAGGAATAACGGGCTGGGACACATTGTCTCAGTCTTTTTTTATTCAAAGATGGTTCGAGTTTCTTGCAGAACAGCCGATAACGTTTATAATAAAGATATAGCGTTTACATTTAAAAAGCGAAAGAGGGATTCTATGTCAATTCTACATGAAACATATCAATTAAATAACGGTGTCTCCATACCGAAGATTGCATTGGGGACTTGGCAAATAGCAACACCTGATGCTGTTCATCCGACTGAATTTGCCTTGAAAAATGGCTATATACATATCGATACAGCACATGGATATGGGAACGCAAAAGGTATCCGTGAAGGAATCAAAGCCAGCGGTGTAAAGCGAGAAGATATTTTCATCACTTCTAAAGTTCGGGGCGAGTCTAAGTCTTACCATGAGGCAATGGGAAATATTCATGATGATCTGGAAGACTTGAATACCGATTATATCGATTTAATGTTGATTCATTGTCCGACACCATGGCGCTTCTTTAATCACAAGCCGACACGTCCACACTTTTATAAAGAAAACGTTGCTGTCTGGCGTGCGATGATTGAGGCGAAAGAACAAGGTTTGCTTCGTGCAATCGGTGTTTCCAACTTTAATGTAGATGATTTGAAACAGTTGATTGAAGCTACTGGTGTTAAACCGGCCGTGAACCAAATTCGCTTTAGTATCGGTCATACACAACCGGAAATCGTCGCATTCTGTCAGGAAAACGATATTCTAATTGAAGCTTATTCTTCATTAGGCACAGGCCGTTTACTGGAGAATGAAGCTATTAAAAAGATTGCTGATAAATACGGCAAAACAGTTGCGCAAATTGCTTACCGCTACCCGATTCAAAAAGGAATGGTTGTTTTACCGAAATCTGTCCATGACAAATATATCTTAGAAAATGCGGACATTGATTTTGAAATCGATGCGGAAGATATGGCCTTTTTAGATAACTTAGAGGTGGAATAGGAAAGAGATTGTAGGAACCTTATCCAAACAATGCGTCGCCTTGCCTAATCAATATCCTGTATTTGGAATGGATGGCCCGATACAAACTTATTGGCATCTTTAAAGAAATTAAATTTCCAGTCAAAAGTAAGTCTTTCCTTTATGCTATTATGAAGGAAAGACTTATTTAAGTACTTATAAATGAATGAAAAAGGATGGATGATATGGCGAAATTACTAAATGAGAAAACAATCAAACAGCTGATTACAATGTCTGAGGCGAATAAAATTATTGACAAAACATTCCAAGGATTTGGTAACGAGACAGTCGTTAATCCACCAAAAGTTACCTTAGACTTAGGTGAAACAGGCGGCTATCCTTACCATGAAGGCTTTGTTAATGCGATGCCGGCGTATATCGGCGATTCAGACATTGCCGGATTGAAATGGGTAAGTGGCACAGCTGGCAAGCGGAAAGAAGCAGGGTTACCTTTTATTTCAGCACTTATTGTATTGATGGATCCTGCAATGGGAGAGTTTATCTCCGTCATGGAAGGCACACATATCAGTAACTTACGTACAGGGGCACAGACAGCCGTTTCTTTGAAATATTTAGGCTTTAAGGACGGTCTAAGTATAGGTTTATACGGCGCAGGGGAGCAGGCTCGTTTCCAGATTGAAGCAATTGCGGATTTGTTTGACATTAAAGAATTAAGAGTTTGGAATCACCGTGCTTCTACGGCTGAGAAGTTTGCGGAAGATATGGCGGAATATGTTAAAGGTGATATTATTGTCTGCCAACCGGATGAAGGCGAAAAAGCTGCGCAGGCCGATATTCTTATTACAGTTACTAATGCACAAGAACCTATTTTACTAAGAAAATGGGTGCAACCAGGCACGGTTGTCTTTCCAATGGGATCATTCCAAGAGATAGACGATGACATGATTCTATCAATGGACAAGCTTGTAGTGGACCACCCGTACCAAGCGCTTAATAGAGGGGCATTGAAACGCTTGAATAGTGAAGGGAAAGTAAGTGAAGACGATGTCTTTACTACTTTAGGCGAACTCGCTGTCGGTAAGAGTACGATGCCAGATTTCTCTGATGAATTGGTTATGTGTATTCCAATTGGGACCGGAGCAATGGATGTCGCTGTGGCGGAAGCAGTTTATCAAAAAGCAATCAGCAACCAAGCGGGCGATGAGTACGCATTTGTAGAGTACGAATAAATAGGCATTACCAACCTCTATTCTCTATGTTATAATTTTCACGAGGTGGGGAAATTGGATAGAGGAAACAAACGTTATCATACATGGAATTCACATTTAAAAGAACAGTTCGGAGAAAAAGTATTCAAGGTTGCCTTGGATGGTGGCTTTGATTGCCCCAATCGGGATGGAACAGTCGCTCACGGTGGCTGCACCTTTTGTACCGTTTCCGGTTCGGGAGACTTTGCACAAAGTCGCTTGGATCCACTGCCGATTCAAATGCGTAAAGGAATCGATAAGATGCATGAAAAATGGCCGCATACAACAAAGTATATCGCCTATTTTCAAAACTTTACCAATACCCATGCACCTGTTGAGATTCTTCGCCATCGGTATGAACAGGTAGTAAACGAAGAGGGCGTCGTTGGTATCATGATTGCGACGCGGCCGGACTGTTTGCCGGATGAAACGATTGAATACTTAGCAGAATTAAATGAACGGTATTATCTGTGGGTGGAATTAGGTCTGCAGACTGTTCATGAAGAGACAAGTCGGATGATTAACCGTGCACACGATTATCAAACGTATGTGGATGCTGTTGCCAAGTTAAGAAAGCATAGCATTCCAGTCTGTACGCATTTAATTAACGGCTTGCCGGGTGAAACGCACGAAATGATGATGGAAAGTGCGAAACGAATGATTTTGGATTCGGATATTCAAGGGGTAAAATTACACCTTCTCCACTTGATGAAGAACACCAAAATGATTCGGGACTATCACTATGGGCGTTTAGAATTCCTGGAAAAAGATGCCTATGTCAATCTTATTTGTGATCAGTTGGAAATTATCCCGAAAGATATTATTATCCACCGTTTAACCGGGGATGCCCCACGTGACACGCTAATTGGTCCGATGTGGAGCCTGAAAAAATGGGAAGTTTTGAATGCGATCGATGATGAGCTGGCACGACGCGACAGTTATCAAGGTATCTATGATATTCGTATAAGTGAAACAATGAAGAAAAAACAGATTTCTAACTGAGGTCTGTTTTTTAGTTTATCCCATTAGCTTCATTAGTGGTATAATTGCGATACTTGGTTTCGCTAATAAAGAAAGGAGTGTATGGGCGATTTGGCTGTCCATACAAAATATAATATGTTCAAAAAAGATGAAACGCTGGCATTTTTAACACAATTACTATCTATAAATAGCCCGACTGGTTATACGCAAAATGCGACTGCTTTTCTCCAAGAAACGCTGGAAGAAATCGGTTATGAGACTGTGAAAACACCAAAAGGAAACATAATGGTGTATGTAGATGGAAAGGACGCAAGCATAACGCGCGGCCTCAGTGCACACATTGATACATTAGGATTAATGGTTCGCTCGATTAACAGCGATGGGACGCTTGCTCTGACTAAGTTAGGTGGTCCTTTGACACCAACGTTGGATGGCGAGTACTGTGACGTCATTACACGTGATGGAAAGGTTTATACGGGAACGATTCTTTCAAATACGCCTTCCATTCACGTTTTTAAGGATGCTTCAACAAAAGAGCGTGATATCGACAATCTAGTCGTTAAGATTGATGAGCGCGTAAAAAATAAAGAAGACGTGAAAAAGCTGGGTATTCAAAACGGTGACATTATTGCCTACGATCCTAAAGTAGTTGTGACGGAATCAGGCTTTATCAAATCACGTTTCTTGGATGATAAAGCCTCCGTTTCTGTCTTAGTGAACATTTTAAGAACGTTAAAAGAAGAAAAGATTGAACCGGCGACAAATTTGGTCTTCATTTTTTCAACATACGAAGAAGTAGGTCATGGGGCAGCTTGGATTCCGGAAGAAATTACGGAATTATTGGCTGTTGATATGGGTTGTATCGGTCTGGATCTGGAGTGTACAGAATTTGATGTGTCGATTTGTGCGAAAGACTCATCAGGTCCGTATGATTATGCAATGACGACTCACTTGATTGAAATGGCAAAAGAACAAGATTTGAACTATGCCGTTGATATTTATCCGATGTACGGAAGCGACGCCTCTGCTGCACTTGGTGGTGGAGCAAATATTCGTGCCGCATTAATTGGGCCGGGTGTCGCAAGTAGCCATGGTATGGAGCGGACGCATATCGATGCCTTAGAAAATACGTATAAATTAATCAAAGCCTACATTCAATAACACTACTGAAAGACCATAGCATTTTATTTGCTTGGTCTTTTAATTCCGCTATAAATTATCGTAATTCGATAATTTATAGTTGATTTAGGATAAAAAAACTCTATAATAGAGTTAATCTATAATTGGAGTGAGGAAAATGAATCTATCGCGGTTTCGAAATTTTTGCAGAATAAACGCTTATGCATTACAGATTTTTTCTATCTTTATTTTCGTTGCGGTTGTCTATAGTGTGTATACGTATGTTTCTGGAACAACTACTCTCTCTTTTACATATAACAGCCCGGACATCACGCTCTTTTCTATGGGAGGCAGCAAGGGGGCGATAGGTATTACTGAAGCGGAACGGCAAATCGCTGCTTTTACGATGATTCCAATCACCCAAGCCGTTACAATTTTTGTTCTGCTCGCAGGCTCAGCTGCTTTCAAGTGGTTGGCAGATGGTAAACGCCCCTTTGATTTTAATTTCGTAAAGATAATCAAACGGATTAGTCTGACTCTGATGATTTCTGATATTATTCTTCCGCTTGTTCATTCTTTCGTATTAGGCGTGATTTCAGTTGATGGATATAATCTTAATTTCGGTTTTGGGTCAGGATTTATCATGGGAGTTATTTTATATGTCGTCTCTGAAATATTTAATTACGGGATTGAATTACAAAACTTGTCCGATGATGTCGTCTAAGGAGGGGTTTTATGCCGATAATTGTTCGATTGGATCGTGTCATGGCTGACCGAAAGATACTACTAAAGGATTTGGCAGATGAGGTTGGCATCACGAATGTGAATTTATCAAAATTAAAAAACGGAAAAGCAGTCGCTGTTCGCTTTTCGACTTTAGAAAATATTTGCCGTGCTTTGGATTGCCAACCAGGAGATATATTAGAATATTTTCCGGATGATAAATAAAAAAAGAGTGGCTTTCAAGAAACTTTTATTTTGAGAAAACTTTCGGCGTTCGATGAACGAGGGAATAAACTCGTTGATGGTATTTCGAAGCTAATGCCGATAAAATTGCGAACAATCTAAATATTTGGTATAATAAATAAGAAAAGAGAGCCCTGCGCTAACAGGACTCTCGGTGCAAGCCGTTTAAGACGGTGGCTTCGTTATAGTTTAAAAAATAACCGTGACTCGGCCAAAGTCTGTGCGGTTATTTTTTTTGGTTATTATTATGCTTGATAAGCGCCAGTATAAATGTCAGCAGTGTGACCACAAAGGTCCCAAAGCCAAGCATCAGCTGGATCGCTTCTTGCACTTCCAAAAAGGCATCTCCTTTCATCAGATTCAGCACCTAATCCCATAGGCACCACCTCCTTTGTTAAGATAGCCACCGCCATCAACTTCTCGCTTATTTATTATACCATTTCAATCCCAAAAACAATTGCTGTTGCATTTCGATTTTAAGCAATAATTATCGTCATTTAATAGAGGAGTTTTATATTGAAAAAGAGAGGGAAGTATTTTTTCATCTTCTAAATGATGCTCGAGAATTTTCTCGGGCTATTTTTTTGTGATTTTTCATGTTTTTTATAGTCAAAACGAAATAACGCATTTTAAGAACGTTTCGCGGGTGAATACTCATGATTAATTTTGAAATCGCCTTAAAACACGTTTTAATGAACAGGATACACAATTACAATTGTGTATCCTATTAAACGTTGCTATACCATAGGGTAAAGTGGTACACTAAAAGCACTGAAATTGTTAATTAGTTAACAAAAGCGTTTTCAACCATCCTTTTTACCTCTTTTAGAGGTATCTCATGCAAGAGGGACAGAAAGCTCATTAATTCACAAGTCAAAACTAAATAATGAAGGGATAGACAAAAGTGAATTTTACATATCCGATTAAACAAAAAAAGCAAATTAAAAAATTAATGGCAGTCTATCCGGCTGAATCCAAAAAACGCCTACTTCTGGAATTCGGTTTACGAACAGGATTACGGATTAGCGATATCCTCGATTTAAAAGTGAAGGATGTTCATAAACAAGATTTCGTTTGGGTTCAGGAAAAAAAGACAAAAAAGAAGAAGATGCTATATTTGCATCCCAAACTTCGGCAGTCAATAAAAGTGTATGTAAAAAGTGAGAATTTGAAACCATCAGACTATCTATTCTTTTCTGAAAAAAATCCCAAGCAGGCGATTCAACGGATGCAAGCGCATCGGATTATTTCCTATGCTGGTGACATGATCGGTGTGACCCCTTTAAGCGCTCACTCGTTACGTAAGACTTTTGGTTACTGGTCATATAAGCAGGGGGTGGATATCAGCCTACTGCAAACAATCTTTCAACACTCATCCCAGGCGGTAACCTTACGGTATATCGGAATTACGCAAGAAAGCATCAACAAAGTTTATGCAACCGTTGATATGGGATTCTAATAATAAAATATAAAACAGCCGTATTCCTTGCTACAATAGGGAATACGGCTGTTTTTATTATGAGAGGCAATTGACATTACTGAGTCACTATCCGATAATAGTTATAGTTCTACACAACGATGGAAAGAGGCAAATGAATGACTAAAGAGACAGTTAAGAATCCGATTATACCGCTTGACTATCCGGATCCCGATGTAATTAGAGTAGGGGATACGTATTACATGGTTTCTACGACAATGTATTTTATCCCAGGATGTGAGATTTTAAGATCTTATGATTTAGTGAATTGGGAGCATGCTTGTTATGTTTACGATCAGCTTGATAGTACGAAAGCGCAAAGATTAGAAGAGGGCGAAAATATTTATGGTAAAGGCATGTGGGCAGCGAGCTTACGTTACCATAAGGGCCAATTTTACGTAGTTTTCGCAGCGAATGACACGCAAAAAACATATCTTTACCGAACGGCATCGCTTGAAGAGAAATGGACAAAGACTGAAATTAAAGGCTTTTATCATGATTCGTCACTGTTTTTTGATGACGATGACAAAGTGTATATTGTATACGGAAATAGACAGATTTGGTTAACCGAACTTGAAGAAGATTTATCCGGACCCAAAGAAGGCGGGTTGCATCGTATCATCGTGTCGGAAGAGGGCAACCAACGCTTGGCGTATGAAGGTGCGCATTTCTATAAAATAAATGGCCATTATTATGTCTTTCTGATTCATTCGTTACCGCACGAATGGAAGCGCACACAAGCTTGTTTTATGTCTCATTCTTTAATGGGAACCTTTACCGGTGGTGATATCGTGAATGACGATATCGACTATCATAATCAAGGAGTTGCTCAAGGCGGGATTGTCGATACGCCGGAAGGGGAATGGTATGCGATTCTTTTTCAGGACCGAGGAGCAGTGGGAAGGGTTCCTGTGTTAGCGCCACTTTCTTGGAAGGATAAATACCCTGTTATCGGAGAGAACAAGAAGATACCGGCTAAATTTAGTGTTACCAGTACTAAGGAAAATTATATGTATACACCGTTATTTGGTAGTGATGACTTTAAGACTAAAACACCGCTCTTACATGGTCTGCAATCATTCTGGCAATTTAACCATGAACCGCATTTAGACGGTTACTCTGTCAATTATGAAGAAGGCTACATTGAAATAACTAACAAATCCGTTCAGCAGGAATTTACACAGGCTCATAATATGTTGACGCAACGCATGTTATTCCCGTCATCTGCCGCAGAAGTCACGGTGGATGCTTCAGCGCTCAAAGAAGGAGACATAGCCGGCATTGCAGCATTACAATACCAATATGCATTCATAGGCGTAACGCTGGAGAATAATGAATATTTTGTTGTTTACCAATCAGCCACCAAACAAGAGAGTGAGCGGGTCCTTTATAAGGAAATAAAAAAGATGCCAGTGATTGATCCGAGCCAGATTACTTTTAAAGTAGAAGCCAACTTTAAAGATCAAATCGACACGATCCGCTTCTTTTATGAGGATATCCAAATTGGCTCACCTCATCATGTAGCGTTTGACATTGAATACTTCACAGGTTGTAGATACGCCTTATTTAACTGGGCCACAAAAGAAATAAATGGTTCAGCTCGTTTTTCTCAATTTGATTATTTGCAATAATTTGATAGAAATCTATTCTCGAACGGAAATTGGTGCAAAGAACCTGCAACAGAATGGGTTTGAAAATTGGTGTGTGGACCACTAATCAAACTACTCGCAATTATTATATTTAGGAGGCTATTATGAGTTATCAATTATTGAATTATCAACGAGAAGCTAAAGAAACAGAGCTTTATGATACTCGGCTGGGATTGGCGATGCATTTAGCATTGGCAGATGAATCAGGAGTGTTTCAGCCATTAAATCAAAACTTTGGGGTCTTGTTTGCCAAAGCACATTCTTTACCAGATGGGTTTTTAGTAGCAAAAGCCCTTAAAAAAACTTGGATTTGTCAGGGAAAAGAGAAATTTTACATCATCGGGATTCGGGTAAATGCCGATGGAACGTTGGATGAAACCAGTGTGGGTAGCATTTTAGTTTTTGAAACGGAAAACTTTATTCAGTATCAAGAACTACCTTTGCTCCACCTAAGTGAAATGCCTCTGATGGATGTTCAATTGGCTTATACGGATGAAGGGTATCAAATCCGGTGGTTAGATAGCTGTGATCAGGCTTATCAAGTGACGACCCCAAGCTTAGATCATGTGGATGAGACTAAAAAGGTTGCCATTCAGTGGCAACCACTTTTGGAAGTAGCAACGGATATTGAAGGGGCAATTCCGAGGAATAGTTTGACCATTAGTGAGGAACAAGGAGACTATTTACAAAAAAAATTGATAACACCCTATAATATCGCTGTGGACTTACCGGATGAAGTCGTTGTTGAAAACATGGAAGAACTTACCACGATGAAAGCAACCTTGCGCTATAGTGATGGCTCGAGTCGCCAAGCCGGAATTGATTGGTTTGATTTACCAGCAAGTGCTACTGAAAAAGCTTTTGTAGCAAAGGGTCAAGTGCATCAGGAACATTTTTCTTTCCCGATTGCGACTTATCGCGCGGATCCTTGTATCGGCAAATGGCAAGGGGAATACTACTTTATTGCCACGAATGATTATGATGATAACCGTAGCCTCTATATCCGTAAAGCCAAGACGATTGCTGAGTTAGTTACTGCCCAAGAGATGAAGATTTTGGATAGCGAGATGTACCCTGAAATTGCCAATCTCTTGTGGGCACCAGAATTTCATATTATTAATGATCGTTTGTATATTTTCCACGGGGCAACACCAGGTCCTTTTGAAGAGGAACAATCCCACGTAATGGCTTTGAAAGAAGGCGGCAATCCCTTGGTGCTAGCTGATTGGCAGCGACCGCAAAAAGTCGTAAAAGCAGATGGATCGCCTTTGATTACAGGAGGCATCACTTTGGATATGACGGTGATTAAAGATAGTGGCCGAATCTATGCCGCTTGGTCGCAACGTCAGTTTTTCCCAGTGGACTTAGGTGCGTGGATTTATTTTGCGGAGCTCAATCCTGATCAACCGTGGCAATTATTGACAGAACCAGTAGTCTTAGCAAAACCAGATTATGGATGGGACAATAATCATACCTTTGTCGATGAAGGTCCCTATGCCTTGTATCGAGGAGAAGACATCTACTTAACCATTTCCGGCGCAGCTGTCGACAGTAGCTATTGTGTGGGGTATCTAAAAGCCAAAGTTGGCAGTGACTTGCTCAATCCAGCGGTCTGGGAAAAATCAAATTACCCATTGTTGACTTCTCTGAATGTTCCAGGAGAATTTGGACCTGGACACAATGCTTATGTAGAAGATGAAGAAGGCAATACCTGGAACACTTATCATGCACGTCCAGGTATCGATGCTCCCCGTTCTTCAGGTATCCGGCGGGTACATTTTGATGTAGATGGACAGCCAATTTTGGGAATGACGGAAGCAATGGATGTCAATCCTGAGTTATCTTTGGTGCAAGTAAAAGTAAAGGTAAAATAAAGCGTAAAAACAGCCTGTGAGACTAAATACTCACGGGCTGTTTTTTTGAATCACGGGTTGCAAAGGATCAATCAAAATCAGATTTTTAAAGGTTTTGTTGTTGAAATTGACGAGGAGTCAGCTCAAATTCCTTATGCACTGGCAGAATAACTCACAATGACCTTGAGAGCCTTTATGATGGTCATATAGATAATAATGCTATCATTTGTACTGATAGTCATAAATCATACATTCAATTCGCTAAAGACCTTAATTTAGACCATAAAATGATAAAGAGAGGTCGTCATAAAAACGGTATCTATCACATCAATCATATAAATAGTTTACATAGTAAGTTAAAGATTTGGATGTATAAATTTAAGGGTGTATCAAGTAAATTCTTGCTGAATTATATGTCTTGGTACAAGTGGCTTGAGACCTTCAATGATGAAAAGGATATTATTCGGACAAAAAATATGCTAATTCATAGTGTGATACCATTTGTGGACACCCAAATCAAGGGATACAAGGAACGAAAAACTGTATTTATATAAATTGTTAAAATTTGTTATATAAATGATTAGAAAAGTGTATAATGTTTTATATAAAAGGAGGTAATTTTATGAAAAAAATTGTAACACTGATAATAATAAGTACAATGATATTTACTTTAGTAGGCTGTCAAAGCAAATCAGAAGGTAAAGAGACTGTATCAAACGAGGTCTCGATAAAAAATAATGAGAATACTTTAAATGTTAAAATAATTGCTAATGGTGATTCTACCACATTTAGTGGAATGCCAATAAATCTAACATCTAAATTAACTGGTGAATACGATAAGGACATACAGTATCATTGGATATTAGAAAATAATGGACACGATAAACAGTTTGAAGGCTTTGTAGCTCCAGAAAGTGGTCCCCTAAAAGAAATTGTTAATTCAGGTGAACCAGTGGAACTTGGATTATTTGCAGAGGTTTCGTGGGTTGAAGGAACAGTGATAGAGTTTAAAGTTAAGTTGCAGGTAGAGGAAAAAGATTCATCTAATATAATTACAACTGATGAGATAACAATTGAAAATCGTGAAGGAATTTATAAGATAAAGTAAGTTAAATAAGGTAGTCTAACTCGACTACCTTATTTTTTAGAATAAAACAACAATTTAGTCTAACAGAGCCTAATTAATAAAACAAAAAAGAAGCTTGTATAATATTTAAAAGCTTTTTTTTTATTGTTTTATTAGTTTACATAATATATATTATACTAAGTTATGTAAAGGAAAGCTAAAGACTATCTCCTGTATAAATATACTAAAAAAACAGCCACTTTCGACGGATTTTCGAAATGGCTGTTTTCCTATATCAATATTTTACAATTTCATACTATATAACGCTTCAAGCAAAATATGCTTCGCAATGTTTTCTTTTGTGTCTGTCTCGATATGAATTGCTTCCTTATTAGGTTGAAAAATAATTACTTCATTTGTATCCTTGTTAAATCCTGCATGTTCCTTAGATACATCATTTGCTACGATCATGTCAGCATTTTTACGCTTCAACTTGTCTGTAGCATACTTTTCAACGTCATTTGTTTCAGCTGCAAATCCAATCAAGAACTGATGTGTTTTTTGTTGACCCATTGTTGCTAATATATCTGGGTTCTCCTCAAGCAAAATTTGGATATCTTGACTGGCTTTCTTCATTTTTTTATCAGCTTGGTTCTTTGGTCGATAATCCGATACAGCTGCTGCCATTATAATAATAGTTGCATCATCAAAGTCGCTCATAATTGCCGCCTGCATTTCACGTGCGCTGCTTACAGGTCTCACTGTAACGCCGAACGGATGTTCTAATTTAGACGCAGTCACTAAAATGACATCTGCCCCTAAGTCACGTGCTTGTTCAGCTAGTCTATGTCCCATCTTACCTGATGAATCATTGGTAATATAACGCACGGGATCAATTCGCTCGATTGTCCCACCTGCTGAAATAATCACTTTCTTGCCTTTAAGCGGTAAATCAGATGCTTTTTCTAGCAATAGCAAATGAGCTTTTTCGACAATCTTATCCGGTTCAGGCAGACGCCCTTTTCCTTCGTAACCTTCAGCAAGGAAGCCCGTATCAGGTTCCATCACTGTGTAACCAAAACTTTCTAGTTTCTCTAGGTTCAACTGTGTGGCAGGATTGGCAAGCATATTTGAGTTCATAGCCGGTACAATTAAACGTGGCGCGGTTGTTGCCATCAGTGTCGTTGAGACCATATCGTCCGCAATTCCATTCGCCATTTTACCGATAATATTGGCTGTTGCTGGTACAATAACTGCCAATTCCGTCCAATCTGCTAAGTGAATATGCGAGACATTCTCAGGTTCTTTCTCGTCAAAGGTATCTGTATAGACCTCATTACGCGATAATATCTGAAAAGTCAGTGGCTGAACGAACTCTGTCGCACTCTTTGTCATTGCTACACGCACAATCGCCCCTGCTTTAATAAATTTACGTACCAAATCAGCTGCTTTGTAAACAGCAATTCCTCCTGTAACAAAAACTGTCACATGTTTGTTCTCTAACACCCTATCTCCCCCATTGATTTTAGTGGGTATATTAATGAGATTCGTGCTTCTTCAGGAAGTTTTCAGTCTCATTAATAAACGTTTCTAGCACTTTAATCCATGCATATTCCTTCTGTGTCCCTTCGACAATTGTCCAAGGTGTCTCAGAAGTATTTGTCTTTATAATCATATCATTCATTGCGGTTTCGTTCTCATTAAATTTTTCATGATTTCGCCAATCTTCATCGGTTAACTTATAGTTTTTTTCAGGATCGTTTTGACGAGCATCAAAGCGTTTCTTTTACTCCTTTTTGTCAATCACAATCAGTAATTTCAACAACAAGTGCCTCTCTGGGAACGTATCAAAGAAACATTACCTCCATTGACCGAATGAAACTCTTTGCCTTATTTTATCACAGAGACGCAAAAAAATAATGCCGTTACGAATTGAACGGCATTACAGATAGTGATACATGTTGATAATCACCAATTATTTTAGATACGGGACATTTTCGGTGTGCGGATTTTAAGTATTTTTCAACTTGGTTTTCTTCGAAACCTTCGATGCCTGCGCGTGCAGCTAACTCGAAGTAAAAACCGCGTCCATCTGCCTCTCTTTTGAAAGAGACGTCAACTTCTACCCGGCTCTTTGCATCCAATCCTCTCCCCTTCAACAGGGCTTGAATGGTTGCGTTCAGGCAGGTTGACCACGCTAATCCAAACAGCTCCTCGGGGTTCGATCCTGGCCCATTTGAGAGCGGATCACTGATTAAGACGCGTAGGCCGTCAACGACGTACGCTTCCCCTTCTAAAGCTGCATCATTAACAACTTTAGTATGAAAGAGCGCATCTTTATTCATTGGCGTCCTCTTTCGTTTCATCGACAAACGTAACCGTCCTATCATCCAAACTGGCAACACGTGCCAACGATAGAATCGGAATACCGGATTCCTCTACAAAGCGACGCCCTTTCTGGAAAGACTTCTCGATAACGATACCCACACCAGCTATGGATGCTCCGGCACTCTTACAAATTGAAAAGAGGCCCGCTACAGCTTGACCATTCGCTAGAAAGTCATCAATAATCAAAACACGGTCATCAGAATTCAAAAAGTCTTTAGAAATTGAGATTTCGTTCGATGTTTGCTTCGTATACGAATAAACGCTCGTCGTATACATATTGTCTTGAAGCGTCAGACTTTTATTTTTACGTCCAAATACAACCGGAACACCTAATTTTAAACCTGCAAAAACAGCTGGTGCAATACCGGAAGTTTCAACTGTCAAAATCTTATTGATTCCATAATCCGCAAAAGCATCTGCGAATTCATCTCCTAGAGCTTTCATTAATTCAGGATCAATTTGGTGGTTTAAGAAACTGTCTACTTTTAAGACGCCGCCTTCCAAAATTGTTCCTTTTTCGCGAATAACATCTTCTAATAACTTCATACAGCAATTCTCCTTCGGGTTTGTTTGTATTATCTTAACATTAATATCAGGAAATAGGAACAACGTTTGCTATTTAAGTCTATAAAAAAGAAGATGGCTACTAAACCACCTTCTTCAAAGCTTATTGTAAGTCATTTATTGCTAAATTTTGAATCTCCGCAAATAATTGTTCGGTCGTCAATGCTTCTTTCTCGGCCGTATTGTAGTCCTTTACAATCTGACCATGGTGTAACACAAGCATCCGATTTCCATATTTAATAGCATCTTGAAGGTTATGGGTAATCATAATACTGGTTAAGCCCATTTCTTGTACCTTTTGATTTGTCAGTTCTAGTACCAACTGGGCAGTCTTTGGATCCAATGCAGCTGTATGCTCATCCAACAACAGAATATCGGGACGCTTTAACGTTGCCATCAGTAAGGCAATGGATTGTCTTTGTCCCCCTGATAAGAGACCAATGTCTGACGTCATCCGATTCTCCAAACCTAAACCTAGAGAAGCAAGCTGTTCTTTAAACACGTCTTTTTCTTCTTTAGTAGACCCGAATTTCAACGTTCTTTTTTGACCACGACGATAAGCCAAGGAAAGGTTCTCTTGTACGGACATTCGGGGAGCTGTTCCCATTTTAGGATCTTGGAATACGCGGCTAATGTATGGCGCACGCTTTTCTTCTTTTAGAAGCGTGATATCTTTGCCGTTAACCGTAATACTCCCTGCATCCGGAAAGAAATAACCCGAAATCGCATTTAGTAGAGTCGACTTACCGGCACCATTCCCACCAACCAAGGTTATGAATTCACCGCGCTTAACAGTCAAATTAATGTCTTTCAAAGCATGGATTTCATTAATGGATCCGGGATAAAATGTTTTGTTTACATTGTGAAGTTCTAAAATCGTTTCATTCACAGTCATTATGGTTTCACCTGCTTACTTACTGTTTTTGCCATTTTCTTACGGTATTTGCTGACATAGTACATATCTTTCATCTTTGGCAGTGCCAAGAATAGTGCCAACATGATTGCGGAAATAAGTTTAAAATCGTTTGGATTCAAATTCGCTTCTAAAACCAACACCATCACGAGACGGTAAATGACAGAACCGACAATCAAACATGCTAGGCGAATTTTTAATGAAACATGGGGGAATAATACTTCACCGATAATGATAGAGGCCAGACCAATAACAATTGCACCAATACCCATCTGGATATCCGCATACCCATTACTTTGCGCAATAACCGCTCCTGACAAAGCAATGACCCCGTTCGCCATCATTAAGCCGATTGTAGTCATCATATTGGTAGAGATACCCAACGAACGTGCCATGGCTTGATTATCTCCTGTGGCAATTAATGCCTGCCCAAATTCAGTCTTAAAGAAGATTGAATAGAGTGCAATGATAACAAGCACGAAAAGCGCACCAATCAAAATCGTATCCATATGTCGGGGTAAGTTCCAAGCCTTTACACCAGAAAAGATAGTGTCCAGCCCCAACAGGTTGACATTTGCCTTACCCATCACACGTAAGTTGATGGAGTAAAGACCTGTCATCGTCAAGATACCTGCCAAGAGACTGGAGATATTTAGCTTTGTAATGAGAAAGCCCGTGACAGCCCCTGCCAATGCTCCTGCGATTAATGCCAAGATAACAGCTAGAAAGGGATTCAGTCCCATTGTAATGGCGGTTACGCCGACTGCACCTCCAAGCGTAAAGGATCCTTCCGTTGACATATCAGCAACGTTTAGAACCCGATAACTGATAAATAAACCAAGTGCGAGTAGACTCCATATCAAGCCTTGGGCAATTGCAGAAATAATCATATTCATAATAGCTTCCTCTTTTCAATTCTATTCGATGATACGGGCGGACTCTAAAACATTTTCAGGAATGATAATGTTTAGTTTTTCTGCCTTATTTTTATTAATAATTAATTCCGTTTTTTCTGGGTATTGGATTGCATACGTGCTAGGGTCTGCACCTTCCAGAATGTCAGCTGTGACTGAACCGGTTTGTACACCGATGGTATATTGGTTCAAGCCAACTGTTGCAAGACCACCTTCTTCGACCATTGTATCAACAGAAGGAAAGACTGGAATCTGATAGGCATCTGTTGCTTCAATAAGCGATAAAGTACTGGTTGCAATAATATTATCAGTTGGAACCCAAATGGCATCCACTTCCTGCGCCAACGATTCGGCTACTTGCGGAATATCATTCGCACTGTTCACTGTTTTCGTCACGACTTTCAATCCCAGTGATGCTGCAATAGCTTCCGCTTCTTTTGCGGAACTTAGTGAGTTATCTTCACTGGATGAATACAAGAAGCCAATTGTTTTTAATTCCGGAACTAATTCCATTATCAAATCGAATTGTTCTGCTACTGGGATTTTGTCACTTACTCCTGTGACATTTCCACCCGGTGCATCCAGCGAAGCAACTAGATTAGCCGCCAATGGATCTGTGATTGCCCCCAAGATAATTGGAATGTCTTTCGTCGCATTCGCTAAAGCTTGGGCAGCAGGCGTTGCAATCCCAACGGTAATGTCTGCATCGTTACTGATAAAGCGTTCAGCGATTTGTTGCATGTTTGATTGGTCACCTTGGGCATTTTGCAAATCAATCGTCGCTGTTTTACCATCGACATAGCCTTCCTCTGCCAACTGATCAATAATGCCTTCTGTGATGGCATCCAAAGCCGGATGAGAGGCAAGCTGCATAATACCAATATAAGGTAAATCTGAATCATTTGAAGTAACGTGACTGCTTGCTTCTTGTTCGTTTGTTCCGCAGGCTCCCAATAGTAGAGCTGCAGCTGTTAGAAAAGTGAATTTAATGTTTGAATGAATGAATGACATGTGAATCCCTCCGAATATTCTTTTTTTGTATATAAATAAAGCTGCCATCTGAATGACATCAGGGGCAGCTTTGTATACAAAACCGCCACATAGACTTGAATTCCTTGGTCTACGTGGCGAATAAATGATATATTCCATAATAATCCACATAGATACATTCAGATGGCTCTGAGGTTGTATCTATGGACAATTAATACGTCGCAAAGAACAACCTACTCCATGTGGCTTTGCCAATAAAAATTCATAAAGTTTGTTGTGGTTGCTACTGACATAGTAATTGCTCCTTTTCTAAGTGAAATTTAATATACTCATACTAACCCTGCCTCATTCTTTTGTCAACAGGAAAATGAAAATAAAATGAGAACCTCTAAATTACTGCTTTTGGTCTTTTGGTACAGCTTATTCTCTATGATATAATAGGGAAGTTAGAGAGGAGGCATTTATATGTCTTATGATGGTATATATGCACACACGATCGTTGAAGAACTGAACAATACGATTTTAGGAGGACGTATTTCTAAAATTTATCAGCCATTTCAACATGAAATAGTTTTAACCATGCGCGCGAATCGCAAAAATCAGAAAATATTATTATCTGCACACCCTTCTTATGCTCGTATTCAAGCTACGGAGGAGCAGCTTTCCAATCCTGATAAGGCACCTAACTTCTGTATGTTCTTAAGAAAGAATATTGAAGGAGCGACAATCGAAGGGATTGAACAATTAGGCAATGACCGGATTGTTACGTTTAAGATTAGAAAATTTGATGACCTGGGAGATTTAAAGCACGTTTCCTTAATTGTCGAAATGATGGGACGCCATAGTAACATTTTTCTTGTTGATAACGAGACAAACAAGATTTTGGACTGCTTGAAGCATGTGCCGGCCTATCAAAATAGTTATCGGACCATCATGCCTGGAGCTGTCTACGTTCTACCCCCTCATCAAGACCGGCTGAATCCTTTCGAAGCAACACCTGCGGAGATGGATGCCATTCAAGCGACTTTTGAAGACGGACTGACGGCAAAGAATATTCAAAGTGCCTTTCAAGGGATTGGACGTGATACTGCTAAAGAAATAGCTAGTTTGTCTGAACCTACATTAGCTCATGGAATAAATCAGTTCCTTAACCAGGTTGCGACAGGTCACCCCACACTCTTTACGGATGAGACTGGGAAAGAGACCTTTGCACCTTATACCTTCGAAACAATGGTGGGCGAAGCAAAAACCTTTGCGAGCCCGAGTCTTTTATTAGATGCCTACTATATCGATAAAGCAACTAAAGACCGCATCAAGCAAGTTGCTTCGGATTTATTGGGTATCATTAAGAATGAACTGCACAAGAACGAACTGAAATTAGAAAAGCTCGAGAATACCTTAGTGAAAAGTGAAGAAGCAGATGCTTATCGGATTAAAGGTGAACTATTAACGGCTTACTTGTATCAAGTACCTAAAGCTGCTACTGAAGTAACCTTAAATAACTTCTATGCGGATGAAGAGCCAACAGTTATTCCACTTGATCCGTCACTTTCTGCGTCTCAAAATGCCCAAAAGTATTTTACTCGCTATCATAAATTGGTTAAATCAGTAAAATTTGTTCATGAGCAGATCGAAAAGACGAAAACTGAAAATGAATACCTGGAGTCGATTGAAACGCAAATCAATCTATCTGATCCGCAAGACTTAGAAGATATCCGGGATGAATTGAAAGATGCCGGTTATTTGAAAGCTAAGAAATCAAATAAAAAGCAGAAGAAAACGATCAGTAAACCCCATCATTTCAAATCAAGTGATGGCACTGATATCCGTGTTGGTAAGAACAACAAACAAAATGATGAGTTGACACTGAAGAAGGCGCGTAATAATCATTACTGGCTTCATGCCAAAGATATTCCTGGTTCTCATGTTATTGTGGAATCCAGTGAACCTTCAATAGAGACGCTCGAAGAAGCAGCAATTTTGGCAGCGTATTATTCGAAGTTTCAACACTCGGCCAATGTTCCGGTTGACTTTGTACCGGTTAAATATGTTAAAAAACCAAATGGTGCGAAACCCGGCTTTGTAATCTATACCGATCAACAAACCCTGTATGTCACACCAACGAAAGAACAAGTGGACGCTTTACGCGTTTAATAACAAAAAATCACCGTCTCGTAAAAGAGAACGGTGATTTTTTTTGTTATGCTTGCCAATTATGTGGATTGTTACTGAATTTAGTTAAAACTGTGCGTTCATCAGCTGTAATAGCATCCATCTCTTCTGCAACTTTTAGCAACGTACTGTAATTTGACAGCGTATGGATTTCGTAGCCACTATCCTTAAAGTTCTCAATGCCCTTTTGAAGTTCGTACGTAAAAATAGCTACACAACCTAAGACATCTGCCCCTTCACTTTCAGCAGCTTTCGCGGCTTCTATGACACTGCCACCTGTCGAAATCAGGTCTTCAATCAGAACAATCTTTTGTCCTGGTGTAATGCGGCCTTCAATCTTTTTCGCTTTTCCATGTTCTTTTGCCTTACTGCGAATATAAATCATTGGTAGATCCATTTTTTGAGCCACAAAAGCAGCATGCGGAATACCGGCTGTTGCCGTTCCGGCGATGACTTCCACATCCGGGTATTTCTCTTTGATTAAAGCTACCAATCCGTCAGTAATTTGTGTTCGAACGGCAGGTACACTAATCGTAATGCGGTTATCACAGTAAATCGGACTCTTGATGCCTGATGCCCATGTATAGGGCTCATTCGGACTTAAACTGACTGCTTCAATTTCAAGTAGGGATTCTGCGATGTTTTCAGCTGTATGCATATTATTCAGACACTCCGTTCCATTGGTTTTTAATTTCATGATAGGCTGCTATAGGGTCCGCTGCCTGTGTAATCGGACGTCCAACTACGATATAAGAAGATCCCAGTTGACGTGCTGATTGGGGCGTTGCCACCCGTTTTTGGTCACCGACTTCTGAGCCGGCTGGGCGAATACCCGGTGTGATACACAGAAAGGCTGAATCAGTGGCTGCTTTAATTTCCTTCGCTTCCAGTGCTGAACAAACGACACCATCCAGACCTGCCTGTTTGGTTAAAGAAGCATAATGCCGGACACTTTCCAATAAAGGAACCTGGATGAGTTGTTCGGTTTGCATCACCGCTTCAGTCGTTGAAGTCAACTGGGTAACAGCAATCAGTTTCGGTACCGTAGAGTGAGTGGGTGTGCCGTCATGGATACCCTCCAAAGCAGCCTGCATCATTTGCTTCCCACCTGCTGCATGTACATTAATCATGTCGATATCCAAAGCCGCTAAACCTTTCATCGCACGGTAGACGGTATTGGGAATATCGTGCAGTTTCAAATCCAAGAAAACCTCATGTCCCAATGATTTTATCCACTTAACTATTTCAGGTCCGTTTTGATAATAAAGCTCCATGCCCAGTTTGACATATAGCTGTTCACTATTGAAGTTTCTCAAAAAACGCAGTGTTTCTTCTGCCTCGGAGAAATCGAGGGCAATCATTGGTTTGTCAGTCATCTTAATCCCCCACTATCCTTTAATTAAGGTTACTTTTTCTTGTTCATCGACTTCTGTAATACGAACAGAAATTTGTTCGCTCGTTGAAGTCGGAATGTTTTTCCCTACATAATCAGCCTTAATCGGTAGTTCGCGATGTCCACGGTCGACCAATACAGCAACTGTAATCCGTTTAGGACGTCCGATATCCATAATGGCATCCATACCAGCACGAATCGTACGAGCGGTAAACAGAACATCATCCACTAATACCACATTCTTTCCTTCAATTGAGAATGGGATGTTGGTATTGTTTAAAACCGGCTCTTGCTCTTTTGTAAAATGTTGATCATCGCGGTAAAGCGTGATATCCAACTCACCAACTGGGACCTCGACATTCTCGAACTTCTTGATGTTTTGTGCAATCCGTTCCGCCAGATAAATCCCACGTGTACGGATTCCTACCAGTATCAAGTTTTCTGTTCCACCATTGCGTTCTAGAATTTCATGGGTCACACGCGTTAATGAACGTTGCATTGTAGCAGCATCCATAATAAGAATTTCTTCTTTTGCCATTATATTTCTCTCCTTTTTTCGAAAAAAATCCCTCATGCCAAAAAAGAGCATGAGGGGATCACCATTATAAACGATTCGTTCGTGATCCTTCGAGCCTCTCTGGACTGCGTTAAAGGTAATTTGTTTTGAATAATAATATGAAACAGGGCTAATGTCAAATGCTCTTGCGTAATTGTTCCAGGCGTTGTTCGAAGTATCCCGGTACTGGTGCCTCAAAGCGTACCCTTTCATCCGTGTCAGGATGGTTAAATCCTAATACACGTGCATGTAGGAACTGACCATTTTTATCGACGTCTTCGCCCGGTCCATACATCGGATCACCAACCAACGGGTGATTAATATAATCCATGTGCACACGAATCTGATGAGTCCGCCCTGTTTCCAGATTTAAGCTGAGAAACGTAAAGCCGTGGAATTGCTCTAAGCGATTAAAATGCGTCACTGCCGATTTGCCATCACGATCTACGGTCCGTTTCAAACGGTTTGAGTGCATGCGGCCGATTGGAGCATCGATGGTTCCTTCTTCGTGTTGGACTTCGCCATGAACGATTGCAACATACTCACGTTCAATCGTGTGGTTGAAGAATTGATCTGCCAAGTGTTGATGAGCTTTGTTTGTTTTAGCGATTACCAACAAACCGGATGTATCTTTGTCAATTCGGTGAACAATCCCTGGTCTGACAACATTCGTTCCGTCTGATAAGCCGTTTACATGGTAGAGCAAGCCGTTAACCAACGTTCCATGTAAATGACCTTTCGATGGATGCACGACCATGCCGGCCGCTTTATTGACAATTAAGATACTATCGTCCTCATAAACTATTTCAATCGCTATGTTTTCTGGTTCGATTGCAAGTGGTTCGACTTCTGGTTCACTGAACGAAATAATATCGCCCGGTTGTACTTTGTAATTGGCTTTCGTTGCCTTGTCATTAATTAAGACAGCATTGCTCTTAATCCAAGCTTGAATTTGTGAACGTGTGTATTCGGGATACGCTTCAGACAGAACCTTGTCTACACGACCACTTTCATTATTAACTTTTAATACGTGTGTTTCTTTTTCCATTATAGTTTTTCCTCTTTTTCAAAAAATAATACATGGATCAGCATCAATACCACACCAACAGTCAGGCAGACATCCGCCACATTGAAGATTGGGAAATTAATGAAGTCCAGGCGGAACATGTCAACGACATACCCATTTAACAAGCGATCGATAAAATTACCAATTGCTCCGGATAAAATTAAAGCAAAGCTGATACCAACTAATTTAGTCTTGTTTTTCTCTTGCTGGAACATATAGATTAAGTATCCGACTACTAAAAGTGTAACCAAGTAGAAGAAAACCATCTTACCTTGGAAAATTCCCCAGGCAGCCCCCTCATTTTGAATATAAAAAAGAGAAAAGAAGCCAGGAACGATTACTTTTTCCTGATAAAGTTCGAAATTTTGAACGATATTCCATTTCGTTATTTGATCAATGATGATTAATAATGCGGCTAATAAATAATAAATCATAGTGACTCCTCTTCAATAATTAATAGCTTGAACTACTGTCTATTGTAAACGATAAGCACCAAAACCTAAAGTAAATCTGTATTTAATCTGATATTTGTTGAAATATATCACAAAGATTGGCTATAATGGTTAAGATAATGCCAAAAAGGAGACGTTAATGTGATTAAAAGAAAGATATGGGTTTTACTAGCAACAAGTATAGTTTTAACGGGTTGCTCTGATGAGGCTGAAAAAGCCCAAACAGCTACGGATGAACTAGCCGTTTCCAAGGAAGCAGTTGTTGTATCGCTAAATGCCATTCAACAAAACGAAAGTGCGATGCAGAAACAATTCGACGAAGCTTTGGTTGCTGACGAGGAATTGGCAAACTTTAAAGATGGGACAGCCCCCCTCTTCGAGAACATTGCTACACGTAAAGAAGAAGTAGCGAAGGTTGAAGAAAACATTGAAGCAATGAAAGGACATATCCAAGATTTAACAGAATTGGATTACGAAGCGATTCCTTCTGAAGAGATTAATAATCTAACGCGTGTTGCGCAGTCCTTTATTTCATCCGTCGAAGCGTTTGTTCCCGCCTATGAGAACCAACTGCAAGAGGAAGAAAAAACTTTCACTTCTTTCGGTGCTGATGATGCGAACTTCAACACACTGTATGACGGTGTAAATGCACTGAACAGTATCAGCAATGATAATCTGAAAGTTCTAGAGCCAATTATTGATTTGTCAGTAGAATTTGAAACGCAAAAAGACGTTCTAACTACGACTTTGACAAAAGACAAAGACAAAGACAACTAGGAGGTCTGTTAAATTGAAAAAGACGCTATTAATTCTAAGCGCAAGTGCTTTTTTAGCTGCTTGCCAAGCGAATGAAACCCCAAAAAATGAAGAATCAAATGTTTCATCTGAGGCTGTATCTTCGAGCGAAGTGATTGAAACAGAATCTTCTTCTGAAACAGCAACGGTTGAAAGCACCATTGAGGCGGAAGTTGCTGCATATGAGTATCAGATTAATCCTGATATTTTTACAGTTGTTCCGCTTGCAGATGCTGACACAGAAGTTGTCTTATTGACGTTTGATGACTCACCACAGCCGCCCGATTCACAAACACTTGAAATTGCCCAAACAGTGAAAGAAAAAGGCGCCAATGCTATTTTCTTCGTAATGGGACAGTTCCTGGAATCTGAAGAATCACGTGCAATTATTAAAGAAGTTTCCGACATGGGCTTTGAGATTGGGAACCACTCCTACTCACATCCTGACTTGGCATCAATCAGTTATGAAGAACAACTAGAAGAAATCATAGCTACGAATGATGCAGTTGAAGAAATTACCGGCAAACGTCCGCGCTTCTTCCGTGCACCATACGGTTCGTATAACACAGATACCGTTGCTATTTCAGAATTAGAAAACATGACATTGATGAACTGGACATACGGCTATGACTGGGTGGACGGGTATATGGAAGAAACGGCTTTAGCGGATATCATGATTAATGCGCCTGAATTAGGCAGTGGTGGGAACTTATTGATGCATGACCGCCCTTGGACCGCCGCAGCAATTGGAACCATTATCGATGGTCTACGTGCTCAAGGCTATGAAATGGTCGATCCAAAATTAATCGAATCACCTGAGGAGGAATAACAGAAACATGAAGAAATTTGGAAATTATATTTTGACAGCTGGCCTTCTTCTTGGAATGCTCGCAGTTCCCGTTCAGGCTGAAGAAGTTTCAGAATCAACGGTATTAAAATTACGGGAACAGCCTTTCTTAACAGCTCCCGATATGGCTGTTATGCCGAAGAAATTCCTGTATGACAGTGGGATTGAAATTGCCTATCCTGAAGACGGTGTGAAAGGTATTTACCTGACTGAGAATACAGCCGCTAACCCAGAGCGCGTGGATGAGTTAATCGGCTATTTGAATAGTAACGACTTGAATGCGATGGTTATTGATATTAAAAACGACCATGGTCATGTTACAACGGACTTTAATTCAGATGATGCACATATCCAAAAGAATACAATGCCAGTCATTTCTGATATTAATGCCCTCATGAAGCGCTTCGAAGAAGAACAAGTTTATCCGATTGCGCGTATTGTAGCGTTCAAGGATAGTTTGTTAGCCCAAGAAGAACCGGGCATGTCTTTCCTTAACCCGGACGGCTCTATTTGGGAATATGGAAATGGCGAACTTTTCATCAACCCTTTTCTAAAAGAAACATGGGATTACGCGGTTAACGTTGGGATTGAAGCTGCGAAAGTGGGCTTCAAGGAAGTTCAATTTGACTATGTGCGCTTCCCAGAAGTTTTCTCTAATGACGATAACAGCCTGGTTTATGATATGGGCGAATTTGCTGATTTAGATTTAACACCGACTGAAAAACGTGTCAAAGCAATCAGTGATTTCGTTGCCTATGCACGTGAAAAGCTAATGCCTTATGGTGTAGAAGTCTCCGTTGATATCTTCGGATACGCGGCAACTGTTGCTGAAGCATCCGGAATTGGCCAAGACTTCTCGGCTATTTCCAATAATGTCGATGTTATTTCATCTATGATCTACCCAAGCCACTGGGGACCAGGAAACTTTGATTTATCCGCTCCGGACTTATATCCGTATGAGGTCGTAGATGAATATATGAAAGTAGAACTCCCACTCTTGGAATCATTAGAAAACATGCCAACAACACGCCCTTGGTTGCAAGATTTTACAGCATCCTACCTAGGCGCAGGCTATTACAAAGAATACGGACAAGCTGAAGTAATGGCTCAAGTCCAAGCATTGAAAGATCACGGCGTAACTGAATTCTTACTTTGGAATGCCGGGAATGTTTATAGCTATTAAGAATTTACGTTTATTCATACACGTTATATAAAGCCGATAAATTGGTACATATTCAAGTAGACATAACGAAGGTATTAAAAAGCTTTGGCACAAAAAACATCTCTTTAGGGGTCAGTCCCAAGAGATGTTTTTTTGTTTGTATCCATTTCCCACCCCGTGCACTCCGTAATCCAATCACATTCAAAATCTGTGAAATTTGCTGGAAGAGGAAATGCAAAATAAAGAAGCGTTCAGTGAAGAAATGCTAGGGAGCTTGTTTTTATCCATAACTAGCTTCCACAAGAGTTTATCTTTCCGTTGCCAAAGAAGCTATCAGGATATGACCGTGTGAATATAGAAGCCATCCTAAAAAAGGAGCTTGAACAGGTTATTCTTCAATCCCTACTAATAAAATATCCGGATGAGAATAAGGAGAAGCTCACAACCGTGGGCACTATTTTTAAGTTGGATGATTTACTGAGCTTCGCTTGATTGGGAACGGAATAGTAGCAAATCGCCCGAAGAATATTTAGAATTTACAAGTTCATCCTTTCAACAACTATTTAAAAATGAATTATCTTAGGATGGGGATCAAATAAATGGGCTGTCTCAAAACTCGATACCTAAATCGGAATTTGAGACAGCCCATTCTATTTCACCCTTCATAGCTATAACTCTTAGATTATTATTATAGAAAATAAAAAACTAAATCACAAATCCGACGTTTGAATTAGTGGTTTAATAAAATCGGATTTCCTTAAAGAATTTACGAACAATTTATGTTAAGATAACTATAATGAGCCAATAAAATCCGAAAGGAGTAGCTAAGATGAAGCATTCTAACAATGACTTTGTAGCAAATCAAGGTTGTGGGATATTCTTCTTTATGGTTCTTTTAATCCTTTTTCTCCTGAGCATTTCTATTTTCAAATTCACGCATGAAATTTTCCTTTACTATACCGAAAAGCAAGTACTTCTAATAAGCGAGTCTCCCGAAGAAACCTATCATATTGAAGTTTCAACAAAAGGTCCATCTACCACAATTATCATTGAAGAAAGGACTACTTCTTCGGAGCTTACTGCTGATATTCTTAAGGATGGTCGTGCAGATGTTCAATCTGATGATATTGAAATCCAATGGTTTAGTGATACTGTGGCTGAAATAAGAGTAGAAGGCAGGAGAGATACCTTTCATTATTTTCTGTTTGAGGCTAATGATGAGGAAATAAAGATAAAAAGATTACCTAACGACATCACGTTGAAAAATTTAAAATTAGATATTATACAATCCCTGAAAGCAGGTGTTAGTAATGAATCGTATTTTTGGAAGAATAACAGTCTTACTTACTAGTATGCTAATTCTTGTCGGATGCTCCCTTTCCGACTCATCTTCAAATAAAATCGAAATCATCGAGAACGCGGCAACAAAAAATACAGAACTCAATAGTGCACGTTTCGAAACGTCACTTTCCAGAGAGCATATGGGAGATCAGTATACAGAAACCTCTGAAGGAACGTTTATAAAACTGGCGGATGGTACGTATAATTGGTATGAAAAGAATTTCTTTAATGACGAACAATCCGTAGAGATGACTCAATTGGATGGCAAAGAATATGTGAAGGTGAATAATGGAGAAAACTCTGAGTCGCCGTGGGGAGAATCTGAGACACTTCAAACGTCTTTATCCGATGTTTTACGTTCGCTCTTTGGGATTAACCTTGTAGAAGCCGATGTTGATGAGGTGTCCGTCCACACAGAAACTGATAAGACTCGTTATACCATTACCACAACAACTAACTATCCCGAAAGAATAAAGAGTGAAACCTTACAAGCGTTACAAAAGAGACTAGAGGCACTTAAGCAGGAAAATACACAAAAAGAATTCATTCAAGGAATGGAAGCACAAATTCAATTGATAGAAGAAACACAGTATCTGGACAACATCTTGACCTATGAAATTGATAAAGAGGGATTTCTGACAGACTTCACTTATAAAGCAACTGTGTCTCAAAAAAATGGCGCGTATTTTAATTTTGTTACTAGTACGTCTATTACGGAATATAATTTGAGTGATACCAGTCACCTCCTTCCATCAATCGATGACTAACATTTTAAGTGTTTCAATTATAATTCGGATTGTGACACATTAAAAAATGGTTCTATGTCAAATCGTGTTGGTGAACCTTATGAGAAAGATATACGGATACTCTCTCAAATGGCGATAGAATGCCGATTCAATCTTTCTGGTTAAAGAAAAAATTCATTGCTGAACTAATAAAAGAATACTTATAGAAATGAATAGTATAATCTCTATTTTAATTCTTTTTTTAAAAGTAAGCATCACGGAAATACGCTTGTTTAGAGCGCATTTCTTCCATGCACTTAGAACAGAAGGACAGCTACTTTGCTGCCCTTCTATTTTTTAATTAGAGTAGACCGATTTCTTTGAAGGATAACCATTTTGTATCGGATACGATGAAATGGTCTAACAATTCGATTCCAAGCACGTTCGCTGCTTCCTTCATGCGTCGAGTAAAGTTAAGATCTGCTTCGGATGGGGTAGGATTTTATCAAGAGTAAATTACAAAAGAATCATTTAAATCAATACTTTCACTTTGAATACATGTATTTGAAGTGAAAGGTAATTATTTCAAAAATAGTAAAACCTGTATCTTAAATTACTTAATAGTAACATAAGATACAGGCTGATTTTTATTCATTGTTATTTAACTAAAGCACCCGTTAGTTCAATAAGCTTTTCGTTCATAAATATGAAAATAGTATGTATAAGGATTTTTTTCATCTGTTATTCCTTGTGTAACAGATACTTCGCTCCACTCTTCATAATTCACTTCTGGAAAGAATGTATCTCCTTCAAATTCGTAATGAATTTTTGTAATGTACATTTTCTCAACATATGGTAGAAACAAATTATAAATTTGTTCTCCCCCGAAAATGAAAATTTCCTCTTCGTTATTACATATCTCAAAAACATCTTCTATTGAATGGACAATTTCACAACCATTAAAGCTGAAACCCTTATCTCTTGTCAGAATAATATTTCTTCTTCCAGGTAATGCTCTTCCGATTGATTCAAGATTCTTCCTTCCTAATATAATTGGATATCCCTTTGTAGTATTTTTAACATACTCCCAATCCTTTGGGATTCTCCAAGGTATGTCATTCTCTTTACCTAATACCCTATTCTTATCCATCGCAGCAATTAAAGAAACTTTCATATATCACACAGCCTTTCTTAACTATTTTACCATTTAATTTCTTATTCCTTGTTAAGCTATCCTGCCCCGTTAGTTTAAGTGCATCCTTTCACAATCTGTCTACAGATTAATAATTAAAACTACTCTTTATTATACAGATCTCCATATAATTTTTGAATTTGGTTCTGTAATTTTTTATTTTCTTTTTCTAATTCCATAACTCTTCTTTTTAAGGTTTTAATAAGGATTTCCTCCGAACGAGAACTTTTCTTGGGTTTTGAGACTACATTTGATGTTATTTGACGCTCACGAAGGGATTCTATTCTTTGCCTAATATCGTGTTCCTTATAAAGCCATGATTTAGAAACATTAGCTTCCTTTGCTATTGAATTAAAATTAATAGCTTTACCTTCAATCGAAAATTTAGAAATCGCTTTGTCTACTTTTTCCCTTGTCTTTTGTGATTTCTGCTTCGCCAAACGTACAATTTCTGTTGTATTTCTAACTTGTTTATCCATTGATAATTACCCCGTCAAGCTTCCAATGATTTGTTCTAAACGCTCTTTAACACGGCTATTAGTCTCTATTTGTCTTTGCCATTGTTTATCCT
Organism: Jeotgalibaca porci; assembly: GCF_011299095.1. Classification (NCBI taxonomy): domain Bacteria; kingdom Bacillati; phylum Bacillota; class Bacilli; order Lactobacillales; family Carnobacteriaceae; genus Jeotgalibaca; species Jeotgalibaca porci. The sequence continues at coordinate 132,031 of NZ_CP049889.1, read as the reverse complement.
TTGCTATGGTTAATAACTCTTCTGTACGCTCTAACTGTTCTTCGTGCTGTGGTAAGAATTGCTTACTGGTACAGAAGTGAGTGCAATCTAAGCATGCATTCGCATGTGGACAACCACCTGCTATTACTGGCAATCTACAATAACCATTTGGAAGCACTTGTGCATTTATATTTTTCTTGAACCATTGAAGCTCTACATCATCGACTTCACTATCATCATCTAGATTGAGCACATCTCCATTATTGGTAACCAGTTTTTCTTGAAATTTAGTAAATTCATTTTTTAGAGTTTCATCAAAGATATGAGCGTATCTGCTTGTCATTTCTGGGCTTTCATGTCCCAAAAATTTCTGCACAATATGCTGGGGCACCCCGTTGTTAATCATTCTTGTTCCTACTGTATGGCGAAAGGCATGGGCATGGAATCTATAAATCTCGCCTGATTTATCCACTATATTTTGCTCATAAGCTAATTTATTTAATTCGCCTCTAAATGTTTCTTGTTTTAATGGCGATCCATCTTTTCTTGGAAAGAGGTATTCACTATCTGGAAATTCCTCTGAAACTTTATCTTCCCGAACTTTAATAAGTAAAGCTACCTCTTTAGATATTGGAACTATATGCTCCTTTTTCATTTTCCATTGATAATACTTTAAAAAGTAATCTCCATCTTTGTCCTCTAATAGACAGCCTTTTTTCAAGGTGCACAATTCACTTATCCTCATTCCACATTCTTGAACAATCATAGTCATCGTAGCTATATATTCGGGTAATTTATCAAGATGACTGTTCAATTGCTCTAGAACGAATTCGTCTATAAAGCGAGGTTTTGCTCTTGGTATTTTCGGATAGTCCTCGGGATAAATTAATAATTTGGAAGGAACATCATCCCATTCTAGCCTATGAAGGGTACTAAATAGTCCTTCCAATATAGAGATCCTCCCAGTTATTGTACTAGGTTTTATCCCCATCATGTTTAGTTCACTTAAATATGCTTCAATTTCCACTCTCGTTAATTGGTGTACTCTCTGAACGTGTTTAAACTTTATGTCCAGAAAATTAAAGAACTCTTTAAGTTTTTGGGCAATATCACTTACATAGGAAAAGCTATCCATGTTCAATCTTAACTTACAATATCTTTTTACAAGCTGTTTAAAATATGTATTCCGAAACCCTTTAAAGTTAATTGTATATTCATATTGTGTTGGGTTAACCTTATCATCTGGCAAAGGTAAGTTTCGTCTATCCCAAACGTCTTTATCCCACTCCTCTCCATCAAAATAAAAATCCTCATAAAACTCAATAAATTGTTTTAGATTAGTAACATAGTAAGAATTAGCTTTTACAGGTGTTTTTTCTTGATTAGCAGTAATCTTATAATTAGTGGTGGTAATTCTAACACCCTGTTTTGTCAAATATGTTCTATACTCCGTCATTGCTTTATCAATAGGAACTTCAGTAATTGAAGTAATGCTGGGATACTTTAAATCTAAAAAATCCAACATTTTATTAATTACTGTTCCTTTTCTAATCCAGACAGTTTTTGCATTCCATATTCTATTGTTTAAATGGTAAAAATAAAAATATTTCAATTCTGTTCTTAACCACAGATTTTTAACACGTTCAAAACGAACCCAACGATTTCTTAAAGCAGGATTCTTACTTAATTCTATGGCAGAAGGATGTGGACATTTTCTTATATCCCAACTATTATTAGCCCAAAACCCTTGCATTTCTTCATTCATTACAGCTATTTTTTTGCTGATCTCACTCTGACTGATAATTTTCCTTTTACTAGAAGCATTCATTTCTTATGCTCCTTTCTCTCAAGGTATTTATTAAACTCATTTTTCATATCCTGATCTGAAAGATGAACATAGGTATTTAACGTTGTCTGAACATGTGCGTGACCTAATCTCTTTTGAACGAACGCAACATCCCATCCTTCCCTAATTAGCTGCGTTGCGTGAGTGTGGCGAAGCATATGCGATGTAAATTCTATTCCAGTCCTTTTAACTATTCTTCTAACTAGATCAAGAACACTTTGGTACTTTAGTGGTTTCCCAAAATAGCCTTCTTTTAAGGAAATAAAAACATAGTCATGCTCCAATTCCTCACTATACTCATATACCAAGTAATCTGTATAAAGTGACATCAGTTCTTTACTCACATGTATTGTTCTTTCCTTCCTTAATTTAATATAAGCTTCATTAACATTAACATCTCTAGGTGTTAAATGGATTTGATTGTCCCAAGTGGCAATATCTTCAAGCCTAAGCGATAACACTTCACCGATTCTTAAACCACCCTCATACATAAGCATTAAAATTAACTTATCTCTTTTCGTATGACAAGCGTCAATAATTTGCTTAACTTCCTCTGCTGTCAATGTTCTTATCTGTTTCTTTTTAACCCTTAACTTTAAGACATTCTTTTGGTATCTACCCTTATTAACATGATGTAAAAATCCTTTGAAGTTTCTTCCCTTTGCTTGTTTAAATACATCAATTGATTTAAATTCTCCTAATCTACTTAAATAATCAAGAAAACTCATAACGGCATTTAAAATTGTATTCACTGTCGTTTCTTCTCTTATGGCTTCTTTTGACTGAAGATCAATTACATTATTTGCTGTTGGATATCTCAACCAACCTACGAAGTCTGCTAACAACTCAAAGTTAATATCATTAAGAATAACGCCTCTCTGTTCCATGAACTCATACAGCAACTTTAAATGATAGCAGTATGCTTTAATGGTATTTGGAGACTTACCAGTGTTATCTAAGTATTTAATAAATTTCATTACTGGTTCAATTAGCTGGTATTCTTTATCTAGTAATAAATACAATGGATACGGCTTATTCTCCACTTCTATCCTTTGAACCCTCACACACTCCCCCCCTCTTTAAACACTTTAAGTACTACAAATTATAAACCTTGTTAAATTTTATTTAAAGTAAAATCTCCCTTTAACATCTCCTCCTAAACTACTTTAACTACTATTATTTATTATACTATGGTTAAGAGGTCTGAACTGGGGTGGTTATGATAAAGGATAATACGTGCGCCATTATTGAGAAGGGCACTTCTGAAAATTTCTCTGGGGTGGGCGACGCTCGTATTCAAGCTGCCGGTAAAAACCCGATGAATGGCATTGATTTGGTTTTTGGTATTCAGAATGAGGATAAGCACCACTTCTTGCGCTTCGTCCCCGATTTCATCGATACCTAGTCGTCCGGCCCTCTCTGTTGAGGTAATGCCTTCGGTATAGGCTATGGGTCTTTCCATCACGACCTGTTTCACTCGGACAATTTCCGTGATTGTTTCTTTTCTAGTTACCGTATTTATTTTTTCAGCCATCTTATATCCCTCTTTCTTGGTTTCATCCTTCTATCTATAGATACGCAAAAACTTAGGGGAATCTTTTTTTTATTATCCAAAACGGTCATTCAACTTTTAGTCGGTGTCACAGAACTTTCACAAATTCGTATGCTTCCAATCCTTTTATGTCACTTTGCATCTCATCAAGCGTTTGGGCTTCATAATATAAGGTATGGGGAAAGCGTCTATCGATATGCGTAACCCGGTACAGGTTCGGAATCAGGTAGTCCCCCTCTTCGGTATAAACTTGTATCAAGTCATTTACTGCTACTACTGCTTTTTGCTTATTCATATTTTTCCGCTCCTTTTTTTGTTTTGAGTCGCATAGGCGTGAGCTAAAAGCTGAATTTTTTCCGTTTTGTTGGCTAGCCAGTCATCATGAGGAACAAAAGGGAATCAAGAAAAAAGAGCCCCTTGCTGCTTCAGCAGGTAGGGACTCTTTAGACAAAAAGCTTATTTAGACTGACGTGAAAGACCATGAAAGAAAAGGAGAAAAAAAGTTTTTGCGGTTCTTGATTTTCTTTTCTGTTCTCGGATAAATCCGTGTGGGACCGAAGGGAAGGGCTCCCGCATGGAGATTGCCGCTAAGAACAGCCCGAAATGATAAAGCCCTGATCCGGCCCTTTCGGATCGTCCAGGGCGCTTGGCGACACAAAACGAAAAAATGACTTTCCTATAGATAGGCTTGCAAAGGTATCCGTGCCCTTTTACCCTTTATCTTTGAAATAATATTTTTAATTAAGTTATTATTTTTACTTGTTCGCTACCAAAATAAGAACGTATGTTCTATAATGGTGATAACAAATATTTCGCGCGAAGAAATAGAAAGAAGGGATTCCAATGCTCGCTTTAAGTAAACAAACGAACTTTCAAAAATCCCGCATGCGGACAACTGAAATCTACTATATTCTACATGAAGCCATTCAAACAAATAAAAAAGTTGCCATACAAATAGAAGCCGTCGATGGCAACGGCTCCTATCAGGAAGATATCATCGGATCTATTAAAAAATCCGACTCGCTGGGTATTTATATAAAGAACCAAAAAGTTCATTATGATGAGATACGAAATATCCAGTTTTACACTTAAAAATTGCTGCTTCGCACTGAACAGCTCCTTGAAAAAACGTCATAACGATAGTTGTATATTCTAGATTACCTTCTACGAATTGCAGCATTAGCAACCATCTTAGCGCCTGAAATCGTGCTCCTTCCACTACCGGTTGTGAACCACATGGATTTTGCTACACTTGGGCCTTTGATAATGACAAACCCCATCCCAATCAGACCAGCTATTTTCACCCAATTAAAATCATCAGACATGAGAATCTGCGTAAACAGTAGCATCGATAGGATTTTCAACAACAGGGTCACAATCTGACTCAAGAATTCCCGCCACCAAATGCCCATATAGTTGTGTTCATCATTAATAATCGTAATAGCCGCAAATACGCTGGCGAGTACTGTGTGGACGCTGTATATGTAAATGAGACGACTACAACTCTTAGGTCTTTACTAGACTGATTATGACTCTGTCACTTTTTCTTATTATGGACTTTCTTTAACCTATCTTACCCTTCCTTGTTTACAAAAATGTTTGGTATGAGCCTCATAATCACCCACAGTCCTAATCTTTGTGTTTAATTATACACATCTAGATAAAGAGATGACACCAATTTGAAATCATCCTTATATTAAAGAAAAGCAAAAGAAGCAGCCCTTATAACCCATTGGGAAGGCCCCCTTCCCAATGGGTTGAAAGAAGCTAATGAATGCCTCATCCACTCCATGGTGAAAATGTAAAATTAGGTAGGGACGCGAGGGAGGGTAGCTATTACCTCCATAAAACCTACACAATTGAAGGGTATAATAAACCCAATAAGAAAAAACAAGGAGGAAGCATTATGAGAAAGCAGACCGCAGTCACCCTTTTAGCGATTTCGATACTGTTACTCGCTGTCGTCTCTTTCGTTTTGGTCAGACAAATAGATACTGGTACATCCGGGCTATTTCCCAGCCAAAGTGGTAGAATGCCAGAAATGGGAATGAATCCGAACATGGGCATGGGCGGAGAAGTCACAACCGAGTTGGTCACCTCTACGGAAAAGGAGAAGGAACTCGCTCTTCCCCCTCTCCTGGAAGGAACCCTTTCTCCAGACGGCAGCATTTCCTACACGATCGTGGCGCAGGAAGGAAGCACGCAACTGAAAGAAGGCAACCCTACCCAAACGTATGGCTATAACGGCTCCCTATTAGGCCCCGTTATCCGCATCCGAAGCGGCCAAAAAGTTAATATCCAGACGGAAAACTCAATGGACGTGAGTACCTCCTTCCATTGGCATGGTTTGAAGGTTCCCTCCAACGTGGACGGCGGCCCCCACAATCCCATCGAACCAGGAGAAGCGGCTAATCTTCAGTTCACCGTAAACCAGGGGGCCTCCACGCTCTGGTTCCACCCGCATGCGGAGGGCATAGCGGGAGAACAAGTTTATGAAGGGCTGGCAGGTCTCATCTACATTGAAGACGAGAACTCGGATACTTTGCCCCTTCCCAAAGAGTACGGAATCAATGATTTCCCAGTAGTCATCCAAGACCGCTTCTTCGAGCGGGATAACCAACTGGACTATGCCAGAGCCTACAACCCTGACGGGACATACGGGGATACCTTGGTGGTGAATGGGACCATTAACTCTTATATTGAGGTTAAGAATGAAAAAGTCCGCCTGCGTCTCCTCAATGGCTCCAATGCTCGGAACTATCAATTCCGTTTGTCAGATAACAGTACCTTCTACCAAATCGCTTCGGATGGCGGCTTCCTGAATGAGCCTATCCCTATGGAGAACCTGCAACTGGTTCCGGGAGAACGTGCGGAAATTATTGTTGATTTAAGCAGCTACTCTACTGGAGAGAAAATCAAATTAATGGAAGAAAATGTTCCCGTCCTGGCTCTTACTATCACAGAGGAGACCACAGAAGAACCCACAGAAGAACCCTCTTCCCTGCCAACTACCTTAAATATCATTTCTAAAGGGGATGATACGGGTAACCCGGATAAAGTAATCACCTTCAGTGGTATGGGGCACATGGTGGCAATTGATGGGAAACGATTTGACATGGAGCGAGTGGATTTGCGGGCAAAGGTAGGAACCACAGAAGTGTGGGAAATCGACAATGCCCCCGACATGATGGGCGGCATGATTCATCCCTTCCATCTTCACGGTGTCCAATTCAAGGTACTGAGCCGGAACGGCAATCCCCCTCCTGCGAATGAACAGGGTTGGAAAGACACCATCGCACTTTATCCAGGCGATAGCGTCAGGATTGAAGTCACATTCCCAGAAAAGGGGATTTTTATGTACCATTGCCATATCCTAGAGCACGAAGACAATGGCATGATGGGTCAAGTTTTAGTAGAATGAAGATACCAACGAAATTGGAGGAGAAAGATTACGTGAAGATTTTAATTGTGGACGACGAAGCAAGCATTCTGGATATCGTGGAAGCCTATTTGAGTGCAAAAGGCTATCAAGTGTTTCGCGCTTTGAGCGGAAACGAGGCTTTAACAAAGGTTGATGTTGTCCAACCTGACTTGATTGTGTTGGATCTCATGCTGCCTGTTTTATCTGGCCTCGAAGTCTGTAAAAAAATAAGGGACTCCTCCACTGTACCGATTATCATGTTGACTGCGAAAACAGCCGAAAGAGATATCTTGGAAGGGTTAAGCCTGGGGGCTGATGACTACATCACAAAACCATTCAGCCCGAAAGAGCTGGTTGCTCGGGTCGAAACCGTTTTACGCCGTGTCCAACCAGAATACCGAGAAGAAAAGTGGTCTTTCGAAGAAGGTTTGCTGGTTATCTACCCGGATCGAAAACAAGTGTTCAAACAAGGTGAAGAAATCATTTTGACCCCGACCGAGTATGCTTTATTAGCCCTTCTGGCCTCACATCCAAAGCGCCTATTTTCACGGGAACAGCTGCTGGACGCTGTGAAAGGACTCGATTTTGATGGAACGGATCGGGTGATCGATACCCACATCAAAAATATCCGTCAAAAAATTGAGGACGACACGCGCAACCCCTACTTCATCTTAACCGCATATGGAACGGGGTATCGATTTGGTGGTCAAAAATGAAGCGAACCATTAAATGGCAACTCTTGCTCTCGTTTGTTTCTCTGTCCTTTATCTTAGTGGGGACCTTCAGCTGGATAACACTAAACTTAATGGAAAGCCACTTCGAAGACTATGTGCGCGAAAGGCAAGAATCAGAGTTAACAGCATACCAGACTGAGTTAGAAAACTTCTATCAGAAAACGGGTACTTGGGCAGATGCCCCTCCAACAATCCAAAATATTGGACGCGATGCTCTCCAGAAAGGCATCATCCTAAAAGTATATGACCACGCTGGCAACCAAGTATGGGGCCCCTCTCCCTCAGAGGAAGAAGAGTCAAAAAATAGGATTCAAACCCACCTCCTACATATGGAGCAGATAATGGGCGATATAGAGAGTGGCTACGTGCAGACAATCGTTCCCCTCGGTAGCGAAACAGACCCAATCGGTTCTCTCGAAGTGCAATCCGTTGGACCTTTCGCTTACACGGAACATGATGCGTTATTCCTTGCCGATATGAGGAACAACTTGATTTTTGTAGCGATTGGGTCCCTAATTATCTCCTTATTTTTCGCGTTATTGATTGCCAGAAAATTGAGTTCACCAATCGTCAGAATACAGAATTTTACGACGGAAATTGCGAAGGGGCACTACAGTCACCTGGCGATTGAGGAAACAGGGATTCAGGAAATTGACAGCCTCTTGGATTCCGTGGATGAATTGTCTGGGCAACTCCAACGCCAACAAGAGATTCGTAACCGCCTTTCCTCTGACATCGCACATGAAATCAGGACACCATTGACGACTTTGAAAGGCAATATTGAGGCCATGATTGACGGGGTCTGGGAAGTATCGGAAGAACGCCTCTACCACTGTTACGAGGAAGTTAACCGCATTGCCCGCCTGATTGGACAAATTGATCGGATCAATGAAATTGAAAGCCATGAAAGCCAGCTGCAGAAGTCATCCTTTGATTTGCTAGAACTTACGCAACAAGTTGCCGGCACCTTTCAAGCTTTGTTGATTGAGAAGGGCATTGAATGTGCCATTAACGGAGAAGCGGTTTTAATTTCTGCTGATCGAGATAAGATTCATCAAGTGGTAACTAATCTCTTGTACAATGCAATTAAATTTACCCCTTCCGGTGGCCACATTGATCTTCAGGTTTCCCAAATTAGTGGCGCAGCTTCCTTTAAGATAACCGATACCGGTCAAGGAATCCCTCCAAATGAAATCAATCAAGTTTTTGAAAGGTTCTATATGGCTGAACCCTCTAGGAACAGGAAACTGGGTGGCCAAGGGATTGGTTTATCGATTGTTAAAGGAATTGTGAACGCCCACCATGGGACCATCTCTGTCGAAAGCACATACGGAAAAGGAACGACTTTTGTTGTCAGTCTTCCGCTAGAAAGCCACATAAAAGCATAAAAGAGGCACTCCCATTATGGTGGAGTGCCTCTTTTTTCCCTATTTATTGGCAGTTTGATACATTTTGTTTGGCAAGGTTCTGCTTTTTTCACTGAGCCATCACATCTATGTCTGACTCTTCTGGATTTTCAGTTACAATTTCAATTAATAATCGGTGAGGTAGATTGAGACTCGTCTCCCCAGGAGATTGAATCCAATCTCTTCGCACCGCAATCTGGTACGGACTGTTGTCTTCCTTATTTCGAATCCGTTCGCCGTCTATCTCGACAATATTGTATTTACCGGGTGCAGGATAGTAGGTAATGAGTCTGTGTTCCTCATTTCCTGTCAGCAGGAAACGATCCACCTCTTCGCCATTAATCGAGATAACCGCGTAAACATTGTTATTATCCTTATTCGTCTGTTGGACTGCAAAGATAACCGTCGGTAAAAAAGACAAAACAATAAGGAGGAAGACAATAACAACATCAAAGGGTTTTACCATTTTTATGTACTTCGTTATCATTATTTTTCCTCCTTTTTTCATTTATCTTCTCGTCAGCAGTTTACTCCAAGTGCTTTTTACGCTTCAGGTATTCCTCTTCTGTCAGGTTTCCTTTGGCAAACTCTTTTTGCAGGACCTCCAAAGGCGTTTCTTTTTCAACCGTCCGATTCCCCTTATCGGAAACAAGTTTAATGAAGAGATACACCACAATAATCACTAGGATGATCCAAAATATTCCCATAAACATCATGGACCCCATTCCGCCCCGTGTCAAGCTGTTCCAACATTCCATCATGATAAAAACGCTCCTCTCTATATTTTAGACGTGGCCCATGTGATTTAGTGTTCTTACTTCAGCTTCCATCCTTTTAGATAGTAGGCTTTTGGCGGATAATCCCTTCTACGGTAAATCCAAATGGCGATGGCGCCAACGAACAAGAGGAGGGACAACCCTTGGGACACCCTTAAAAAATCACCCATCCATAAACTGTCGGTGCGCATACCTTCGATAAAGAAGCGCCCCACCGAATACCAAATAACATAGCTGAGGGCCACTTCGCCTCGTCGCAACAAGTTTTTCCGATTCCTCAACATGATAATGATGGCAAAGCCTAAGAGGCTCCACAAGGACTCGTACAGGAATGTCGGATGGTAGTAGGTGCCATTAATTTGCATTTGATCAATAATAAACTTTGGCAGGTAAAGGTTCTCCAAAAAGGTGCGGGTCACTGCTTCCCCATGGGCCTCCTGGTTGATAAAGTTCCCCCATCGGCCAATGGACTGCGCCAACAGAACATAGGGCGCCAGTATATCGAGCATCAATGAAAAAGGGATCCCTTTTTTCTTCGTGAACCAGTACACGGCCAGCCCCCCTGCAATCAAACCGCCATAAATGGCGATGCCGCCTTTCCAGATAGCAATAATATCGGCCGGATTTTGGATATAATATTGCCACTCGAATAGAAGATAATAGATACGGGCTCCCACAAGACCTGTGGGAATGGCCCATATCATCATATCGATAATTGCATCTTCTTCCAGTCCCCGGTTCTTGCCTTCTCTAGAAGCCAAGTTAATGCCCAGCAACATCGCTGCACCGATGATCACCCCATACCAATAAACGGTAAATGGACCAAATGATAGAGCGACACGACTTATTGTTCCCATGAATGTCAGTCCCATTTTTTTCTCCTTGTTTCCACTATTTTTTTTATGAACCTACTTTTTATAATCCCAAATAAGGAGCCGGATCTACACGTGTCCCATTCTCATATACCTCAAAATGAAGGTGGACGCCGGTCGACTCTCCCGTTGTGCCCATTATCCCTAGCTCCTGGCCTTGAAGGATGTCCTGACCAGGTGCGACTTTAAGACTTCCTGCCTCCATGTGAGCATAGAGGGTTTCAATGCCGTTTCCATGATCTAATTTGACATAGTATCCCCATTGACTGTGATAGCCAGCCACTAAAACCGTTCCCTTTTTAGCCGTTACAATGGGTCCGGATCCTGCGAAATCAATCCCGCCATGTAACTTCCATTCCCCGGTTATGGGGTGGAGCCTATAGCCAAAGGAATCTGATATAAATCCATTACTAGGAGCAACAAATCCAGCCCCATTGACGATCGTCTCTTCAGGCGGATTGGAAGGCGTCGGATCGGCCGAGGTATATTCCAGCGGAACACTCTCTTCAAAGAAACTTTCAGGAACCATTTCTCCCGCCATCTTTTCAGCTTTCTCTTGTTCCGCTCTTTGTTTGTTTGCCTCCTCATCCGCAATGCGGCGTTGTTCTTCCTTCATGTCATCGGATAAGTTGCTCACCGAATGAATGATAGCTTGCTGCTGCTGCACGATTTCTTCCTTTTCGGCTTCCGTTAGTTCATACTCTTGTGCAATCTGTTCGATTTGGTTTTCCAACTCTCCCTTCTGGGTCACGAGGTTGGTTCTTGCCACTTCCACATTCGCACTCAGTAATTCCAGCTCTTGCTTCACGTCTTCCGCCTCTGCTTTTTTCTCTTGTAGGATCATTTGATCATTTTTTTGTTCTGTCATGATGTCCCTGTTGTGGCCCATGATACGATTGATGACGCTCACGTTCCCTACCATTTCTGCTAAACTATCGGAATTAAAGACTGCCTTTAGAACGAGATTTGAGTTGCCATTTGTTTGAACGGATCGTGCTTGGATTTGGAGTTTTTCTCTCCTAATCGCAATCCGTTCCTCCAGGGTAGCTATTTCCTTGTCCAGCCCCTTTATTTTTTCCGCAGCATTTTTCAGTTGTATTTGTTGCTCTGCCATTTGTAAGGTGAGCGCATCAATTTTTTCTTGAAGTGCGATGGTCTCTGTTCGCAACTGCTCCTTCCTTGCTTCTAAACCATCCAACTTTACTTGTTGGCTGGTGCTTTCTCCATCTAATTCCTGCAGTTGCTTCTCAAGCTGCTCTTTCTCTTGTGTCAGGTCTTCAATACTTCGTGCATTTACATCCATAGGAAGGATGAGCAAACTCGATAAGAGTGGGATACTTATAAATTTGACAAGCTGCTTTCTGTCCATGTGTCCTCCTAGTTTCAGGCTGGGTGGCGAATGTTAACGAATGTTGCCTGTTATTTCAATCATTATACCGTTACAACTATATGAGATAGGAACCTCCTTTCTTATTTTTATCGACTATACCAATGAATTATGTAGATTTTATGGAGTTGCCCCATCTCCATAAAATCTACATAATTTTTTATTACTCTTATCTAGAGGATGAAAAATAGTCTTTGTTCTCACTCATTTGGTTTGATTTTTGCTTGTTTCAGGGTTTGCCATTCACAATCTATTTCGTTTGTAGCATTGGCATAAAAATAAAAGAGGAGTGTTGAAGATGGAATCAATTATATTTGTGGTACTGATGGTGGTTGGACACATGCTCATGATGTTTCTCATGCCTGGTATGCATGGCGGTCATAACCATAAAGGACATGACCATACCGGCGACGCGGAGGATAAAAAGCGTCTGGAAGATGAAATCCAGCAATTAAGGGAAGAGCTGAGTGACACGAAAGCCCGATTAAACCAAAGCGAATGGTAAGGGGGCTGCTGTTTTGAGGCAAAAAATATTCTCCATAACTGGATTCATCATGATTTCGCTTTTCATCCTTTCCCTTTCCATCGCCGTCACCATCAACTTTACGCCGCTCTATTCGTTTGACATCGATTATTTGGAAATAACGGAAACGCTTAAAATGCCAAAGGAACAGATTTCAACAAATTACCGCATCCTCCTGAATTACCTGAATATGCCTTGGATAGCAGAACTTAACATGCCGGATTTTCCCAGTTCAGCGCGTGGGCTATTCCACTTTGTTGAAGTAAAAAAACTCTTTGCCTTAGATTACCTAATCCTATTGTTTTCCGGCGTAGGCACGTTTGGATTTGTGCGGTATCTGAATAGGAGACAACAATCTTGGCAGCTCCTGCTCTACTTCCGCCGGGGAACCCTTATTCCCCTTGCTATCCTTTTGGCTCTCCTGGTTAGCTTCGACACGCTGTTCGTGCTTTTTCATCAAGTTTTCTTTAACAATGACGCCTGGCTTTTCAATCCTGCTACGGATCCCATCATCTTAGCCTTACCGGCCGAGTTCTTTATGCACAGCTTCCTCTTGGCCTTTGGATTAATCGAGGTCTTCCTAATCCTGGGGTACTTCACTACTAAATATCGAATCTCTGCCCCAAGCCGTTGATTAAAAAGGTTATGGTTCATAAGAAAAACAGGGCTCTCCATCGAAAGCATGGGAGCCCTGTTTTTATCGAAAATTTATCGATCTATGATTTTCCTTATACAGCATACTGGCTGGTCTGACCCGATTCTGGAAGGGGGTCAAACCAGCCAGTGCTTTTTTCGTTCCTGCTTCGTTTTATTTAGGGTCTAATTTCAAAAGCATGGCATTGATCGCAACAATAACGGTCGATAAGGACATGAGGACGGCGCCGAAGGCCGGGCCCAAGGTAATTCCGATCGGAGCGAGGAGCCCAGCAGCGATTGGAATCGCGATAAAATTGTAGCCTGCTCCCCATACCAAGTTTTGTTTCATTTTACGTGTCGTCTTGTTTGCTAACTCGATAAAGGATTCAATGTCTCCTGGATCAGACTGAGTAAGAATAACATCCGCAGAATCCAAAGCTACTTGCGTTCCCGCCCCTATTGCAACCCCTACGTCTGCCAGCGCTAGAGAAGGTGCATCATTAACGCCGTCACCAACCATGATGACTGTTTTACCTTGATTTTTCATTGATTCTACCAAGTTATATTTATCTTCTGGCGATTGATTGGCTTTGTATTGAATACCTAAAATTTCTGCAACTCCTTGTGCAGCTTCCTCGTTATCACCAGTAGCCATGAGTGGTTCAATTCCGTATTTTTTCAGCACCTCGATCAAGTTTCTGCTGGTTTCTTTCAGTTCATCTCCCAATGCGACAGCGCCGATTGCTTCATTATTTTCTACAAGGATACTTAAAGTAGCGCCTTTCGGAATATCCATACGCAATGCTTTTCCGTATGCCTTTTGGCTGATTAATTGATAGTGGTGGCCGTTCGCCTCCCCTTCTATTCCTGCTCCCGAAACGATTTCAATGGAGTCAAAGGAAACTGACTTAATGCCTTTCGCTTCAGCGTGGTTCACAATCGATTGGGCAATCGGGTGACTGGAGCCCGCCTCTATACCCGCCAACAAGCCTGTAATTTCTTCTTCAGAATATTTATCACTCAAAACAGTGACGTCCAACACTTTAAATTCACCAGTTGTTAAAGTACCTGTTTTATCCAATACCATAACATCCGCTTTAGTAGTTAATTCCAAAGCTTCTCTATTTTTAACCAGTAATCCTCGGCTTGCACCCAAACTAGTACTACGTGATACTACCAAGGGAATAGCAAGACCCAAAGCGTGTGGGCAGGCAATAACTAACGTAGTCACCGTAAAGATAACGGCTGTAGGCAGATCCGCAATGATCGTCCAGATTAGTAGGGCGATTAAAGCTACTACAACCGCAATGTAGAACAACCAGCCAGCTACTTTGTGAGCCGCATTCTCTGCTCGAGAAGGTTGGCTTTGTGCTTGGCTAATTAATGATTGTACTTGTGAGATAAAGGACTTATCCCCTGTTTCTGTTACTTCTACATATAGGACACCACTACCATTTGTTGATCCGCCAATGACTTGATCTTTAACATTCTTTTCGATTGGCTTAGATTCACCTGTTAAAAGAGCCTCATTGACACGGGATTCTCCGCGAATAATGATACCATCAGCTGGTACATTTTCCCCTGCTTGAACACGGATAACATCTCCAACTTGAAGGTCAGACACAGGACGAGTTTCAATCGAATCATCTTCTAATACAACATGAGCGTCTTTTGGCAATAATTCTGCTAGAGCTTTTTGCGCATCCCCTGCTTCACCCAATGCCTTCATTTCAATCCAGTGTCCTAATAACATGATTAAAAGTAACGTTGCAAACTCAAAGAAGAAGTCCATGACATGTTCTCCGGTCACATAGCGAGCGGCCACTGCGTAAACACTATAGGCATAAGAAACCGTTATTCCCAAAGTAATCAAGGACATCATGCCTGGAGCTTTTGAATTAAACTCATCTTTCGCACCCATGTAGAATGGTTTTCCGCCATAAATGTATAGAATTGTTGCCAATACAGCTGCTACAACGTCTGCATAAGGAAAGATAATTTGGAAAGGCAACTGAATATCCATCAAAGGAGTAATGAGTAAGATTGCAATTCCTAATGGGAGTGACTTCAAGAAAATCTCTTTAAAGCTACCGTGATGGTGGTGGGCATGCCCTCCCATTGCGCCATGATCCATTTCACTGTGATCCATCTGACTATGATCCATCTTGCTGTGATCCATCTTGCTGTGATCCATCTGACTATGGTCCATCGCACTATGGTCCATCTTGCTGTGATCCATCTTGCTATGGTTCATTTTATTGTCCGCGGTATGTTTATGCGACGAATGATTACTGTGTTTATTTCCCATATACGCTCCTCCTAAATCTCTAAAAAAAACCTCACTTTTTCTTCTTGATATAAAAATGTGAGGTCCGTCTTATGAATATACGTGTGACATTCGCACTAATTATAGTTTGTTTCTATTTCACTAACGAATATTTCGTATCGGCTAGCGCAGCGACTAATCTATTTTCTAAGATTTCGGATTGGCTTTCAATCGTGACTTTTTTATTAGCCAAATCGATTTTTACAGATTCTACTCCCTCAATTTCCGCAAATCTATCTTGCACCGTGTTCGCACAACCTTCACATTTCATACCTTCAATCAATACTTCTTTTTTCATCATTCATTCTCCTTTTTCTTTTAATTTTTTTATCTTCTTCAAATCGAAGAAGGTCAAAAATAAATCCAATAAACAATTAACCGGCCGGAAAGTCAAAGTGGATTTCTCTACAACAGTGACAGTGAGCCGCTTCAATGATTCCCTTTAACAACAGAGGCACGTCCATCAGCGAAGAAAGGAAACTTTTTCGCGTGACATTCTTACTTATATGGACGAAAATCATTTTTTTGTGTATTCCGCTAAATATTTTTTCAACGGTCGATTTGGCCATAAACTTCTCTTCTATTGCTTCGGCGCACTTAACACAACCAATCCCTTCAATAATCAACCCTGGTCTCATCTTTGTCATCCTTTAACATTTGTTTCACTTAACAGCCGAAGGTTTAAATCGTTTCAAGCGTAAGGCGTTTAGTAACACAGACACCGAACTGAAACTCATTGCGACTGCCGCAAACATCGGGCTCATCAGCGGGCCGTCGAAAATATACAAGAGACCCATTGCAACTGGAATACCTACAAGGTTGTAAGCAAAAGCCCAGAACAAGTTTTGTTTAATGTTTCGTAGCGTTGTATGACTTAAATCAATCGCAGTCAATACAGCCGTTAAATCGTTACGCATTAGGACAATATCAGCTGATTCTATCGCCACGTCCGTACCTGACCCAACTGCAATTCCGATATCTGCTTGAGCTAATGCGGGTGCATCGTTAATGCCGTCTCCAACCATCGCTACCTTCTTGCCTGCCTCTTGTAGTTTTTTGACTTCCTCTGCTTTATCTTCAGGTAATACTTCACTTAATACACTGTCTATACCCACTTGCTTAGCAATCGCTTTGGCTGTACGTTTGTTATCTCCAGTAATCATGATTACTTCAACACCGCGTCTTCTAAGTTCTTTAACAGCCTTCATACTATTTTCCTTGAGTGTATCAGCTACTGCGATAATTCCAGCTAGTTCTCCATCAACAGAGAGATACATCGGTGTTTTTCCTTCGTCTGCTAAACGATCGGATTCTTTTTCCATGCTTGATAAATCAATCTTTTGTTCTATCATCAGTTTACGGTTTCCAATGTACATATCTTTGCCCTCAATTTCAACTCGAATCCCGTGTCCAGGAATCGCTTCAAAATGATCTGGTTTAGCTAATGTCATGTTCTCTTCTTTTGATTTCTGTACGATGGCTTCGCCTAATGGGTGTTCAGAACCTGTTTCACCGGAAGCTGCATAATATAAAAGATTTTCTTTAGTAATAAGAGGAGTTACCAAAATATCCGTCACGATAGGTTTACCTTCTGTCAGTGTCCCTGTTTTATCAAATACAATCGTGTCTAAATTATGAGTGGTTTCTAACGCCTCACCACTTTTTATCAAGACACCATGTTCTGCCCCTTTTCCGGTTCCAACCATAATACTTGTTGGAGTCGCCAAACCTAAGGCACATGGACAAGCAATGACAAGGGTTGTTATGATAACGGATAAAGCAAATATTCCAGATTGACCTGCAATTAACCAAGCAATCCCTGCTAAAACGGCTAATGCTATAACAATCGGTACGAAATATCCGGTAATGATATCGGCCATTCGAGCAATGGGTGCTTTAGACCCTTGAGCATCTTCTACTAATTTTATGATTTGAGATAGAGTTGTATCACTTCCCACTCGAGTCGCGCGGTAATCAATGGAACCATTTTTATTGATACTAGCCCCAATAACCTCGTCTCCACTTTTCTTTTCCACGGGGATACTTTCTCCTGTCAGCATTGATTCATCGACTGAAGTGCGTCCCTCAACAACAACACCATCTACAGGCATACTTTCTCCCGGACGAACTCGAATAACATCTCCTAAAGCGACTTCGTCCACAGTAATCTCTTGTTCCACACCATTACGTATTACTCGAGCTGTTTTAGGAGCCATGTTAACTAATTTTTCAATAGCTGAGGACATTTGCCCCTTTGAGCGTTCTTCTAAAAATAGCCCTAATGTATGGAGCGCCAAGATAACTCCAGTTACTTCATAATAAAGTAAATCGGAAAAGTTGCCGTAACCCATGCCTGTCCCAATTGTCGCAGCAAGGCTGTAAACAAATGCAGACGCCGTACCAAGCGCAATCAGGGAATCCATATTTGGGTGACCTTTAAATAAAGTTTTAAATCCCTTCTGGAAATATTCCCAGCTTACTACCATTATCGGCAAAGTCAGAATAAGTTGTAAAAGAGAAAAATTAAATGCATTTATCATTGGGTCAACGATATTTGGTAGAGGCATACCTACCATTGGACCCATGGATATAATTAATACAGGGATTGTAAATATAATGGATATCCCAAAACGATTTAAAAGTTGCTTCATTCTTTTTTCTTTTTTCTCACGCTTCTCTGCTCGTGAATGATCTTGAGTATCCGTAGTCTCTAATACGGCTGCATAACCACTATTGGATACAGCGCCAGTCACATCTGCTACAGAAATTTCTGACGGGTTATAAGAAACTTGCAATTTTTCTGTCGCTAAATTAACGGAAGCTTTTTCTACACCCGACAACTTTCCGACGGCTTTTTCAACTGTCTGTGCACAAGATGCACAGGTCATACCTTCTATGGCAAATGATTTATTCTCCAATTTTTTCGCTCCTTATTCTCCATGATGATGTAAATGGCAATCGCATTGCCCTTCTGCACACTGACAATCAACTTCTTCTACTGCGAAAGCTTTTTTCATCTCTAATATTTCTTCTAGCCGTTGGATATCATCGAAACTTAAAGTATGATCCTTAATGATACTCTCTATTACATTCCCGACATTCTTCTGACAAATACGATCGAAAATATCGTTTGTAAAACTTCTTACCGCTTCTTTCTCTTCGATATTTGCCGAATAAATATATTTTCTACCTTCTTGCTCTGTATTCAGTGCGCCTTTTTCCACGAGTCGACCTAAGAGCGTTTTGGTTGTCGCTTGTTTCCAGTCCATTTTTTCTTTCAATATGGAGATGACTTCTTTACTAGTCACTCGACCATTCGCCCAGACTACACGCATAACTTCCCATTCAGCATCTGTGATATGAGGGTTAACTACTATTGTACTCATTCTCTTTCCCTCCTTATTGTTTACATGAGTAAACGTAAATGTTTGAGACAAGTTTACTATTGTAAACAATTCTTGTCAAGTCTTTTTTAAATAAATGTAACCAGCTATTATTGCCTTTGTTTTCCTATCTTTACCCAATACTAATTATAAGGTTACCATTGATTTACTTTTATTGATTTTAGAATTCCTTATTTTTAAAATTATATTTTCTAAATATGATGAACACTATTGAGTAATTTAATTGTTTATCGTATTTAGGAAATCAAGAATTGAGAAAAAGCGGAAAAATAGAAAAAAACCTATACACACGGAAGTTATCATAGACTTCTTGTGTATAGGGATCTTTTTACTTCTTAAATTGATTGAATGTTTATTCTTCTCCGTTTTCTTCTATATCTTCAATTAATTGTTCCATCTCAGCAATTTCTTCTTCTTGGGCTTGGATAATTTCTTCGCTTAATTTCTGCACCCGTGAATCTGTGAGATTGGCATTTTCACTCGTCATAATAGCGGTAGAATGGTGTGGAATCATAGCTCTCATCCAAGCAGTATCATCTACGCCAACTTGGTTTTGAATAAGCCCAAACGATCCCACCACGAGTAAAACCGAAAGTCCCATTATGACGGTATTTAATTTTTTGTTGTCGTACATTTTCCACATAAAACCCATCATAATTATTGCCATGATAGCCCCCATTAGAATAGCCATATAAACACGGGTTTGACTCAAGTAAATATGTGCAAATTCATTAACATTCACAAACATTAGAAAGTACATCACAACAGTAGAAGTTAAAATCATTAATCCGAAACGTATATATTTATTCACAGTTAAACTTCCTTTCTTAGTAATTTTTTATTATTAAAAAATTTTAAAATCGACAAGTATTTTAATGTACCAATCGTGATTATTGAACTAATTCCTCTTCAACAAACCATTTATGATAAAGAGCGACCCCCTCCCATCTGTTGGCTGATAATCCACCATATAAATATTCGTTGTTGCAGTTTAACTTCAATTGACTCAGCAATTTATCTCCTCCAATAATAAGTTTCATCTACAGATGTAGATATAGATTATGTTCTTAGTTTATGGTTGTCTATCTACATTGTCAAACATTTCGATTTTTTATTAATTACAAGTAAAGACTTATGTCTGTTTACCATTTTTTCAATAGTTGAGAAGCGGTTCTACAATAAAGAAGTAGACCGTCCTAGAAATTAAAAACAGAGTAACTATTCGTTAGATCGTCTTTAAATCGTTTATTAATCTCACTAAGTTTTATTTTAATTGTTTTAGAGGGCTTCTTTTACAAGTTCAGTCAAGCCCATAATCTTGTGAAAAATACTATGGATTTATTCCTCTGGAAACAATGGTGGACTGGTCTAAGAAAGAAGTGAAACTGCATAGAATTGCGCTCAAAAAAATGTGGCACACTTACGGAGAAGGAACCATTAAAAGATAAAAACGTGACATGGAGAGCCTGAATGAGATGGACAATGCCAATCCATCATTCATCAGCTCGACGATGTACTGCCAGAATTATGGGAATCTTTAAGAGAGACGGATAAAGAACAGTTCTTGACCAAGTATGGACGGAAATGGGAAAAATTCAGGAGTCCGGTACCAAAGCAGACCGGACTTCAAAAAGTTCCAGATAATTCTTAATATCACTTTGTCATGAATATAGTATTCGAGATTATTTCTTAAAATCTGATGATTGATAGTGTCGAAATAATTCTTCAAATCACAATCTACCACCACTCGATAGCCTTCTTCATAGTAGCCAATCACGTGCTCGATTGCTTGATGCGCGTTCCGGCCTTTACGGAAGCCATAACTGTATTCCGAGAAATGTGGGTCAATAATCGGGTCAATGACCTGTAAAATCGCTTGTTGGACAACACGATCCCTGACAGTCGGTATTCCTAAACGACGGACACCGCCGTTTGCTTTGGGTATTTCTACCCGTTTAACCGGCTGCGGTTGATAGGTACTGTCCTTCAATTTCCGGACAATCGCTGACCCGTAGGTCTGCATGTGTTCTTCCAATTCATCGACGGTCATACCATCGACACTGGGAACCCCTTTGTTCTTTCGAACCTTTTCAATGGCTCTTTCCATGTTGTATTTATCGACTACTCGGTCGATAAGTGAGATATCATTTTGTCTGTTCATATCTGTGTTACGCCCCTACGCACTCCTACATATGTTTTGCTTCCAAGGTAACTTCTGATCCGATTTCCAACGGTTCTACCTGATCTTTAGCTTCGGTAATTTCTTCTTGAATGACCCATCTATGATTATCTATAACTTCTCCTCCATTTTACGAAGAATATCCAGCAATATTTGGGTCTATTCCAATGAAAACTAATGAAAAAAGAGCTGTGCAATCCAAGTCCATTTGTCCTATTTTATAGCTTCCAACATAGCTACGTAACTCTGGTAGTTCTTGTTTCCGCCAGATAGGTTGTAGACTTCCTTGAAGCCATGATTAATCAAAACGTTTTGGGCCGCATTCCCGGTCACGCCTTTATTACAGTAAGTGACGGTCGGTACTTCCTTGTCTAATTCTTCCGCACGGATTCTTAGTTCCCCTAGCGGGATATGGACGGCACCCTTCACATGAGATTTTTCATAATCTTTTTTCGAACGGGTGTCGATGATTTGGATTGCCTCGCCTTTTTCTTGAGTGGCTAATATCTTAGTCGGCGTCATCAATGGGTTACGCTTGATAGCATTGTCCAATGCCATCCCGGTGTAAAGAACGGGATCTTTGGTGGTTGCGAACGGTGGTGCGTAAGCCAAATCTAAGTGGAAGAGATCTTCCGCTTTGGCGCCGAACGTAATGGCGGTGGCAATCACGTCAACCCGCTTATCGACACCAGCCTTGCCGATGACTTGCGCGCCTAGGACGCGGCCCGTCTTGCGGTCTGCCAAAGCTTTGATGGTCAATTCCTGTCCGCCCAAATATTCAGCGTGATCAGGTTTCAAGTTATACAGTGTTTCGTATTCATAGCCTTCCTGAATCGCCTCTTTTTCGGTCAAACCGGTTTGGCCGACATGCAAGTCAAAGAGACGGAAAATGCCGGTGCCGAGTACGCCCCGATGCTCCAAATTGCCACCGGTGATAACATCCCCAGCGATCCGGCCCATTTTATTGGCCGTCGAGCCCAATGGACGGTAAATCGGTTTGCCGGTAATGACGCTGAAGCTTTCGGCCACATCGCCGACCGCATACACATCCGGCACATTGGTCTGCATTTTTTTATTCACGGCAATAGCGCCTGTAGGGCCAATCTCCACGCCCATTTGTTTGGCCAACTCAGTATTGGGACGAACGCCAACCGAGAGGAAGACGACATCAGCTTCAAGGGTTTCGCCCTTGGTGGTGGTCACACTCTTAACTGAATTTTTACCGTCAATGGTCTTCACGGTATCACTCAAAAGGAGACGAACACCATGAGCACGCAAGTGTTCCTCGACGCGGAATGCCATATCGGCATCCATTGGCGGCATCACTTGGTCCTGCATTTCCACCAAGGTTACGTCCATCCCTTTATGTACCAATTGCTCGGTCATTTCCAAGCCGATAAAACCAGAACCAACTACGACAGCTTTCTTCGGTTGCTTCAGGGAAAGGTAAGCAGTGATGTCGCGGTTATCCTGAATGTTCCGCACCTGGAAGACATTATCGTATTCATTTTGGTTGAAGGGCGGTGGTGTGAATGGGGACGCACCAGTGGCAATCACCAATACATCATAGTGGTCCTCTTTCGTTTCCCCTGTTACGACATTCAACACTTCCAACGTTTTCGTTTCATGATTGGCTTTGGTTACCTTGTGTTCAGTAAAAATATCAACATTATAACGCTTTTTGAACCAAGCAGCATTCCGGGGAGTCAGTTGGTCAATGCTTTCGACTTCTCCACCGATTTGATAAGGAATCCCGCAAACAGAATAAGAAATATCTTTCCCTTGGTCATACACAACAATTTCAGCTTCCTCGGTATTTCTTCTAGCTTTTGCCGCTACGGACGTGCCGGCTGCAACGGAACCAATAATGACTATTTTCATGTTGTCTGCCTCTTTTCCATCGTTTTATTCTTTATTTAGTATTCATACCCGTCAAACCAATGTTTTGTTTTATTTGAAAATTTGACTAACAACAACATCATTGGCACTTCAATTAGAACACCAACAACGGTCACAAGGGTTGCGCCTGAATCTAGTCCGAACATTGAAATCGATACCGCTACCGCTAGTTCAAAGAAATTACTAGTGCCCACCATAGCTGCTGGGGCTGCAATATTGTATGGCAAGCGACAGGCTTTGGAGCCCCCGTACCCTATAACATAAATCAAAATATTTTGAATAATTAAAGGAACTGCAATAAGTAAAATGTGGAGAGGATTCTCAATAATGGGTTGTCCTTGAGTTGTAAAAATAATAATTAATGTTAAAATCAAGCCCAAATTTGTATAACCATCAAATTTTCCAATAAAAGTATTTTCGAAATACTCTTTTCCTTTTTTATTTACTACTACGTTACGTGTAAAAATAGCCGCTACTAATGGCGCAACTATGAATAATACCAATGATAAAACTAACGTTTCCATTGGAACATCAATGTCTGTGACACCTAGTAACAACGAAACGATTGGAACATATAGTAATAGGATTAAAATATCATTTACCGAAACCTGGACCAGGGTATAGGCTGGATCACCATTTGTAAGTTTACTCCAAACAAATACCATTGCTGTACAGGGCGCTGCTCCTAGTAAAACAGCACCCGCTATATATTCTCCAGCTAACTCTGAACTAACCCACTGATTAAATACAACATAGAAAAAAAATGCGGCAATAGCGAACATCGTAAAAGGCTTAATTGCATAATTAATGAAGCTAGTCAACGCAATACCTTTAGGTTTCTTTAAAGCGCCTACTACACTAAAAAAATCTATTTTTAAAAACATTGGAAATATCATAATCCAAAGTAAAATGGAAGTTGGTATGGAGACGTTATAAAATGTCATTCCCTCTAAAGCTATTGGAACACCGGGTAAAAAATAGCCAATCAATATCCCGGCAATCATACTTAATCCTACCCACAACGATAAATATTTCTCCCAAATACCTATAGCTAGTTTATTATGTTTCTTTTCTGAATTCGTCGTCATAATTATCTCCTTTTAAATGAGGTTAGATCGATATTATTGTAGAACGCCAAGGTTTGTCTTATCGGTCTTATTTCCTTCTTTGATACAAATACAATCCGCGGCATGTGTCAGCAAGTGAACCGTTTCCTGAATGTACTGCTTTGCTGTTTCTTCGTTAAGGGAATAATGATGCCAGGTCCCCTTTTTTTCTGAAGTCACCATTCCTGCTTCAGTCAGTACCTTGATATGGTGGGATAGGGTTGGCTGCGTAAAATCAAAGTGTTCTAAAATATCACAGGCACACATTTCCCCACATGAGAGCATGTCTAATATTTTGACACGTTTTGGTTCAGATAGGGCTTTGGCAATCTTTGCATACGATTCGTATGTCATTTTCAGTCTCCTTTCTACTTTACGGTAGAGGCCGTTGTTTTTTCTAAGGATACACCTAACCAATCAGCAATCTCCTGGTTAGTTGGATAATCTCCGACTTTCACTATGGTATCGTTATTCAAAACAGTCACTGGCAAACCGTCTATTCCTTTTTCCTGAAGCACTTGCTGAACGGCTTCATTGCGAATAAAAGAATTTGGATTTGCACTTAGATTGTAACGGACCATTTGCTTTCCTTCTACTTTCCGAACGTGTTGCATGACAGCAGTGATGCGAATCAAGTTTTCATCCACAGAAGGGCCGCATACACCGGTGCTGCAACACAATGCTGGTTCATAAATCGCTAATTTCTCCATTTTTTTTATTTCCTTTCATAAAAGACTATAGTATGGTCGCCAAAGCTTCCCCTTTGAGTTCTACCGAACTCCACTCCACAACCGCAAAGTGGTTGTTTGATACTTCAGCTACTTTTTGGATCCATTTTTGTTCGTTTTGAGCCCGGGCTAGCAGCAATTCATTGGTGGTTCCGGTTGATAACATGCTGTTATTTACCACCCACCACGTATGCGCAATGTTTGCTCGGTCTAAGTCTTCCTTTAATCGAAGCGATTCGTATACTGGCGTATTTTCAGGCAGTGTGACCATCACCACTTCCGTTTGCTGTGGGTCTTGCAACACTGGCAACAACTGGCGTACCGATTCCGGCACCTCTCCTGAAGTCCGTTCCACTTCTTTGGCGTAACTTTGGGATGAATCCAACAGCAATAAGGTATGTCCCGTAGGTGCGGTGTCAATGACGACCACATCGGCGTCAACAGTTGCTACAATGTCAGCGAAACGTCTGAAAACGGCTATTTCCTGAGTACATGGGGAGCGCAAATCTTCTTCCACGTAGGCCAAGTCTTCTGGTGACATCGTTTGGCGGGCCTTCGTCAGCACTTCTTCTTGATAATCGGCTAGTTCTTGCTTTTCGTCAATTCGGCTCATTTTGATCGCGTCCGATTCTTGAATGATATAGCCCAAGTGGGCAGCAGGATCGGTTGTGGCCAAGTGGACTTTCTTGCCTTTTTCCGCCAGTCCAAGGGCGATGGTAGCGGCAATCGTTGTTTTTCCAACCCCGCCTTTGCCCATCGTGAAGACCACACGTTTATTTGTACGCACCAAATCATCGACAACCTGTCTGAGGGCCGGGTAAGTTTCGTTTTGCAGGCTTGTAGGAGCGGTAATGACTTGTTCTTCTTTTAAGAGCGAACGCAGGTTTTCAAGGCCAGTCACGTTAAAGGAACGCAAAGGAATCTGTGTAGCTGGAAGTTGCTTCAAGCTGGCGGGCATATTGCTTAAGGCTTCTTGCTGCTCGTCTGCAAACTTTTGCGAAACGGCATCGGTTGGCTTTTCCAACACGCCATTGACGATGAGTCGTTGGTTAAGAACACCCAATTCTTTTAGCTCATTAGAAGCGCGTTCCGCCTCCATAATCGGCCCTTCTTGTGGCCGAGTGACTAAAAGCAAGGTTGTTTTTGTTTTATCGGCTAGCGTTTTGACCGCCCGTTCGTAGCTCTCCTTCTGATCACCTAAACCGGAAAGTTGTCCCATGCAAGATACACCAGTGGTGTTCTCATCTAGAAAGTTATTCCATGCAGACGGTAACTGCAGCATCCGCAACGTGTGGCCTGTTGGTGCGGTATCAAAGAGAATGAAATCAAATTTCTGTTCGACTTCAGGGTTGGTCAAAAAGCCAGCAAACTCGTTAAAGGAGGCAATTTCCACGGTACAAGAGCCCATGAGTTGCTCCTCCATATTGGCAATGGCAGATTCCGGCAACATTCCCCGATAAGGGCCAACGACGGACTCCATGTATTCCTGAGCTGCTGTAATGGGATCAAAATTGGCCACATGCAACCCTGGTACTTCTTCGATTACCGTTCCTTTATTGGTCAGTTCCCGGCCAAACACATCTTGTAAGTTACTGGCAGGGTCTGTACTGACTAGCATCACGCGCTTGCCACTGTCAGCCAGTGCGACCGCTGTCGCGCAGGCGGTTGAAGTCTTTCCAACCCCGCCCTTCCCCGTAAAGAATAAGTATTTTGTTAAGTCACTTACTATTGGTGAATAATGTTCCATCTATCATCGTTCCTTCCTTTTAACAGCAGTCGGAGTCAGCTCCGCCGCAACAGCTACCGTCAGCTGATCCTGCCATGACGAATTGAATTCCCATGAATGTCGAAATCTCATCTAAAGTAGGATAAGCGCCTTTTTTCTTTACTTCCCCATTCACCAATGTGATCGGCAACGCATCGGCCAATTCTTCTTGCAAAATGGTTGTCACGGTTGCATTATTAACAAATTCTTGCGGGCTGCTCGACAGGTTGTACCGAATTGCCTCGTAGCCTTCAACTGTATTCAGGGCTTGAATAGCGGACGTCATCACCAATAGGTCTTCTTTCACGGAAGGCCCGCACACCCCGGTGTTACAACACATGGCCGGCTCAAATAATTCCAGTTTATTCATCATATTATCTCCTTTTTACTATCTACTTCTATACATAGAAAGTCATCTATGTATAATATAGAAGTTTATCTATCTTGTGTCAATACATTGAATAGTAAAACTATATGAAAGCTTGGAGGAATCTTTTTAAGTACACTTGACCTGGATACCTGCCTAAAAAAAGGCTGGAGAGAATGAAAAGGGAACTTCTCTTATCACAAGAAGTTCCCTTTTACTAATTCTATTTATTGAGGATTCGCATGGCATTGATGACGGCAATCACGGTGACCCCCACATCCGCAAAGACCGCTTCCCACATCGAAGCCACCCCAAAAGCACCCAGAATGAGGAACAAGCCTTTCACCCCAAGGGCGAAGAAGATGTTTTGCCAAACAATGCGACGGGTATCCTTGGCCACCTGCATGGCCGTCCCAATCTTGGAGGGTTTGTCGTCCATGATCACCACGTCAGCGGCCTCAATGGCTGCGTCGGACCCCAGGCCACCCATGGCGAAGCCGATATCAGAGCGGGCCAGGACCGGGGTATCGTTGATTCCATCCCCGACGAAGGCGACTTTCTCCTTCTTCCCTTTTCGCACGAGGATCTCCTCGAATTTCGTCACCTTGTCTTGCGGCAACAGTTCGCTGTAGACCTCTGAGATTCCCAGTTTCTTGGCTACTGCCTCACCTACAGACTGGGCGTCACCAGTGAGCATGATGATGTGTTCGATTCCCAGCTTCTTCATGGTGGCGATAGCGGCTGCGGCGTCTTCCTTGATGGCGTCCGCAATCAGGAGGGAACCGGCGTACTCACCTTCCACAGCCAGGTACACAATGGTTCCGATTTCAGATACTTCTTCGAAGTTCACCGCGAATTTTTCCATCAGACGGGCATTTCCCGCCAACACTTCTTTGCCGTCAATGGTCGCTTGGATTCCGTGTCCGGAGATTTCGTTATAGGCAGTGATTCGTTCTTCCTGGATTGCTTGGCCATATCTTTCCTTGATAGAATCGGCAATCGGGTGGCTGGAATGGGCCTCGGCATGGGCTGCCACTTCAATCAAATCTTCTGGACTGACCCCCAGCTTGGGCTCAATCGCGGTAATCTCGAACTTCCCTTTTGTCAAGGTACCGGTCTTGTCCATCACCACGTACTTCAAGTCGTTCAGGGCTTCCAAGTAGTTGCTGCCCTTCACGAGGATCCCTTTTCTTGAAGAAGCGCCAATTCCGCCGAAAAAACCGACGGGAATGGAGACGACCAGGGCACAGGGGCAGGAAATAACCAAGAAGATCGCTGCCCGGTAGATCCATTCATCGAACGTCGCTCCCGGGAGTACCAAGGGTGGCACAACCGCCAACAGGAGTGCGGCGACCACGACGACGGGCGTATAGTAGCGCGCAAATTTGGTGATAAACTGCTCGGTCGGCGCCTTCCGGCCGCTGGCGTTCTCGACCAAGTCCAAAATCTTCTTAACGGTGGATTCCGCAAAGGGCTTCTCCACCACTACTTTCAGCACCCCATTGCGGTTGATAAAACCACTCAGGACGGAGTCACCCGGGTTCACGCTCCGCGGAACCGATTCCCCGGTCAAAGCGGACGTATCCATCGCGGAGGTTCCCTCCACGATTTTCCCGTCCAACGGTACTTTCTCACCCGGGCGAACCAGAATGATATCACCCACCTGGATGGATTCCGGTGCGACCTTCACAATCCCGTTTCCCGTATCCAGGTTCGCGTAATCGGGACGGATATCCATCAGGTCCGCAATCGAGCGGCGGGACTTCGAAAGGGCGACATCCTGGAACACTTCCCCTACCTGATAGAAGAGCATGACCGCGACGGCCTCCGGATATTCCTGTACATAGAAGGCAGCCAGCGTCGCAATTGTCATCAGGAAGTTCTCGTCAAAGACTTGTCCGCGGAATATGTTCCGGACTGCACGCCAGACGACATCATAGCCGGAAATCAGGTAGGCAATAACGAACAGGATAACGGGAAGAACTCCTGGAAGTGGCAGGAATATTCCGGCCAGCATAAGGGAGAAGCCGAGTACCAAGCGAATGACGGCTGTCCTCAGTTCATTTTCTTCCCCGTCTTCCCTATTATCCCGCTCTACCGCTTCAGCAGCTGCTGATTCCGACTCGGCTGTCTTCGTGCTCATTGCAATCAATGTACCGTCGGCCTTGTTCTTCAGGACCACATCTGGCTCCAACGTGTTCACTTTCTGTTTCACTTGGGAGAGGATTTGGTCTTTCTTCTCATTCGTCACCTCAAAGCTCAAGGTCTGCGTCATGAAGTTCACATTGCTGTTGGCCACACCTGCTACCTGAGCCACGCCTCTTTCGACCTTGCTCGCACAGTTGGCGCAGTCGATCCCGTCGAGGATCCATTCGTAGTGTTTTTCGTCCTCTTTTGGCTGGGTAGCCTTGCTGGCTTCAGTATCCAGCTTGAGTAGGCGGCCGTCGGCCTTGTTTTTCAGGATCACGTCGGGCTCCAGCTTATTCACTTTCTGTTTCACTTGGGAGAGGATTTGGTCTTCCCTTTCCCCAGTCACCTCGAAGCTCAAGGTTTGGGTCATGTAGTTCACGTTGCTGTTGGCCACACCTGCCACCTTCGCAACGCCTCTTTCTACTTTATTAGCACAATTAGCGCAATCGATCCCATCGAGGATCCATTCGTGTTGTTTCTTGTTCTCGTCCATTGCGTCTCTCCTTATTGAATATTAGTTTGAATGGCTTTCTCTATAATCCCAACAGGGTTTGAATGGTGCCATTTTCCATCATAATGTAAATTCCTAATCCAATAAAAACCAGCGAGACTATCACCCGCTGATACTTCTCGATTGTTTCTGATATCAAGGTAATTTTTGATAATCTGTAACTGATATAGCAAAGGATCGCCACAGAGATGGCGAAAACAATTAACGCTACACCAATTTCAATTCCAGTTAGTGATGTAAAGTAAGGGATATAAATACCTAGATTGTCACCACCGGAAGCCACGGTAATCAGGGCTACCGTCCAAAATAATCGGTTTCCCCCTCCTGCTTCCATTTTTTCAAGCACTTCCTCTTCATCTTCATCCTGCTCTCCCTTGAAAGCAATCCGAATTCCTAAGTACAGTGGAATCAATCCCAACAAACCAATAATCCAGTCTTCAGGAATGAGGTTCAAAACATAAGCTGCAAATAAACTGAACGCAACGAGCATTCCCGTTCCCAGGTATTGTCCCCCAATGATTCCATTCATCTTCCCCTTCGTGCTGCTTTGAGAGAAGATAATCATGAGGATCAGGAGATAATCAATACTGGTAGAAACATAAACCGCAAGGGCAGATATAATTGTTTGTAACATAGGTGCGCTCCCATCTAAGATATAAGTTGCAAGTCTTCTCCCACTCTTAAGACCGAGCGAATAAAAGTCACTATTTCTTCGTTGGCCAGCGAATAGTAAACCATCTTCCCTTCTTGATACGATACTGTGACACCGTTTTTCTTCAAGAAGCGCAAGTGGTGAGAAGTTGACGCCATACTGGCATTAATGATTGCGGCTAAATCGCATACGCACATCTCTTTATAAGTAGCGAGTGCATATAAAATCTTTATCCTTGAAGAATCCCCTAGACACTTGCTCAATACTAATAAATCCGCAAAATCTTTATCTTTCAGTTCCGTTTGAACCTGGTCAACTTTTTCTGCATGAATAATCGTCGTTTTACAAACGTCCAAATCTATATTTTTCATCTTTACACCCCTTTCATTCAAATGTTCGTTTGAATTAAGTGTAGCACATTCTCTCTTGTTTTTCTATATTATTGGAGTCGCATTTACGCATTAATTCAGATTTTCTTCTAAAAATTACGACCCTTCTATTGTAAATCTTCTAAAGTTCAAAGTATGAAATCATAGTAGTTATTAATTTTTTGGAAAAAGTTTTTGATATTTATCGGCTAGTATTCCTTACAACCACAGAAAGAAAAACAATTCAGTCAATTGCCACACCGTGGACTTCATCAAAAAAACCGCATGCGGACAACTGAAATCTACTATATTCTGCATGAAGCCATTCAAACACATAGAGAAGTTGCCATACAAATAGAAGCCGTCGATGGCGACGGCTTCTATCAGGAAGATATCATCGGATCGATTAAAAAATCCGACTCGCTGGGTGTTTATATAAAGAACCAAAACGTTCACTATGATGAGATACGAAATATCGAGTTTTATACTTAAAAGCTGCTTCTATTGATTGAATAGCGTTTTATTCAAGCGAATACCAGGAGGGTTTATTTCGGATTGGGAAAATCAAAGGCTAATTTATTATTAACCAACTTCAATTTGGCGTTGAAAGGCGTGCCTTTTTTACTCTTAAATCCTTTTATGAGGCTGGTTTCTTGTTTGAGCAACAAATCCTTTATATTCTTCTTCGTGAAGGTCTTCCCACTCCATTTTTTAGGCAGTGTAAAGGTACACCCCTCACGGTAACCCGTGCAACCATAGAATTTCCCTTTATCTAGCACATTCTTCTGGCATTGCGGACACACACCTATGACTGTGTCTGTCTCGCTTTTTTCAACGTAACAAAAAGAGGCTTTAAATCGGCCTCTTTTTGCATTATTTTGATGGAATTATTCTATGTATTGAAGTAATGATAGAGGAGGTATTATTTAGCTATTCCATCCCTTATAAGTAATATTCCATCTATCAAAAAAATTACATGTTTCGAGAACTAATACCGCTAACCCGATACTAACTTTTTTACTCAATAATGACATTCTCCTGCGTATTTAGCAAACACAGGTAAGTCTCTGTCACTTTTTTATTCTTGATTTGCTCTAATGCTTCGCGGTAGACAATCATTTGGCCGCGGTATTTGTTAATAATTTTATCGACTTGGTTGCCGACATAGTCGGTTTTAAAGTCGAACAGGATAATATGATCCTCAAACTCGATGAAGCCATCGATAATACCGTGGATGAGTAAGTTATCGTCCGAATCCTTGGAAATATATTCAAACAGGTTTCCTGCCTTCATTAGCATCGTAAATGGAACTTCACGTGAGACCAAGTCTGCCTTTTCCTGAATTAATTTACCTAATTCGGTCGCAAAGAAACCACTAATAACTGTAGCGTCAATTCGCTTAACGACGTTCTCCTCAATCGCTCCGTTCGCAACTAACTGAAGAATCATTTCCTCAATCGTTGCATCGGTAATTTCACGTTTTAAGTCCACTTGTTGCATCACATAATGGACCGCTGTCCCTACTTCTGCACTCGTTGGCTGTCTTACTTCTTGTAAGAAGGCGGGCCGGGGGAAATCTGGTTCAACATAACGCCCTGTCCGTGTTTTTCCTTCTAGCGTTAACTGTAGGAGCTGTGCGTTATCAGGGTCTTCGAACAACCGCTTGATTTCTGAAACTGACTGATAGCTCGTTGTGGCGGTCGCTGCTTCATGCGGATATGTTGTTTCCATTAGTTTTTTAGCAAGTTTGTAATCATTCGTAATAGCTTGGCTGGATTCTAAATCAGCCAGTACTTTGATAGTACCATCCACATCCTGCTCTTCTTCGACATCCACCGTGAGAATGTTTCCTAAAATGTCGGCGTCGCTGTGAAAGCTGACTGTAAAGGCTACCGGATCAACAGCTAGTTCCCCTCTATACTCTTTTGACAGCGAATCAGGGTTGATACTGTGATGACGGTAGAGAGCCAAGCCTACCCATTTCATCATGTTATTCGCGTGGAGACGTAAGTGGTTTGGCATAACAATTTCAGAACTATCATCCACCGCTGACCATTCTTGCCACATCTTTTCTTCGGTGTCATAGGTCCCTACTAAATAAAGCTTTTGTTCGGCTCGCGTCAACGCGACATAGAGCTTTCGCATTTCTTCAGCCAACAGATTTCTTTCTTTTTCATTAGCGAGAGCCACACGTGGTAATGACGTGTATTGCAGACGATTCGTAACATCAAAATAATCTGTTCCAATTCCATACTTTTCTGAGAAAACATACTTTCCTTGAATGTCCTTTTTATTAAAGCGTTTGGACATATCCATTACGAACACAATCGGAAATTCCAACCCTTTACTGGCATGAATCGTCATAATGCGAACCGCATCTTCGTCTTCGCTAAACGTCGTGGGTTCCGCTAAATCTTGATCACGGTCTTGGATGCGCTCGATGAAACGAATGAACTGAAATAGTCCTTTGAAGTTTGTCGCTTCAAATTTTTGTGCACGCTCGTAAAAAGCATGTAAGTTAGCTACTCTTTGCTTACCTGAAGACATCCCTCCGACATAATCCAAGAAATGAGTATCATTATAAATTTGCCAAATTAAATTCACGAGGTTCTCCTGCTTCGCAAAATTGCGCCAATGCGTGAGTAAGGAGTTGAAACGTGTGAGCTTCTCTAATGTCTCCTGTTCTTCGTGATTCGGATTTTTCTGTTCAGTCACTAGATAAGACATCACAGCATCATAATACGGCTTATTTGGCTCCTTCAAGCGAATAGATGCAAGCTGGCGTTCGTTCATCCCTACTATCGGCGAACGCAGTACAGCGGCCAATGGGATATCCTGACGCGGGTTATCAATAATCTTCAAAACAGATAAAATCGTCGCAATTTCTGTTCGTTGGAAAAAGCTTTGTGAATCACTCAAGATTACTGGAATACCGTATTCTTTGAACGTTTCTAAAATGAGTAAGTTATTCTTTTTAGTAGGTGTCAATAGAACGATATCTTTGTACGTAATGAGACGTGAGGCTTTTGTCTCTTTATCGTACATTTTGCCTTTTTCATCCATGAGGTTCCGAATCTTTTGAGCAACCATGGTAATTTCCCCTGTTGCTTTGTCATCGATTTCCATGATAGTTTCCGGATCGGCTTGCATCGTTAAGTCAGAGTCGTTCTTGGAATCAGACTCCCCTTCGCCTTTCAAATAAATCATGACTTCAGTCTGACAGCTTGTAGTCGCGGGAAAATTCTTATTCCCTAGTTTTAATTCAGCCAGACTGTCATAAGCCATTTGTCCGACTTGCACGTCCATCAACTGGCGGAAGATAAAGTTGGTAAAATCTATGACATCACTGCGGGAACGAAAATTCTCCGCCAAAATAATACGTTTACCGGCGATATCTTGTCCAAAGTCTTGGTATTTCCGTAAGAATAAACCCGGATCAGCGAGACGGAAAGCATAAATGGATTGCTTCACATCCCCCACCATAAAGAGGTTTTCAGTAGCGGGATGATGACGTGTCACGCCATAGAGAATACTTTCTTGCAGCTGATTCACATCCTGATACTCATCAATCAAGACTTCCTCGAATTTTTCTTGAAAGTAGCGACTTGCCTCGCTAGCTTCACGTTTACCATCAATCAGCGGCATCAGAATTTCTAAGGTTAAATGCTCTAAGTCGTTGAAGTCCAACGTATTGCCAGCTAATTTTTTCTCCCAATATGCTTTAGTAAACAGTTTGGTTACACGTGCCATTTCATCAACATAAGGCTTTGTTTCCGAAATGATTGTTTCGTGTTCCGCTTTTGAACGGACAAATAGATTATCACGCAATTGTAGCGTTGCTTTTTTATATTTGTCACGGATATCTTTCATTCGAATAATCGTTTCTTTGTACTCTTCATTTTTCTTAGTTGCACCACGCCAGGTCTTGAAAGTCAGCGTACTGATTTTTTCAAAAGCAACTTGATAGTCATTTTGTCTGATGGCCTCGTATACAGACTCGATGTTATTCTTTTCAGCTTCAAGTAACTCCCTTTGAACGCTTGTTCCTTCTGCTTCGCCACCTAGATGAATCGCTTGGGAACAATCATATAAAATACCCATTAGCTCTTCTTCAATTTGCGGTTTTAACAATGTCTGGAATAGCTTACTTTGTTCAAGCCCGTCTGCGACATCGTACAACTGTCCCATGTTATCCAGCCATAAAGCCGGATCAGGGTTTGCTCGGGAGAAGTTATAGAGTGAGAATACCAAGTCTTTAATACCATCATCGTTCCGATCACCGGAATAGGCTTTGGCCAATCGGCGGAAGTCGGTTCCAAGATCAGCATATAGTTCCTCTTTTAAATCTTCCCAGACATCCTCTTTTAGCATCTCGACTTCAATCGTATCGGCCATAATGCGAAACACCGGATCTACATCAATTAGATAGAAAAAGCGTTGAATCACTTTCAAACAGAAAGCATGAATGGTACTAATATTTGCTTGTGGCAGTAACGTCGTTTGACGTAGTAAGTGGCGGTATTGATCATCGTCCACTGCTTGATTAATTGCTTTTTGAATCGCAACAGCTATCCGTTCTTTCATTTCAACGGCGGCTGATTCTGTAAAGGTAACAACGAGGAGTTCATCAACGTTGACGCCGTTCTTAATTTTTTCAATAATGCGTTGAACTAATACTGTCGTTTTACCTGAACCTGCAGAAGCAGCAACAAGTAAATTATCGCCGGTTTGGTAAATTGCTTGCCACTGTTCATCAGTAAAGCGGTCATTTGCTGTTTTTGGCGGTATCATGGCCATTATGTCGTCTCCTCCTCTTCATCTTCAGGTAGAATCAGTTCGTCACGCAGACGTTGTAAAACTGTTTCTTTCGTTAACTTTTCAATGCGACGGTATCTATTTTCTTTTAAGGTCCCATCAAATTGTGAAATAGCACGGTACGGTCCTTGAACGGTCGGAATAAATAACTTGTCTTTAACCGGGTTCATTTGGAGTTCACCGGACAGGATATTCTCACCTGCTTCAACAATGCGACGGCGGTTATTAAGAATCAACAAATCCAATTCATCAGGAGCGACTAAATCGGCTATTTTGCCGAATTGTCCATCTCTCTTGTACTTGAATGGTAATACTAAAGAACTTTCTCCGGCTTCTACGTTTGGATCCATTTGTTCTGTGATTTCTTTGTCAGCAACCAGGAGGCCTTTTAGCTTACTATTAGCCAATAAAGCTTCTGTCAGTTCCTCTTCGTTTGGTTTGTTTAGTACTTTTAAGAAAGGATTTTGGACATGTAAATAAAACGCGCCTGCTGGGTTTGCGTCGGCTTGCACTAACTGTGTCGCATTAATCATTGCGACGTCTAGATAGGTAATCATTTGCATGGCCAATCCATAATATGCTTCCGAGAAATCGAAGCTATGCTTACTTGATTTGTAGTCCAGAATCGAGAGAAATTGCTTATCCGCTGTCGCGATGCGATCAATCCGGTCTATTTTACCGCGGATATTGATGGAGCGTCCGCCTTTTAAGGGGAATTGAATCCCTTGGAGCATCTTCTCGCCGCTGGAAACGCCGAAAACCGCTTCAGTCTGAATGTTTTCAATTGTTGTTTGTTTTCTTTGCTTACTGATAACAGTTGACATCCGTTGAATCGTGTCGGATAACTGCTCGCGAACAAATAACATGCGATTCGAACTGGACAAGATTTCATACTTATAAGAACCAAATAATTTCTCTAATATATTTGTTGTCAGTTGCGCGATTTCTTTTTCATTTAGCGCTTCTGCTCCGCGTATTTCTTTGACGACGTATTCGAGTGCTTCATGATAGAATTCACCGGTACCGGCATTATTCAGTTCGTATTTTTGGCGTTCTTTTAATTTCAGTCCATACTTCAGGAAATGACTGTAAGAATCCAAATAGTAGCTTTCTAACTGAGAAACAGACAGGTACAAATTCTTCCCATATAATGCTTCCGCAATTTCAGGTGTCAGTTGTGCCGGAATATTCTTATGCTTCAGACTGCTAAAGACATAAGTCATGTGCGCGTTCACACTTGGATCTTTATACAAATAAGACAAGATATAGCGCCACAATAAAGGCATTTTAGTTTTACTTCCGAACTGCTCTCTTAAGAGTTGCACCAATTGGCCGATATTTTGGCCTTTGGTCCCAACAAAGTTAATCGGGTGGTGTGCCTCCGTCACATTCGCGGCACGATGTTGAATCGGTACCGCCATTTCTGAGGCAATGCGTGCCACATACGGCGATAACTTGGAAATACGCTTGTTACCGTCAATACTTAACGGATAGGTAACGTACAACCGATCTGTTCCTGCCAAGAAAGCTTGATAAGCAATGTAGGGTTCCCGTGAAGTCGATTCTGAAATAGATAAATTCAAGTGCTTGTTTACTTGATCGCCCAAATTAACTTGGATTAATTCGCGTTCTTCTTCAGTCAGTAGCGATTTATTTTCGTACGCACGCGGTAAGTTATCCTGCGTCGCACCGATGATAAAGACAATTTTATTCGGTTGGAACCGCGCCCCTTCGATACTCGAAAAAATCACTTCGTCAAGTGTTGGCGGCACGATACTGTAGGTGGCATTTTCGAACCCGGTCATCAAAATATCATGGAACATTTCCTCGTTAAATGGCAAGTCACCCAGTGTCTCAACATATTCATCTAGAATTGTATTAAACATTTGCCACAGCTGTTCCTGTTGGCGCGCCTTTTCCAGATTATCGGATTCAATAGCTTCATCTCGCCAACGAATAAGTTGCTTGTCTACACCTTGCTCCACTAAAAAGGAATACAGTAATGTCGCTGCTTCCCTTCCCGTCTTGACAGTAGCTACTTTTTTATAGAGGGGTAATAAAGCGCCTTGTAAGAAATACTTAATTTCATTTGCATCTTTAAATGGATCAACTGTATCGACGGTTACTCTTCCTTCGTCCTCTTCAAAAACGTGGGCTTTCCAGTCGTCTTTGCCGAACCAGGCATTCCCTTCAAAACCATACGCCAACAAAATATTTTCTGTTTTATCAACGGTGTCTCTGAATACTGTAACCGATTCTTCTGTGTTCTGGGGCAGAAGCAGCTCAGTCCGTAACAAACGCATGATATCAGAATAGCGCCAATAGTTCATTCGGATACGGAATAACGTATCAATGAAATCGGTAAACGGGTGATGCCGCATCTCTTCAGCTTTGTCGTAGAATACTGGTAACTCGGCACGATTAAATAAAGGCTTTAGAATTGTCTCATAATCTTCTACTCTTCGCGCCAAAATAATAAAGTCTTTGTAACGATAACCTTCGTTTTTAACAAGCTGATTGATTTTATTACCAATATGGAATATCTCTGTCTGCATGTTATCACACGACCACACCTCAATCGTTTTCTCCATCTGGCTCCCGGTTGGTACTTCAAAGCGATTATTTCTCGCTCCAGATGTCGTCGCAACCCAATAGCGGTCTAATTCCACCATATTTGTATGGTAGCCATCATCAGTAGCTGTGACAATTTTATCGATTGCTATTTTCACGTTATTTCTTCGTGCGAATTGATATAACTCATGATATGTTCTACCGGCAATATAAAATAGTTGGTGCATTTCAGGTGGTGCATCGGGATAACCTTTATCTAAATCCATAACAATGCTAACCTTTTCGGCCTTTTCTAAAAAGGCCCCGATCAGTTCTTTCTCACGTGCTGAGAAATGATAATAGCCATCAATGTAAATATACGTATCCGTCAAATCATTCTGGTAGATTTCTTTAATCATTTCTTCTTGGATTGTTTCGGGTCGAATGTAATTATTCTTATCCATCTCTTTAATAAAAATCTGATACAAAAGCGTCAACTCTGAAATTTTGGTCTTTTGATCAAAGAACTTAACCGAGGTATCCTTACTTTCCAGGGTCTGTTGTAAATCTTCGGCACTGATATTGCCTGAAGAAAATTCTTTGAATAATGTAATTAGCTGCTCAATAAATCCTTTTTTATCAACTTCTTTACGAAATAGAATGAGTTCTTCGCGATTGTCTAAAAGTATCTTCCGCAGAAGCATCGCCATTCCCGCATCACTCAGTTGCTTATGCTGATAGATTTGCTTATCTTTCAAGAAGTACCAAGCCAACCGGCTAAAACTGAATACTTGCAGATTAATCGAACCCATGAAAGTCTGATTTGGATTTTTTTCTCGCTGCCATAAGTCGTTTAGTATGGTTGTTTCACCTTCGAATTTGGCATGTTCGGGAACAATAATAAAAAACTTGGCATTTGGCTTTTGTTCCATTGTATTTTTGATATCTGTAATATAAGCGTCTCGTTTATTTGCAGTTTGGGGACCAATTATAAATTGTAGACTCACATATACCAACCTCCTTCATCTCGTTGTCTCTATCTTATATTTTAGCATATCCGGCACGAAAAAAATGGTTCACACAATCCCAGTTGGGACGATGTGAACCATTTGATATTTAGATGTTTAGTCTAGTTCTTCTTCTTTCATTTTCCGGATTAATTCTTCGATACGGTTACCGTAATCGATTGATTCATCACGTTTGAAAATGATTTCAGGTGTGCGGTATACGGATAAGCGTGAGCCCAATTCTTTACGAACAATCCCTGTCGCTTTTTCCAAACCTTGTTGCACTTTTTGACGTTCACTGGCTAAATCACTTAATGTACTGTAGTACAACGTTGCAATTTGTAAATCTCCAGTAACTTCTGCGTCCGTTAATGTAACATCTTGGACACGTGGGTCTTTAACATTTTTATTTAAAATGTCATTCACTTCGCGAAGAATTTCTTGTTTAATTCTTCCAGCTCTGTAGTTAGCCATGTTTATTCACTCCTATACAAAACGGATTATTTTCTAACGATTTCAACCATTTCATATGCTTCAATCACATCGTCAACGCGGATATCATTATAGTTTTCAACCATCAAACCACATTCAAAACCGTTCTTAACTTCACGAACGTCATCTTTGAAGCGTTTCAAGCTTGCCAATTCGCCATCGTAGATAACAATGTTATCACGAATAACGCGGACTTGACTGCTACGTTTGATGACTCCGTCAATAACGAATCCACCACCGATTGTACCAACTTTAGAAACTGTAAATGTTTCACGGATTTGAACTTGTCCTGTGATTTTTTCTTCGTACTCAGGGTCAAGCATCCCTTTCATCGCTGTTTCGATTTCGTCGATTGCGTTATAGATAATACGGTGTAGACGAATATCTACGTTTTCTTGATCTGCTTGTACTTGAGCTTGCGGTGTTGCACGTACGTTGAAACCAATCATGATCGCATTACTTGCTGCTGCAAGTGTAACGTCACTTTCGTTAATCGCACCTACTGCTGAGTGGATGATACGAACGCGTACGCCTTCCACTTCAATTTTTTGTAGACTTCCTGCCAAAGCTTCAACAGAACCTTGTACGTCACCTTTGATGATAACAGCAACTTCTTTCAAGTCGCCCTCGCTCAAGCTTGAGAACAAGTTATCAATTGTAACGCGGTTTTGTTTCGAACGTGACTCTTGTTGTGCACGTGATGCTCTTTCTTCACCAACAGAACGAGCTGTTTTTTCGTCTTCGAATACAGCAAACAAATCACCAGCTTGTGGTGCTTCGTTTAATCCCGTAATTTCA
The DNA here is from genome assembly GCF_011299095.1 of Jeotgalibaca porci. Taxonomy (NCBI): domain Bacteria; kingdom Bacillati; phylum Bacillota; class Bacilli; order Lactobacillales; family Carnobacteriaceae; genus Jeotgalibaca; species Jeotgalibaca porci. The sequence continues at coordinate 91,742 of NZ_CP049889.1, read as the reverse complement.
ACAGGTGTAGATGGTGTCGCAACTTTAACACGACGTCCTTGATCGTTCAGCATAACCCGAACACGACCGAATGTGTTTCCGACTACGATTGGATCACCGATTTTCAGTGTTCCTTGTTGGACAAGAAGCGTTGAAATAGGACCTTTCGATTTGTCAAGACGTGCTTCAATTACACTACCAACAGCCAAACGATTAGGGTTTGCTTTCAGTTCTTGAACTTCAGAAACCAACACAATCATTTCCAACAATTCTTCGATACCCTCACCAAATTTAGCAGAGATATTAACAAAAATAGTTTCGCCGCCCCAAGCTTCAGGGATTAGCCCGTATTCAGTTAATTCTTGCATAACACGTTCAGGATTCGCAGTTGGTTTGTCAATTTTGTTCACTGCAACAATAATTGGAACATCCGCTGCTTTCGCATGGTTGATTGCTTCAACTGTTTGAGGCATTACCCCGTCATCAGCTGCAACAACAATAATTGTAATATCAGTAATGTCTGCCCCACGTGCACGCATTGTCGTAAACGCCGCGTGACCAGGAGTATCCAAGAATGTAATTGGCTTGCCGTCTACTTGAACTTGGTATGCACCAATATGTTGCGTAATACCGCCCGCTTCACTCAAGCTTACTTTTGTATTGCGTAAGGAATCCAGCAATGTTGTTTTACCATGGTCAACGTGTCCCATGATTGTTACAACTGGTGGACGTGTTACTGATTCTTCTTCATCACTTTCACTCTCAAAATGCACTAACAAGTCTGAGATATCAACTTCTACTTTTTCTTCTGAGTCGATTCCGTAATCGGTTGCGATTAGTTCAAGCGTTTCAGAGTCAAGTGGTTGGTTTTGTGTTGCAACAATTCCCATCATAAACAATTTTTTGATGATTTCTGCTGGCTCACGGTGAAGTTTCTTAGCAACATCCTGAATGTTCATACCTTCTGTATAAACAAATACTTCTGGTAATTCACGGAATTTTCTTTGTGGAACCGGTGCTTTTGGCGTACGGTTCTTATTACGGTTGTTACGGTTACCGCGTTTGTTAAAGCCGCCTTTGTTGTTACCTTTGTATCCGCCACCTTGTGTTCTGTTTTGGCCTTGCCCTTGTGGACCACGGTTAGCAGCTGGCTTACTTGCTGAACGATTTGTGTTCGTCGTTGAAGTCGTTGCTTCTCCAGCAGTCTTCTTAGCTGGCGCTTGAGAAGTCGTTGGACGGTTCGTTTGTTTTGGTTTTGGAGTACCTTGCCCTTGAGCAGGTTTAGTCGTTTTATTCCCTTGCGCTCCATTGTTATTATTCATTGCTTTATTCATCTTATTAATATCCTCATCTCCCATTATTGACATATGGCTTTGAAAGTTAATTCCAACATCTTTCGCTTTTTGCATAAGTTCTTTACTAGAAACATTATGCTCTTTCGCAAATTCGTAGACTTTTTTCGTCCCCACTGTCCTCACCTACCTATTCCATATTATTCGTTCCTTTCAATTTAAGATAACTTTTTGCAAAACCTTTATCAGTAAAGGCACAAATCGAACGGCTTTTTCCGATTGCTGCACTAATATCATCAGCAGTAAATGCAATATCTAGCGGAACATTATAATACTTACACTTGTTGGTTAGCTTTTCTCTTGTATTGTCACTCGCATCGCTCGCAACAACAACAAGTTTTGCTTCATTTCTTTGAATGGCTTTAACTGTTAATTCTTCGCCGGTGATTAATCTTCCGGCTCTAACAGCCATACCTAGCAAATTTAATTGCTTATCTTGTGGCGTCATTATAATAAACTCCTAGCTTTCTGGTGAGCCACATAATCGTAAAGTTCTTTGTAAAAAGATTCTTCTACGACCATATCGAATTGTTTGTCAAACGCACGATTTTTCTGTGCCTTTTCAACCAATTCAGGTTCCATTGAGACATATGCCCCGCGACCATTTTTCTTACCAGTCGGATCAATTGCAAGTTCTCCTTCTGGTGTCTTAACAATGCGCAACATTTCTTTCTTCGGTTTCATTTCGTTGGAAACAATACAACGACGCATAGGTATTTTTTTCTTCTTCACCAGTTGTCACCTCTTATTGTTCAGATTCTTCCAACAATTCACTGTAGTCTTGTTCAGGATCAAGTTCAACTTCAGAAATCAATTCCTCAACTTCATCTGCATCCAAAATGTTTTCTCCGATTTCGTCCATTTCTAGAATTTGTTCAGCTTCTGTCGCTTCTTCAAGTTCCTCGATGAATTCTTCCGTTTCTTCCACAGCCAAGTCAGAAGCGATTAACATACGGTGGTAATCTGTTTCTGATTTAATATCAATCTTGAAACCTGTTAATTTAGCAGCTAAACGTGCATTTTGACCTTTTTTACCAATTGCTAATGACAATTGATAGTCAGGAACAACAACCGTACAGCTATTGTTTTCAGGATGGAAATCAACTTGAATCACTTGTGCAGGGTTCAAAGCATTTCCAATATAAGTTGCAGGATCTTCATTCCACTCAACAATATCCATATTTTCTCCGCGTAGTTCGTTAACAATTGCTTGTACACGTTGACCACGAGGACCAACACACGTTCCAACTGGATCAATGTTTTCGTCGCGTGAGCGTACAGCAACTTTCGAACGGTCGCCTGCTTCTCTGGCAATCGAAACGATTTCGACAACACCATCATAAATTTCAGGTATTTCTTGTTCGAATAAACGTTTCAATAGATCCGGATGGCTTCTACTTACATAGACTTGCGGGCCTTTTGAAGTGTTCTCAACTTTCGTCACATACACTTTGATACGGTCATGTGCTTCGTATACTTCACCAGGAATTTGCTCTTGCTTCGCTAAAACTGCTTCAATCTTTCCAAGGTTTACGTAGATATAACGTGAATCTTGACGTTCAACGACACCGTTTAAGATATCATTTTCGTATGCAATGAACTCATCATAGATGATACTGCGTTCAGCTTCACGGATACGTTGCATAATAACTTGTTTTGCTGTTTGTGCAGCAATACGACCGAAGTCTTTTGGTGTTACTTCAAAACGGATCTTGTCATCTAGTTCATAAGCTTTATTGATTGCTAGAGCTTCTTCAAGGCTTACTTCCAGAGTTGAGTCGAATACCATTTCAACAACTTCTTTTACGGAATAGACATGAATATCGCCTGTTTTTGTATCAAAAAGAACTTCAACGTTTTGCGCTTGACCGTAGTTACGCTTATAAGCAGATACAAGGGCAGCTTCCAAAGCACTTGTAACAATTTCTTTGGAAATACCTTTTTCTTTTTCTAAAATATCAAGAGCAGTCAGCATCTCTTTGTTCATTCTTTTACTCACTCCTTGCTAGTCTTTAAAATTTAATCGCCAAGCGCGCTTTAGCTACTTTATCGCGAGGAATGGCAATTACTTTTTTACGTGTTTTAATCATAAATTCTAATTCGACGGTATCATCCGAAACGGATAGTAACGTACCTTCATGGAATTTTTCGCCTTCAATGGCTTGATAATAAGACAGATGGACGTAACTACCAATCGCCTTCAAATAATCTTCTTCTGTTTTCAAAGGGCGCTCGGCTCCCGGTGAGGATACTTCCAAGAAATAGGCTTGCGGAATTGGATCAGTCTCCAATTCATCCATTTTTTCACTCAACTGTTCACTTACCCAAGCACATTCTTCTATGTCAATTCCGCCTGGTTTGTCAATGTATACACGTAAAAACCAATTTTTGCCTTCTTTCAAAAATTCAATGTCTACTAGTTCGAAATTCTGACTGTCAACGATTGGTGAGACTACTTCTTTTACAATATCAATTACTCGGCTCACAAAAACCCTCCCTTTAATATGTACATATCTACCTAAATTCTGGTCATATGCGTTAAAAAGAGCGAGCGTTGCCGCTCACTCCCTCCAAAGTTTATTTCTTTAATAATCATACACCAAAAACATCAAATTTGCAACAAATCCGCTGTTTATAAGGCTTATTAATTAAAAATCGAAAAGGGACAATTGGTTTTCATCGGGCAGGCCTTCTAAAACACCATTCTCATCCATGTATTCGATAATCGTTTTTGAAACTTTTCCGCGTGTCGCTAAATCTTCTTTAGACAAGAAAGGTTGCTCTTCACGGGCAATCACAATTTGCTTCGCAACGTTTTCGCCGAGTCCATTTATAGCTCTAAACGGTGCGAGCAAGCTATTCTCTTCAATGATGAAGTCTTTTGCATCTGACTTATAAATGTCGACCATTTTAAATTCGTAGCCCCGTTCAACCATTTCATTGGCAATTTCTAGAACCGTTAGTAAGTTCTTTTCTTTAACCGATGCATCCAAGCCTTTATCCATAATTTCTTTCATTTGAACTTTGATTGCTTCTTTCCCTTGTGACATCGCCACCAGATCGAAATCATAGGCACGAACAGAGAAGTAAGCAGCGTAGTAAAGAAGTGGATCATGGACTTTGAAATAAGCAACGCGCAATGCCATTAAGACATAAGCTGCCGCATGGGCTTTCGGGAACATATACTTAATCTTCAGACAGGATTGAATATACCATTCAGGAATTTTCTTCTCACGCATTTCTGCTTGCCAGTCATCCGGTATCCCTTTCCCTTTACGTACACTTTCCATAATGTTAAATGCCAAGCCATCTTCAAGACCATGATAGATTAAGTAAACCATAATATCATCACGACAGCCGATAACGTCAGCCAGTGGAATATCATTCTCACGGATTAAAACTTCGGCATTCCCCAAGTACACATCGGTCCCATGTGAAAGACCGGAAATTTGTAATAATTCCGCAAATGTATTCGGCTTCGTTTGTTCTAACATTTGACGTACGAACCGGGTACCGAATTCCGGCACTCCCAATGTCCCCGTCTTACTAAAAATTTGCTCGGGTTTAACACCCAGAACTTCCGTGCCACTGAATATCTTCATAACTTCCGGGTCATTTGGTGGAATCGTAACGGGATCAATGCCGGATAAGTCTTGAAGCATCCGAATCATCGTCGGATCATCGTGACCCAGAATATCTAGTTTCAAAACGTTGTCGTGAATAGAATGGAAGTCAAAGTGCGTTGTTTTCCATTCTGACGACTGATCATCTGCCGGGAACTGGATCGGAGTAAAATCATACACATCCATATAGTCGGGAATAACAATAATCCCCCCGGATGCTGGCCGGTTGTCCGTTTAACGCCGGTACATCCTTTTGCCAAGCGATCAATTTCTGCAGAGGAATAGTTTTTACCGTGATCACGTTCATAGCCCTTCACATAACCAAAGGCCGTCTTATCCGCCACTGTACCGATTGTTCCAGCCCGGAAAACATAGTCTTCCCCGAATAAAACTTTCGTATAAGCATGGGCTTTTGCTTGATATTCGCCTGAGAAGTTCAAGTCGATATCGGGAACTTTATCTCCATAGAAACCTAGGAACGTCTCAAACGGGATATCCTGACCATCTTTATCAAGGTTTGTTCCACACTCTGGACAAGCCTTATCTTCCAAGTCATAACCAGAACCGATTGAACCATCTTGAATAAAGTGACTGTAATGGCAGTTTCGACAACGGTAATGCGGCGGTAATGGGTTTACTTCCGTAATCCCTGTCATCGTCGCTACAAAACTGGATCCAACTGATCCCCTTGACCCTACTAAGTAACCATCTTGATTACTTTTCAGTACTAACTTTTGAGAGATAAGATAGATAACGGCAAAACCATTACCAATAATACTTTTCAACTCTTTTTCTAGCCTTTTCTCTACGATTTCTGGTAACTCTTCACCATATAGGCGTTTTGCTTCGTCATAGGATAACTTCGTTATTTCATCATTTGCGCCCTCGATATTTGGCGTATACAGTTCACTCTTAATCGGTGTCGTTTCTTCTATGGCGTCTGCTAACAGATTTGGATTAGTGACGACAATTTGTTTCGCAACATCTGCACCCAAGAAATTGAAATCTTGCAACATTTCATCTGTTGTTCGGAAATGCGCTTCGGGAAGATGGAGCTGTTTACCTTGATTTATCTTTAATGAACCCAACAGAATCTCTCGGTAAATTGCATCTTCTCTGTTTAAATAATGGGTATTACCTGTAGCTACTACTGGTTTATCCAGTTCGTTTCCAATTTCGACTATTTCCTGAATAATTTCTTCTAGATCTGCTTCTGTTTTGACGAGTTCTCTGTCAATCAGCGGTTTGTAGATTCCTTTTGGCATTACTTCAATGTAGTCATAGAATTTTGCGCGCTCGGTTGCTTCTTCTTTCCCCTTTTGCATCATGGCTTCGAATATTTCTCCGCTGCTACAGGCTGATCCTATGAGTAAATTTTCTCGGGACTCAATCAGTAAACTGCGGGGAATACGAGCATTTCGGTAGAAATAATTTACATTGGATGCACTGATTAGCTTAAAGAGATCTTTTAATCCGGCTTGGTTTTTCGCTAAGATTGTCGCATGAAAGGGACGTGCTTGTTTGTAGGAATCGCCACGGCCGACACCATTATTTAATTCGTCATGATATAAAATATTGTGGTCTTCTTTTGCTTCTTTTAAGAATATCCAACATAAATGACCCGTAGTCTCCGCATCGAATACAGCGCGGTGATGCTGTTCCAAACTAACATTGTATCTTTTCGCCAATGTATTTAGACGGTGGGATTTTAGTTGTGGATGCAAGAAGCGTGATAATTCCAACGTATCAATTACCGGATTATGTGCTTCCGGTAATCCTACGTGTTCGTAAGCTTTATTAATGAAGCCCATATCAAAAGAAGCATTATGGGCGACTAATATTGCGTCCTCACAAAACTCTTTAAATTTGGGAATAACCGCTGCCTCTGAAGGTGCGTCTTTCAACATATTGTCCGTAATACCGGTTAAATTAATAATCAATTGGGACAAAGGTACGCCAGGGTTAATAAACGCTTCAAAGGTATCAATGACATTTCCTTTGTACATTTTAACTGCGGCCAATTCAATGATTTTGTCATAGACCGCTGATAAGCCGGTAGTTTCCACGTCGAAGACAACATAAGTATCCTCGGCTAACTCACGACGGCTGGGGTTATAAGCGACTGGTACGCCGTCATCCACGATATTTGCTTCAATTCCGTACAAAATCTTCACGCCATGCTTTTTACCAGCAGCATGGGCATCCGGAAAGGCTTGGGCCCCGGCATGGTCAGTAATCGCAATCGCTTTATGCCCCCACTTCGCTGCTTGGGCCACATAATCGGTGACAGAATTGATAGCATCCATTTGACTCATATTGGAGTGCAAATGTAATTCCACTCTCTTTTCATCTTCGGGTGCACGGTCTTTTCGTTCTGCCATTTGAACTTCATTGACGTCACGCGCATTCAGAACAAGATCACGCATAAAGGTGTCTTCTTGAACATTTCCCCGGACTTTCACCCATTTACCTTTTTTGATGCGTTCAAAAGCCATTTCATCTTGTTCATTGTTGGAGAACATTTTGACACTAAAAGATGATGTGTAGTCGGTTACTTTGAAAATTAACAGTTTTCTACCAGAGCGTAATTCACGCACTTCGCTGTCGAAAATATTCCCTTGAACAACAACAGACCGTTCTTCTTCCGTAATGGTAATCATCTGTCTAATTTCTTCTTTCTCCGGGATACGATTACCCAACTGGATAGCGCCATCGCCCCCACCGTTTTCAGCACGTTTTGATTGCTGTGCTTCTTGGTTAGCGAGTGTCTTCTCTGCTTGTTTAATTAATATATCTTCTTGTTCTTGCTTGCGCTCCAAATAAGCTTGGTGCATCTTGTCAGACGCTTCTTTATTAATCTCTAGTTGAACTCGGAATTCTGGAAAACCCAGGATACTAAAATTTTGCTGAATAATACCTAAATAATTATCTTTTAAATGATTCTTAGTTATTTCATTTGCTAAATTTAATGTGACAATGCCGTTCGCAATTTTTGGTGCACTTTTACGCAGAATGTCCGTGACAACAGGAGACGAAATATTACTTCTCTCAACAGCAGTTTGCCAATAATCGGAAATTTTCTCATCTGTTAATTTCGGCTGTATGGTTTTAATTCGCAAATCAACTTCAGCTACATGATTAAAAGATACTTTCAAACGGTTTAGGACGTCCTGAAAAACTTGAAATGGGAGAATGTCATTGAAATTCAAGACAAACACCCATTGTTTCGCTTTTTTATAGACCAAAACTTGTTCGACTTCTCCATCGACGAAATACTCTTGATACTGTGGTTCGTGATGAAGGTTTATTTGCTCCATTAAGGTTTGAAACAATTCTTTCTTATTCACTCTTTAACCTACTTTCTATCATAAACCAAGAAAAATCCAAAGAATTCTAAAATGAAGTCTTTGAATTTCTCAGTTGTTTATTAACCTAAAAAGAAACGTTGAATATCATTCCAAGTAATTAAGACCATCAAGATAAGTAATAAGACAACGCCTACTACCGTAATGATGCCTTCTTTTTCGGGTTCCAATGGTTTGCCACGAATCCCTTCAATCAGGTTTAATATCAACTTCCCGCCGTCTAGGGCAGGTATTGGGAACAGGTTCACTGTTCCTAAGTTGACACTTAAATAACCTAGGAAACTAATGATACTCATAAAACCATAACTGGCAACTTCTTCAGTCGCTGCATAAATCGCTAGCGGGCCGCCAAAAGCATTGATATCAAAGCCACGTGTGAACATTGAGAGAACCAAGCCGAATATCGACGTAATAATCGTCCACGTCTGGATGAAGCCAGCCATCAACTTCCCTTTGAGAGATGAGTCAAATGCTTGGTAGACCCCAATTTGTCCGTATTCCACGCCCTCTTCACTCACAACTTTTCTTGGTGTAACAGTCATATCCTCAGATGATTCTTGGTCTTCTGATTGAACAGTAAAGGTAAGGTTTTTTTCTGGATTTTGTTGAATAATTGTAATCAGTTCACTCCAACTGCCTACTTTCTCACCCTCAATAGCAAGAATCTCATCGCCTTTGGATAAACCTGCTGCTTGAGCGGGCCCACCTTGCTCGATTTCACCCAGAACACTGTCATTGACCGACACTCCACCTTGCACAAAAGCAAGAATTGTAAAAATAATAACACCGAGAATAAAGTTATTCATTGGACCAGCAAAATTGGTCATCATACGTTCGCCAAGCGGTGCTGATTGGAATTGAACATCCAGGGGAGCGACTTGCACCTGTGTGCCGTCTGCCTCTGTGATTAATGCCTCACGGTCAACATAGTACCGGACGAGACCAGTACGCCCTGCGATATTTCCTTCCAAGTACATTGCTTCATCCAAATCATAAGCGACTAACTCCATTGGTATACCTTCCAATTGGTCTTTATCACTCAAGTCAATATTTGTAATCATCTCATTCTCATCCACTAAAATTTTGACTAACATTCCTGCTCTCAGTTCGGTTTCGTCGTCGCCGTATCCGGCCATACGAACGTAGCCACCCAGAGGAAGCAACCGGACCGTATAAGTCGTACCATTTTTACGAGTGGAAAAAACTTTTGGACCCATGCCAATTGCAAACTCACGAACAAGAATACCTGCTTTCTTAGCGAAATAGAAATGACCAAACTCATGAATAATCACTAAGATACTAAATATAATTAAAAAAATCAGAATTGTTTGTAACAAAGAAAGCACATCCTCTTCTATCTGAGCGTATTAAACGAAAAGTAAAACAATTTGGAATAACGGCATAACGAAAAGCGTGCTGTCAAACCGATCCAAAATCCCTCCATGACCTGGCAAAATCTTACCAGAATCCTTAACGCCAAAATAACGTTTATAAGCGGACTCAGTCAAATCACCTAATTGTCCAATGATAGATGACAGAACAATTAATAGGATGGCAACAGGGATCGAAAGGTTAAACGGATTATAGAATTGCAAGTAAATGATTCCAACAACAACGGCAGTTAAAATGCCTCCAATTGCCCCTTCAATCGATTTGTTCGGGCTAATGATTGGTGCCAATTTATTCTTACCGAAACGCATACCAGTCAGATAGGCGCCGACATCCGTAGCCCAGATAATTGTCATGACAAACATAACCATCCAGAAACCTAATTCTGCAGTTTGATAAAAAAAGTGGAAACCTGTTCCAATATACAAAGATGCCAACAAAAGCACACCTGCATCATCAAAAGTAAAGGTATTATTTGAAAGAACCGTCATGACCAACAGTGACATCGCATAAATAAAGTAAATATGCCAAATTCCCAATCCTGGCAATAGCGTCGTCAGGTAATGGTCCGGTAAAATAATTAAAATCGTAATGAATGATGTGAAAAGACCGATTAAACTAAAGAAAGGAATTTTTTTCATCATAAATATTTCAGACATAGCCACTAACCCCAGAGCAATTGTCCCCATTAATAAAGGTAGTGAACCGTACCAAACAATAGGTATAAAAACTAATAATGCTAATAATGCAGTTATGAATCTTGTTTTCATTTATCCAACCTCACAATCCGCCATAGCGACGATGACGTTTCTGATAATCGGCTACAGCTTTTTCTAATGATTCCGCACTGAAATCAGGCCAAAATTCATCAGTGAAGTAAAGTTCACTGTATGCAATTTGCCAGAGAAGAAAATTACTAATTCTTAATTCGCCACTTGTGCGGATTAGTAATTCTGGATCACGCATCTCTCCCAAATCTCCAGTAAATAAAGCATTAGAAATATATTCTTCTGTCACTTCATCCACTGAAAGCTCGTCATTGGAAATTTTTTCAGCTACTGCCTTCACAACTTGTGTGATTTCTTGACGTGAACCATAATTTAATGCGAAATTTAATACCATACCCGTATTATTTTTTGTTTGGTCGACAGCATCCATGACTTTTTCTTTGGTATGTTTCGGAAGCTGATCTTCCCATCCAATGACGTTGACACGGATATTATTGGCCTTGAGCTCAGGCATAAAGACATCAAAGAAATCAATGGGTAAATTCATCAAAAAGGAGACTTCCTCTTCTGGTCGTTTCCAATTCTCTGTCGAGAATGCATATAGTGTTAAAACTTTTACACCCAAGCTATCGGCATGTAAAGCAATTTTTTTTACTGTGTTCATTCCCTCTTTGTGCCCGTATATACGCGGCATCATTCTTTTTTTCGCCCAGCGTCCATTACCATCCATGATAATAGCGATATGAGAAGGAATTATTCCATTTTTATCCAGCTGGTAGGATTTTTTTTTATCGAAAAGAGCCATTATTATACCTACTTTCACCTAGTTAACTCATTTCATTTTAGCAGACAATCGCATGTTTACCAACTGGTAATAGCTTATTTGTTTGTTAAATTATATGGCTTTTTGCCTTTTAATAGGAATGCAAGAGCAGCTATTCGCAAACATAAAAGGGCCGGGAAATAACTCCCAGCCCCTCTAGCTAATGATTACTTATCTAACAATTCAGTTTCTTTTTTGGCTGCAATTTCATCGATTCTCTTAGTACTTGCATCTGTCAACTCTTGAACTTTTTTCTCGTTAACGTGCAACTCGTCTTCAGAAATATCGCCACTCTTCTCAGCTTTCTTCAAAGCATCCATAGCGTCACGACGAATATTACGGACAGCGACTTTAGCGTTTTCGCTATTTTTACCTACAAGTTTAGCTAAGTCTTTTCTTCTTTCTTCTGTCAAAGCTGGGATTACTAAACGAATTAAAGTACCGTCGTTTGTTGGACTGATACCTAAATCACTTTGGTAAATGGCACGTTCAATATCACCCAAGCTTGATTTATCGTAAGGTGTGATTGTAAGCATTCTTGCTTCTGGAATATTGATTGAAGCAAGCTGATTTACAGGTGTTAAAGCACCGTAATATTCAACTTCAATACGATCCAATAAACTTGCGTTTGCTACGCCTGCACGAATTGAACCTAGCTCACGTTCTAATGATGCTTCAGCCTTTTTCATACGGTCAGTTGCATTATTTAAAATATCTTTCATAACTATTTATTCCCCCTAACAGTTGTTCCAATCTCATCTCCCATTATAACACGAAGAATGTTACCAGGTACATTCATATTAAAGACAACTAAAGGAATATCATTATCCATGCTTAATGAACTAGCAGTTGAATCCATCACTTGTAGTCCTTTTGAAATGACATCCAAATGTGTTAATTCAGTAAACTTAACAGCATTTGCATCTTTTTTCGGATCAGCTGAGTAAACACCATCTACATTATTCTTAGCCATTAAGATTACGTCTGCACCAATTTCTGCTGCACGTAGAGCTGCTGTTGTGTCTGTAGAGAAGTACGGATTACCAGTACCACCAGCGAAAATTACGACGCGGCCTTTTTCTAAATGACGCATTGCTTTTCTACGGATATATGGTTCAGCTACTTGTCTCATTTCAATTGAAGTTTGTACACGGGTTGGTACACCTTCATTTTCAAGAACATCTTGCAATGCCAATGAGTTCATTACGGTAGCCAACATTCCCATATAATCAGCTTGAGCGCGTTCCATTCCCATTTCAGCGCCTGTCGTTCCACGCCAAATGTTTCCGCCGCCAACAATAATTGCGATTTCGATACCAAGTTTATGAATATCCTTGATTTCTTTCACCATTTCTTTAATGACTGGTGGATTGATCCCAAAACCAGCTACTCCAGCCAAAGCTTCCCCGCTTAGTTTTAAAATGACGCGTTTATATTTTGGTTGACCCATGATAATTTAATCCTCCATTGTATAGTTGCAAACTTTTATCAGTATAGTGAGAAAGCCTGAGACATTTGCCCCAGGCTACTCTTAAGCTTATTATTTTTTAATTTGGCTCATTACTTCTTCAGCGAAGTTTTCTTGACGTTTTTCTAGACCTTCGCCTACTTCAAAACGTACGAATGACAATACAGAACCTTTTTTAGCTTCAGCGAATTTCGCTACAGTCATATCAGGATCTTTAACAAATGGTTGGTCATTCAATGAGATTTCTGCTAAGAATTTGTTCAAACGTCCAACGATCATTTTTTCAACGATGTTTGCGGGTTTGCCTTCATTCAAAGCTTGTTCTGTAAGAACTTTTTTCTCATGTTCTACAACTTCAGCAGGAACTTGTTCACGAGAAACATATTTAGGGTTGATTGCAGCTACGTGCATAGCAATATCTTTAGCTGTTTCTTCGTCAGCACCTTCAAGAACAGTCAATACAGCAATACGTCCACCTTGGTGTAGGTAAGCTCCGAAAGATTGAGAATCAGTTTTCTCAACGATTTCGAAACGACGTAGAGAAATTTTTTCTCCGATTTTAGTTGTTGCTGTTTGGATTGTTTCGTTCAATGTTCCTTCTTCAGTTGGCAATGCCAAAGCAGCTTCCATGTCAGCTGGTTTATTAGCAGCCAATAAGTCTGTAACTGATTTAACTAAACCTTGGAATTGGTCGTTTTTAGCAACGAAGTCTGTCTCAGCGTTGATTTCTACAACAACAGCAGTGTTGCCGTCAACAGAAACGTTAGCTAGTCCTTCAGCAGCAATACGGTCAGCTTTTTTAGCTGCCTTTGCCATTCCGTTTTCACGTAGGTAATCTACTGCTGCTTCCATGTCGCCTTCTACAGCTACAAGTGCGCGTTTAGCGTCCATCATACCAACGCCAGTCATATCACGTAATTCTTTAACTAATTTTGCTGAAATTTGTGCCATTATAAAAATCCTCCTGTTGTATATGTATTCATATAAAAAGCTGCCTCAAAAATAGAGAGATGCTGGCTTTTGCTGCAATATCTTTCTTATTTATGAGACAGCCATTTGATTCATCATGTTAAACCATTAAAAGTTCAGTCTTAAGCGTTGTCGCCTTCAACAACTTCAACGATTTCTTCTAATGAAGTTGCTTCGTCTGTCTTAGAAGCAAAAGCTTCTTCAACTTCTTGGTCTGCACCTTGGTTTCCTTCGATGAAAGCATCAGCCATTTTAGCAGTAATCAATTTAACCGCACGAATTGCATCGTCGTTAGATGGGATTACAACATCAATTTCGTCTGGATCACAGTTAGTATCAACCATAGCAACGATAGGAATGTTTAGTTTGTGAGCTTCTTGAACAGCGATTCTTTCTTTTCTTGGGTCAACGATGAACATTACATCTGGAATTCTTGGCATATCTTTAATTCCGCCTAAGAATTTTTCTAGACGTTCTTGTTCTTTAACTAAGATACCAACTTCTTTTTTAGGAAGTAGTTCGAAAGTACCGTCTTCAGACATTCTTTCGATATCTTTCAAACGTTTGATACGTTTTTGGATTGTATCCCAGTTAGTCAAAGTTCCACCTAACCAACGGTGGTTAACGAAGTATTGACCAGAACGGATAGCTTCATCTTTGATTGAATCTTGAGCTTGTTTTTTAGTACCTACGAATAGAGCTACTCCGCCGTCTTCAGCGATATCGCGCATGTAGTTATATGCGTTGTCTACCAATTTCACTGTCTTTTGTAGATCAATGATGTAGATACCGTTTCTTTCTGTAAAGATATATTGTTTCATTTTTGGGTTCCAACGACGTGTCTGGTGACCGAAGTGAACACCTGCTTCAAGCAATTGTTTCATTGAGATAACTGCCATGATTTATTCCTCCATATTGGTTTTATTTTTTCCTCCCATAGCATCAACTATAAAAGAGACTCCCTGAGGAGCACCCACTCTCATATCAACTATGGTGTGAAATTTAGTGCTTAAGCACCGTAATCAATTATACTAGGTCTCAAAAAAAATGCAAGTATTTTTTCAGAAACTTTTTTCTTTGCTGCAAGCTGACAAAAAATGATTTCTGCAATCTTGAAAAAACAATAAATATACCGCATACTAGACATTATTAATTCACTTGGAGGTATTCCAGTATGTTCTATAATTTCGTCATTCGTTTTGTTCATTTTTTATTACTTATACTCAATGGTCGTATCCACGCCCAAAATAAAGAAAAACTGCCTGAAGGTACAACCTATGTGTTGGCTGCACCCCATCGCAGTTGGTTGGACCCTGTTTTTATTGCGATTGCGGCTTACCCGCATAGATATACAACTATGGCTAAAAAAGAATTATTCGATAACAAATTTGTTAATTTTCTTTTGAGAAAAATGAATGCATTCCCTGTTGACCGTGCGAATCCGGGTCCAAGTGCAATTAAGCACCCTGTTTCCGTTCTGAAGGAAGGAAATTTGAACTTCTTTATCTTTTCTACGGGTACACGTTATGATGCTGCTGTAAAAGGTGGCACTACAACAATCGCCCGGATGGCTAAAGTTCCGATTGTACCAGTTGTTTTCCAAGGACCTTTTACATTCAAGGACTTATTGAAGCGTCAAAAAGCAGTTGTTCGTTTTGGAGATATCATTCAAATTCCAGAAGGCAGAATGCCACGAGAAAAAATGGCCGAGATTGATTTAGAGCTCGAGCAATCATTTGCGCGTCTTGATAAAGAAATAAATCCTGATTTCGTACATGAATTCAAAAAGAAGTGACCGCTATGGTCACTTCTTTTTGATATTCTCTTATGTATTTTTCAAGTCAATAACCATCCGGCCTTTGATTTTACCCTCTTCCATCTCTGTAAAGATATCATTGATATCTTCCATGGATCTCATTTCGAATTTTGGAACAACTTTCCCTTCAGCTGCAAATTGGAAAGATTCTTTCAAGTCTTGGCGTGTTCCTACTAAACTACCAATTACTTGAATGCCGTCCAGAACTAAACGCGGAATACTTAAATCCATGGATTCTACAGGCAAACCAACTGCTACAATCGTTCCGCCCGCTCTTACAGCATCAACAGCTGCATTAAAGGCTGCCTTGCCAACTGCTGTAACGACCGCTACATGTGCCCCACCCACTTTTTCTTGGGCGACTTTCGCTAAATCTTCGTTTAACGGATTAATACAAATATCTGCACCCATCTCTTTGGCGAAATCCAATTGCGCTTCGTTAATATCTACGGCAATAACTTTTAAATTAAAAACATTCTTGGCATATTGAAGGGCTAAGTTACCCAGTCCACCCATTCCGGAAATAATGATCCAATCCCCAGCCTGTGTATTAGAAACTTTAATCGCCTTGTAGGTTGTAACGCCTGCACACGTAATACTACTTGCTGCAGCAGAGGATAAATTGTCCGGTACTTTAACAGCGTAGTCTGCAGTCACAATACATTGTTCGGACATCCCGCCATCAACGCTGTAACCTGAGTTTTTAGCACTGCGACACAGTGTTTCTCTACCAGTTACGCAATATTCACAATGGCCACATCCTTCGAAGAACCAGGCAACACTCGCTCTGTCCCCGGGTTTTAAAGATGTTACTCCTTCAGCTACCTCTTTTACAACACCAATTCCTTCGTGGCCCAATACCCGACCCGTTACATCCCCAAAGTCTGCATTTTTAACATGCATATCAGTATGACAAACACCACAGCATTCCATATCTAGAAGTGCTTCACCACTCCGAAGCTCTCTCAAATCCTTTTCAATTACCTTTGCTTCTCGATTTTCCGTAGCAACAATAGCTTTCATCACATTACCTCCGTTTTTAGTTTGTTAAATAAATCACAAAATGAAACAAAAAAATAAAATGAATCATTTCTATGTTTCTACCCTACAAAACGTAATCCTTTACATCAAGGGTTTTATCTGAAATCAGGAAACAAAAAAAGAATGTGAGTCATGTAACATGACCCGCATTCTAAAAAGTTTATTTCTTAGTTTTTTTATTAGATGCTTTAGATTGTGCTTTCATTGATGCCATGATTTGCTTCACTTTACGTTCAGATGGTTTTTGTCCCATTTGCATCATCATGCCACGCAGCATATCTTCAGAAATCGGTGGGTTTTCTTGGAAATAGTTCATCATGTAACGACGAGCTAAGAAAAAGCCGCCAACTGCGCCTAGAAGGATTCCTATTATAACAATAAATATCCAAGCTCCAGTAGTCATTTAATCTCCTCCTTCTTTAAGAAACTGTTCATTATATTATATTACAAGAATTTGACAGAAAAAGAAATAGAAACTCACGTTTAATAAATAATTTTCAACAAAACCGAACGTTTGTTTGATTTCGATTTATTGCTATGCTACAATAAATGTAAATAAATTCACGGAGATGATGCGGTTATGGCTGGAAATAAGGATACACGCCAAATGCAAGTTTTAAATTATATATATACGCAAGTTCAAGAAAAAGGCTATCCACCTACTGTTCGGGAAATCGGAAACGCTGTGGACCTTTCATCTACTTCTACTGTTCACGGTCATTTATCGCGCTTGGAAAAAGCTGGACTCATTTATCGTGACCCGACTAAACCACGTGCTATTGAAGTGACAGACATGGGCCTCAGCAAATTAGGAATTAAAAGCGACCAAATGCCACTCCTCGGGGTTGTAACGGCAGGAGAACCTATTTTAGCTGTTGAGGAAGCAACCGACTTCTTCCCTATTCCACCAAACTTCAAGAATATATCTGATGATTTATTCATGCTGACCATCAGAGGAGAAAGCATGATTAACGTAGGGATTTTAAATAATGACTCTGTTATTGTCAAAAAACAAAGCAGTGCACAAAATGGCGAAATTGTTATTGCTATAACAGATGAAGATGAAGCCACTTGTAAACGATTCTTTAAAGAAAAAAATCATATTCGTTTACAGCCCGAGAATGATACGATGGATCCCATTATACTTGATAACGTAAGAATATTAGGTAAGGTAATCGGGTTATACAGAAGTCATATTCAATAACAAAATTAAAAGCAAGAATTCCAGTCTATAAAACTGGGATTCTTGCTTTTTTTAGTGATTAATATTCCATCAATGTTTTAATTGTGTATTTCTCAATCTTGTCACGGCCTTTAAGGTCCATTAATTCAATTAAGAATGCTAGTCCAACAACTTCTCCGCCTAGCTTTTCAATTAATTCAACTGTTGCGAGCGTTGTTCCACCTGTAGCTAACAAATCATCACAGATAAGAACTTTTTCGCCTGGTTTTACTGCGTCAGAGTGCAATTGAAGCGTTGCTTCTCCGTACTCTAAACCGTAATCAACTTCAACTGTTTCGCGTGGAAGTTTACCCTTTTTACGCGCCATAGCGAAGCCACAGCCTAGGCCAACAGCAACTGGACAACCAACCATAAATCCACGTGCTTCAGGTCCAACAACTTTATCAACGCCTAAATCTTTTGCAAACTCGACGATTTCATTTACTGCAAAGCGATACGCGTCCCCATCTTGCATAAGTGGTGAGATGTCGCGGAAGATAATTCCTTTTTCGGGAAAATCTACTACGTCAGTAATATAATCTTTCAAATTCATCATATTTCCTCCTGTATGGAAACTATTTATTTTTTTAACCAGTTTGATAAATCAGCGAATGAACTATAGATGAACATTCTTTCTGATTGCAATTTTTTATAACGTTTCTTATAGACAGCTGTCTCTGTCAGAACCTGCTTTGGTGGATTCGGAACTGGATTAAGAACGCCGTAGTCAATTGTAACAAATTTTGCCTCTAAAAACACCTGAATCACAAAAATCAGTATATTCTTATCTATTTTTAAGAAAGTTGCCAGGTCATTAATTTTTTCTCTGACTGGTATATCTTTTTTAGAATAGAGATATTTGTAAGTACGGGCAAAAACATCTTTGGTTGGCATCCCTTGTGCTTGAATCAAGTCAATCGGATATGCATATACAAAGTAATTATCAAAAGGATGACGAGCAAGGAACTGACTTAAAATATCTAAATTAGTTGGACAATCTAAAATGACAAGATTTACCAAATCAGAAGAGAAAGCAGGGATTTCCTCCTCGCTCTCAAGTAAGACTGCAACTGATTGAGGCGGTAATTCTTCACTCGCCTTATCAAAGAACTTCTGATTGAAAAAGAGATAAACGCTATTCGTATGCTTTAAAGATTCAGGATCAAACTTAGATTGCCGACGATCGAAATACTGTGCTGTATCGACTTTGACATCTTTTAATTGCAGTTGTGGCTTCGAAATATCACGCCATGTATTAATACTCAACTCACCTACGGCAGATACAGCATTTTGATTATCCAAATGAGCTGCTAAATGACCTTTATTAAAGCCGATAACATCTAACGAATCATTTTCCGATTGGAATATTAACTTCAAATGTTTCAAATCGGCACCGATTTTTTTGACATTTGTCGCGGGGACATCCTCAAAACCAAAGATTGGTTTAGGATTGTCTGTTCCAAAGGGGCGTAATAATTCGATTTCCTTTAATAAATCGATGTTAACGTCACTTAGTGTCAATATTTCATCAATCTGAATCAAATCGCCTTTCACTATCTCATCATGCAAAGGTGCTGCATACTCATTCATTGCCGTAAGTAATTGCGGAATATTTTCCGTATTCACGCTCATCCCGGCAGCCATGGTGTGTCCACCAAACTTCAGAAGATAGTCTGAGCAACTTGAGAGTGCTTCGAAGAGATGGAAAGAGCCAATGCTCCGTCCTGACCCTTTCGCAATCCCGGTTTCCGGATTGGAGTGTAATAAAATAGTCGGACGCCCGGTTTCTTCGACGATACGGCTGGCAACAATTCCCAGTACTCCTTCATGCCAAGAATCATCATTTAAAATAATGATATCTGGCAACTCTTCCCACTGTTTCACTTTATTGATAGCAGATTCGAAAATAGACGACACGATTTCTTGTCTTTTGCTATTTGTCTGTTGGATATTTTCAACAATTTCTGCCAATTCTTCTTCATCGAATGACAATAATAGATGCACACCTGGTGAGGCGTTATGCAGACGCCCTAGCGCATTTAAGCGCGGGCCAATCACAAAGCCAATCGTCTCCTCACTAATTGCGTCAAGGGATACTGATGCCTTTTCAAGCAATAAGTGCAGACCCATTCGTTCGGTATTTTTTAACGCTTCAATCCCATGTTGTACAATCCACCTGTTTTCATCTGTCAAGCTAACGAGGTCACTGACGGTCCCAATTGCTGCAACATCCAAAAATTCATACGGTGTTCTTTCAAAAAGCGCAGCTGCTACTTTTAGCGCCACTCCCGCTCCAGATAAATCACCAAATGGGTAAGCACCTTCCGGATGACGCGGGTGAATAATACAATACGCTTCTGGGAGTACTTCCGGTAATTCATGATGGTCCGTAACGATGACATCCGTACCCAATTTCATGGCAAGATCAATCGCCTCGTGACCACTGACTCCGTTATCACACGTAATGATTAACTCAGCGCCCTCTTCAATCAACTGCTTAAAAACAGTACTATTTGGTCCGTAACCATCCTTAAAACGATTAGGCAGATAGAATGACACATTTCCGCCTAGTATTTCAATGGCTTCAACTAAAATAGTTGTACTTGTAATACCATCTGCATCGTAATCACCATACACGACGATACTTTCACCGTTTTCAATTGCACGGGTAATACGCTTAACCGCAACAGCCATGTCATGCATTAAATGCGGGTCATGAAACACTTCATCTGTTGGCTGAATAAAATGTGCTACTTGTTCTTTTGTTTCGAGTCCTCTTTGGATACATAATAATAGAAAAGCATCACTGTATGAAGTGTTCTTTTTAAGAGCAACCAATGATTCATCCTGGAAAGATTTTTCTTTTAACTGCCAATTTAATCGTGCATTTAACAAATTAATAACTCCTTTTTTTCAAGCATCAATAGAAACACGCCGACGACAAACATGCGTAGGCGTGTACAAGGCTATTTGAGAAGCTTACTTATTGAATTAAATATCGTGATTTAAATCGGTATAAGTGTTCGAACTTTTTTCAGCTTCATATTGCTGGATTAACGCATCTTTCTTTGCGATTGTAGCTTCCAGCTCTTGAATTTGAGTGTGATAATCTTGGCCGGCGCGTTTAACAGCTTCTTCTGTTTCAATCGCTTGATTATCGACTTTTTTACGCAATGATTTTAATTCTTTCTTATGTCTTAGAGCTGATGATGTTGAAACCATCAGTGTCAGAATCGAGCCCAAAAGCAATGAGATACCCATTACAATAATTAATGGCGCACTAATTTCTCCAAATCCATAACTGATAGGAACTGACTCCCCATTCAAAATAGCAAACGAAATAATTAACACAACAATCGTAATACCGATTACCAAACGCCATTCATTTTTCATGAAAATCCCTTCCCATCACATAAATTAGACTTTTAACAACTTAATATCGAACTCGTCATAATCACTCACCAGTTTTGTCTTATTAAAAACGGTGCGTGCATCTACTTCCAGTTGCTTTTGATCTTTACTTAGATAACGCGAACTAATATGCGTCAAATACAACTGCCCTACTCCTGCCTGTTGGGCAACCTTTGCTGCATCCATACAGGTGGAATGGTAATAGTCTCGGGCAATCTTTTGGCTCTCCTTATCAAACGTTGATTCGTGAACCAGTACATCCGCATCTTTAGCAAGTTCAATACTTTTTGGAGTAAAACGCGTATCACCTAAAATAGTGACGGTTCGCCCTGGGCTGGCCTGACCGATGTAATCTTTCCCATTAATAGTCCGCCCGTCTTCAAGTGTGACGGTCTCGCCATTTTTCAACTTGCCATACAAAGGTCCTGCTGGTACTCTATCAGCTTTTAATTTTTCAACCAAAAGTTCGCCTGGATAATCCGCTTCTTCAATCCGAAAACCAAATGACGGAATACCATGCACAAGCTTCCCAGCTGTTACCTTGAAATGTTCGTCCTCGAAAATAACGCCTTCGTTTTCAATTTCATGGAAAAAAATCGGGTAACGGAGATGTGATTGAGAGACACGCAAACTCGTCAAGACATAGTCTTTA
The DNA here is from genome assembly GCF_011299095.1 of Jeotgalibaca porci. Classification (NCBI taxonomy): domain Bacteria; kingdom Bacillati; phylum Bacillota; class Bacilli; order Lactobacillales; family Carnobacteriaceae; genus Jeotgalibaca; species Jeotgalibaca porci. The sequence continues at coordinate 69,904 of NZ_CP049889.1, read as the reverse complement.
ATCCCTTTTGGTCCGTAAACGGTCAACGGGGAGTCTCCTCCTTGAAAAGCACGACTGCTCAAAAATCCCGGCAATCCAAAAATATGATCTCCATGAAGATGGGTTACAAATATTTTTGTTACTTTTCGAGGTTTCAAAGACGTCTTAAGAATTCTCTGTTGTGTACCTTCTCCGCAATCAAATAGCCATATTTCGTTAATTTCATCTAATAGCTTTAATGCAATACTACTCAAGTTTCTAATCGTTGAAGGGACGCCAGCACCAGTCCCCAAAAATTGTATTTTCACACCCGACACTCATTTCTAATCGACAAATTCAAATTCATATTCCAAGATACGGACAATGTCTCCGTCAACTGCGCCACGAGAACGTAGTAATTCATCGATTCCCATACCACGTAATTGACGCGCAAAACGCATCACGCTCTCATCGTGATCGAAGTTTGTCATCTTGAATAGTTTTTCAAGTTTCTCGCCACCTAGTACCCATGTAGTATCCGGGTCTCTCGTCACGATAATTTCATCTGCTTCGTTATCCAGTTTGTAAAGTACAGAACTTTCCAATTCTTCCTCATCAAATAATGGGAATGATTCAGTTGTCTCAACTAGTTCAGCTGTTTGGTTCAACAAAGCTTCTAGTCCTTTATTTTGGTATGCTGAGATTTCGAAAATGCTTGGTGCTTCTTCTTCACCGAATTTTTCTACTAGTTGCTTCTTGAATGCAACGAGATTTTCTTCCGCTCCCGGCACATCCATTTTGTTAGCAACAATAATTGTCGGTCTATCCAACAAACGTAATTGATAGCTTTCCAATTCGTTATTGATTGTTTCGTAATCTTCAAAAGGATCTCGGTCTTCAGTTGCGCCCATGTCGATAACATGAAGAATAACACGTGTCCGTTCAATATGGCGTAGGAACTGAATACCTAAGCCGACACCTTGCGATGCGCCTTCGATTAATCCTGGTAAGTCTGCCATAGCGAATTGAATACCATTAGGCGCTTGTACCATTCCTAAGTTTGGAACCAATGTTGTAAAGTGGTACGCGCCAATTTTAGGTTTTGCTGATGAAACAACTGATAGAATTGTTGATTTTCCAACTGACGGGAAACCTACAAGACCCACATCTGCGATAACTTTTAATTCTAAATCCAAGACAAGCTCTTCGCCCGGTTCACCGTTTTCTGCGATTGCAGGAGCCGGATTACTGTGCGTTGCGAACTTAATATTTCCACGTCCGCCACGTCCACCTTTAGCGACTACCAATTGTTGTCCTAATTCAGTTAAATCACCTAAAATTAATTGCGTTTCTGCATTACGTACGATTGTGCCTGGTGGTACCTTAACAATGGTATCTTTTGCAGACTTCCCGTACATTCCCTTACTCATACCTTTTTCTCCCGGTGTTCCCCGGAAATGACGATTGTAGCGGAAATCCAGTAGTGTACGCAGACCACCGTCTACTTCAAAAATAATACTCCCACCATGTCCACCATCGCCTCCAGCTGGCCCGCCATCTGGAACATATTTCTCACGTTTGTACGCTACCATTCCGTCTCCGCCTTTACCGGCGATTACGTTAACTTGCGCATGATCTAAAAACATTGACATAAGCATGTCCTCACATTTCTTATTCTATTTATTTAATATGTATAAAAATTCCTTGTCTCATACCTAATTTAACATAATACCACAAATTCATAAAGAATATTCATCTATTCCTAGTAAACCAGATTTATGAGAGCGTTGTTTATCTCCCCATAACAAAAGGCAACCCGGAATTATTAACTCAAATAAGCTTATAGATGTAGTCCACACAGCTCAATCGGTTAAAAAGTCCGGGTCGTCTTACAAAATGGGGCCTTATTATTTCGTAATAAGTTTACGTACATCAGCTACTTGCAGTATATGTTGACTGATTCTTGCTAAAGTAGCGAGACGGTTTTGTTTTACCGTAGCGTTGTCTACCATAACCATGTTTTCCTCGAAGTAAGCTGTGATATAAGGTGTTAAATCACGCAATGCTTGATAAGCTTCCTCAATTGTTGCTTGGTTCCATATCGTTGCCAGGTGGTTACCTTGAACGTATAGGTTTTTCTCGCTTGCCGTTTCAAGTAATTCGCTAGCGACAGTATAAGGTGCAACCTCTTTATGAGAGATATTAACCACCCGTGCCAATGCTTCAACTACCATTTTGTAGTCTTCATCTGCTTGGTGTGCAGCAAGTGCTTGTGCATAGTGAATACTCATTAAGATATCATCATTTTCGGCATGTAAGATAGCTTCTTGTATATCATGCGAAATATGATAGCTTTGTAATTTCTGAAGCACGCGACTCTTAGTGAATGACGTGATTGCTTCGACAAGCCCTTCAATTTGAGCAGCATCTTTAAGACCGTAGATATTCTCCAGTGCTACTTCTAATAGCTCTTTAAAGGAGAATGACCAGTTATTTGCTTCGATAATTTGAACAATTCCAATTGTTTGACGACGCAATGCATACGGATCATTTGATCCCGTTGGAATCATACCTTGTTTAAAGAAACTAATAACGCTATCTAACTTGTCAGCAACCGCTAAGACTGAACCGACGACTGATTGTGGAACGTCACCTTCGCTTGATAGTGGTAAGTAATGCTCACGAATCGCAGCTGCAACTTCTGGCTTTTCTCCAGCCATCAATGCATATTTTTCTCCCATCACACCTTGTAGTTCTGGGAATTCAGAAACCATATTACTTACTAAATCAAATTTGTAGATGCTGGCAGCGCGTTGAAGATTTTCTTTTTGCTCTGTTCCCATCTCAATCATTTCTGCCAGATAGCTACTTAGCTGTGCGGTATTGGCCATTTTCTCTGCCAACGAACCGATCTTAGCATGGAAAGAAACTGATGCTAATTTTTCTACAGATGAAGCGATACTCGTACGTTTATCTTCTTCATAGAAGAACAAACCATCTTCCAAACGAGCTGTTAATACTTTTTGATTCCCTAATACAACATTTTGCAGATGATTGGCGTCTCCATTACGCACTCCAATAAAATGAGGAAGCAGTTTTCCACTCTTATCAGTTGCTTCAAAATAGCGTTGGTGCGCCTTCATGGAAGTGATCAATACTTCTTCTGGTAGATCTAGGTATCTTGCATCGTATTCTCCAGCAAAAGCTGTTGGGTATTCGACTAATGAAACGACTTCTTCCAACAAAGTGTTGTCTTGTGGAATAATCCAGTTATTAGCTGCTTCTAGCGCAGAAAATTGCTTGATTATCATTTCTTTACGTTCTTCTAAGTCGGCAATAACAAATTGCTCTTTTAGAGTGCTTGCATAGTCATCAGCGTGAACAATGGTAGCAGCCTCACCCAAGAAACGATGTCCTTGCGATAGATTACCAGATTCAACTCCTAAGAATGAACACGGAACCACTTGATCTCCCATCATCACGACAAACCAATGTACCGGACGAATAAATTCAAACGCTGAGGCTCCCCAGTGCATCGTTACAGGGAAGTTCATTTCTTTAATTACATCAGGAATAGATTTGATTACTTCGATTGCTTTAATTCCCTTGATTTCTTTCTTCGCGTAGACATATTCAACATCTTTAATTGTTTCAAAATACAACACATCAGTTGAAACACCTTGACCGCGTGCAAATCCTTGTGCAGCCTTCGTCCAATTACCATCCGCATCCTGTGCAATTTTCTTTGCAGGACCTTTAGCATTTTCAACAATATCTTCTTGCTGATCCGCTACATCTTTAATCTGAACCGCAAGACGTCTTGGAGTAGCAAATGTATGTACATCTCCAAAATGAATGCGATTCTCAGTTAAATAACGCGTAATACGTTCTGTTAGTTGCTCGCTGCTTGCGCGTACAAAACGTGCGGGTAATTCTTCTAAACCAATTTCAATTAATAATGTTTCAGTCATTATGCTTCCTCCTTCAACAAACGCTCGCGTTCAGCTTCGTCAAGAAGCGGGAATCCCAGTTCTTTTCTCTTTTCAACAAAAGCGACAGCTAATTTACGTGCCATATTACGGATACGTGCTAAGAAGCCGGCTCTATCCGTTGCGGAAACCATGCCACGTGCATCCATTAAGTTAAACGTATGTGAACATTTCAATACATAGTCATAAGCGGGATGAACCAAACCATTCTCAATCTGTTTTAATGCTTCTTCATTGTAAACTTCAAAAAGGTTCGCCAATAACTCTGGATTACTTTCTTCGAACGAGTATTTTGAATGTTCATACTCTGGTTGATAGAAAATCTCTCCGTATTTTACGCCTTCAGTCCAGTCTAAATCGTAAACACTATCCACATTTTGGATATAAGAAGCCAAACGTTCAATTCCGTAAGTCAATTCACTCGTTACAGGGTAGCAGTCTAAACCGCCAACTTGTTGGAAATATGTAAACTGGGTTATTTCCATTCCGTCCAACCATACTTCCCAACCTAATCCAGCACAGCCAAGAGAAGGGTTCTCCCAGTTATCTTCTACGAAACGAATATCATGCTCCAATGGATTGATGCCTAGTGCTTCCAAGCTTTTTAAGTAAAGCTCTTGAATATTGCTTGGTGAAGGTTTCATTACTACTTGGAATTGATGATGTTGGTATAGACGATTTGGGTTTTCACCGTAACGACCATCGGCAGGACGACGTGATGGCTCTACGTACGCCGCATTCCATGGTTCAGGTCCAATCGCACGTAAAAATGTATAGGGACTCATTGTACCTGCACCTTTTTCAGTATCATATGCGTTTAATAGTAAACATCCTTGGTCTGCCCAATAACTTTGAAGAATTTGTATCATTTTTTGAACAGTTACTTTTTCTTTCATGTCATCTCTCCTCTTCTCGTTTGCATGCAGATAGGCATAAAAAAATCGTCCCTATGCTGCACGATTGCAACATAGGGACGAGTCTCAAACTCGCGGTTCCACCCTATTTCTGGTATAACCAGCTCTTCTTTCGTTGAACTCAGATGTGCCTTTCCTTATCGCGCTTCATCACTTGGCTCTCACTGTCCCAAATTCGCTTTAAGATGTTACTGCAACAGTACTTTCATCGTCATCGTTCCTATTCATCTATCATTTATAGTAAACACTCTTAAATTCAATGTCAAGGATATTTTATTCATCGCTTTCCTTTTTTTTGACGAGTGTTTCTTCTAATATTTTTTCCCATTCGTACATCTGATCGATATAAGACTTACTTTTGAGTCGGATTCCGACATACTCATCGTAAAGAAAGTCAATAAATTCTCTAATTGCTTTTTTGTTCTCAGCTTTAATCGTGATATCCTTCACCTGATGCGGCTTGATTTTTAAGAAAAGGCGCGCAAAATAGATAGCTGCTGGATTTATATGCAACCGATTAGGGTCTTCATGAAAATGGTGGCTGCAGAGCACACCTGAAAAGCGTGCGGAATAATCAAATGGTTCCACTTGACTCCCACAAACACGGCAAGACGCTAAATCGGGATGCACACCAAAGTAATGCAACATGTTCATCTCAAAGATATTAACAATGATTTCTGCATCCTGGCCCTCTTCCATCGCTTCCAAACTATCCAATAAGAGTGTAAATAGCTCACGATTGATAACTCTGTCTTCAATCGCTGCATCACTGAGGTTGGAAATGTAAGTAGCGTAGGCATTCAAATAGATATCTTCATGTATCTTCCGAAAGTTCCGGCTGTCTTTGTAGTCCCGCAAGAAAGAAAGGCCATCCGCTTGAACCGTTCCTTCAAAGGTTGAATAGGTAAAAGGTAATAAGGCAGACTTCAGGCTGTGATTCGCTTTGAATAAATTTCGAATAAAAAACATGCGTTTGCCATGTTCCAAAGTAAACAGCTTGACAAGCGCATCTTTCTCTTTATGTTTCCTAAGCGAAATAACAATCGCTTCGAACGTTTTACTTTGCTCTTTACTCATAGTCTTTCTGACGGTAACCATAATCTTGGAGGTGCGTTGGTCTGTCACGCCAATCACGTTGCACTTTCACCCAAAGCTCCAGGAATATTTTGTCGCCCAACATCACTTCGATGTCTCGACGCGCACGTGTACCGATTTCTTTCAGCATTTTTCCGCCTTTACCAATGATAATACCTTTTTGGCTGGGACGATCGACAACAATCGTTGCATACACATGTACTTTATTATCTTCATTTTTTTGCATGGAATCCACGACTACTGCTACAGAATGTGGAATTTCATCACGCGTTAATTGGAGTACTTTTTCTCTGATAAATTCAGAAACTACAAAATATTCCGGGTGATCGGTAACTTGATCTTCTGGATAGTATTGCGGTCCTTCCGGTAAGTAGCCTTGAATAGTATTCAACAATGCTTGTACATTATTACCATTTTTTGCCGATACAGGAACAACCTCGTCGAATTCGTAATCATTCGTGTAGTCCGTAATAATCTTGAGTAAGGCTTCTGGATGAATCTTATCAATCTTGTTAATGATTAAGAATTTTGGCGTTTTGATATTTGCAATTCGTTCCATGATAAAATTATCGCCGCCACCGCGTGCTTCTTCTGCGTTCACCATGAAGAGAACAATATCAACTTGATTAAAGGTGCTGTATGCACTCTTTAGCATAAAATCGTTCAAGCGATGTTTCGGCTTGTGAATACCTGGTGTATCTATAAACACCATTTGCGCGGATTCTGTTGTAACGACACCTTGAATTTTATTACGTGTCGTTTGTGGTGTATCACTCATGATTGCCACTTTTTGTCCGACTATTTGATTAAGTAACGTGGATTTCCCAACGTTCGGTCTCCCAATAATGGAGATGAAACCCGATTTGAATGGTTCTTTTTTGCTCATCTAGCTGCCCCCTAAAATACTAATTTAATTAATTTTGGTAAAAATATGATGGCTGCTATTACAACTGTAAAGCATGCGGTAACTAAAACAGCACCTGCCGCAATATCTTTCGCTTTTTTTGCCAGTGGATGATATTCGTAATTCGTAACCATATCAACGACTGTTTCAATTATAGTGTTTAAAAACTCCATTATAATGACTAAAAACACACAGAGTACCAACACAATCCACTCGATATTGCTGACTCGGAATAAAAAGCCTGCAACAATTGGAAGCATACCAAAAGCAACATGATTTCGCATGTTTCTTTCTTCCTGCCATATCGTTTTTACACCATCCCAGGCATGTCCGAATGATTTACGGAATTGTGTGTTTTTCCAAATATTTTGTTTTCGTTTATGATTCTTCTCTTTTAAGTCCATATGCATCCAAAATCTCTTTCTGCAGACCAAACATTTCTTTTTCATCTTCAGGCTCCATGTGGTCGTACCCATTCAAATGGAGGAACCCGTGTAAAGCTAGGAAGCCCAACTCTCTTTCAAAACTATGTTGAAAACTTTCTGCTTGTTCTGCGGTTTTATCAACAGAAATGATTATATCACCTAAATTATGCGGGAAGTCTTCCCCGAGTGAGGCAAAGTTGATGGGAAGGTCATCATCAGTTTCATCGTTCATTGCAAAACTGATTACATCGGTCGGTTGATCCTTGTCCCGGTACTCCCGATTAATCTCTTGAATGCGGTTATTGTCAACGAAAGTAATCGAAAGCTCAGAGTTATCTGGTAGTTCTAAAAATGTTGAAGCAAATGCTACCACATCATGCACAAGTTTTTGATGTTCTTCTTTAACCGTATTCGTTTCATCAAACATATCTATTTCAATCATTCTTCAACCTTCTCTTTCTGGTCATAGGCATTAATAATCCGTGCTACCACTGGATGACGCACAACATCTTGTGCATCAAAAGATACAAAAGCGATTTCGGATATACCTTTTAGTTTATTCTCCGCATCGATTAAGCCAGATTTCACGCCACGCGGCAAGTCAATTTGCGTTTTATCGCCATTGACAATCATTTTCGAGCCAAACCCTAATCGCGTTAAGAACATCTTCATCTGTGCTACGGTTGTATTTTGTGCCTCATCTAAAATGACAAAGGCATCATCCAACGTTCTTCCCCGCATGTACGCGAGAGGTGCAATCTCAATTACGCCACGCTCCATTAAGCGTGTTGTATGCTCAACGCCATAAATCGCATACAGCGCATCATAAACGGGTCTTAAGTAAGGGTCTACTTTTTCTTTTAAGTCGCCTGGCAAGAAGCCTAAGTTCTCCCCCGCTTCTACCGCTGGTCTCGTCAAAATAATTTTTTGTACCTGACCTTTTTTCAAAGCTTGAACAGCCATTACTACTGCCAAGAACGTTTTTCCGGTCCCGGCAGGTCCAATTCCGAAAACAATGTCATTCTTCTTCACGGCTTCATAATAAACCTTTTGACCAACATTTTTGGCACGAATAACCTTCCCGGTATATGTTTTACTGATTTCTTCTTCATAAAGATTCGAGAAGAAGTCCGAATTACCCCGATTAGCCATTTGTATCGCCGTAACAATATCGCTCTGGGAGATTGCAATCCCCCGATTAATTAATGCTACTAATTGTAAGATTAAAGATTTTGCTGTAGGTGCTGTTTCTTCAGTACCTTTAATTTCAATTTTAGAGCCGCGTGTATTAATGATAATATCTAAAGCGTCTTCTAATAGTAAAATATTTTTATCTTGAGATCCCAAGAGTTGAGGTAGAGCTGCCACCTCTTCTATTTCAAGTTCTAACGTTACTGGATATTGGTCATTTTCAGTCAAATACGTTACACTCCTCTACCGCGTTTTCTCTACATTTAACTATATTATATCATAAAGTACCGGATACTTTTAAGCTTAAGACTGACGTTAATCGGAAAATAAGAGTGTACACGTGAATAAGGATAAAAGAAAAAGACTGGGACATATGTCCCAGCCTCCTCTATCGAAAAAAACGGCTATTAGAATTTACGTTTTCTAGCTGCCTCAGATTTTTTCTTACGTTTTACACTTGGTTTTTCATAAAATTCCCGTTTACGTGCTTCTTGAAGAGTACCTGTCTTGGAAACAGTACGTTTAAAGCGACGAAGAGCATCGTCAAGAGATTCGTTTTTACGAACAACTGTTTTTGACATTAAAAATTCCCTCCCTCCGAGCGTTAAAAGTAACCGTCCCATTATTATTTAAATATAATTAAATCATAATGAAATTGTTCTTTCGATATTATACCACAGGTCTAACCATTTGCAATATTTATTCTGAAATTAATTCTGGTTACTTACACATTTGTCACAGATACCAAAAATTTCGAAGCGGTGCGAGTTCAATTGACAGTTAGAAAGCTGTTGTTCAAAGAAATCCATCGGACACATTTCCAGTTGAATACTCTTACCACACTGTTCACAGATGAAATGATGGTGATGATGGCCCTCATGCAAGCAGGACATTCTGAATAACTGCTCGTTGTTTAGCTCGGTCGTTTCTAAAATTCCTATATCCGCAAATGCATAGAGGTTCCGGTAAATCGTATCGAAACTAATATTAGGGTATGCGACATCCATCGCTTCGTGAATTGATTTAGCAGAAAGATAACGATCTTCACCCGCGAATAAACGGATAATATCTTCTCGTTTTTGCGTATGCTTCAAACCACTTTTTTTCAACTTTTTTAGCGACTCTTCAAGGACCGAATGCATAGAATCCCCCCTTTCACTGTTATTTAATGTGCGATTATAGTATATTAAACTAGAAGATGAATAATCAGAAAATGAGGTATAACAATGAACCCAGAGCCAATTCACTTTTATGTCATATCCGATTCAGTGGGCGAAACGGCGCGCAAAGTGCTGCAGGCAGTACTGACGCAATTTCCTACTGTCGAAGCAGTGCTACACCCTTACCCCTTTGTTCGAAATTCTGAAGATTTACAAGCGATATTGAATGAGGCCAAGCAATCCAATGGCGTAATCATCCATACATTGGTACTTGACGATTTAAGCAAACAAACAGCATTGTTTTGCGAACAAGAGAATATAAAGTGTCACGATATTTTGAAAGAACTCGTAGCAGATGTCAGAGATTTAACAAAAGAAGAACCGACCAAACGCGCCGGTGCCGTTCATCAATTAGATGACGAATACTTCAAACGTATCAGTGCGATTGAATTCGCGGTTAAATACGATGATGGTAAAGATCCGAAAGGTCTGGCAGAGGCAGACTTGGTCCTTTTAGGCATTTCGCGTACTTCTAAAACGCCTCTTTCCATGTTCTTAGCAAATAAGAACGTTAAAGTCGCTAACTTACCAATCCTACCAGAAGCCAATATACCGGATCAACTGTGGGAAGTAAATCCCAAGAAAATAGTCGGATTAACCAACGATATCGATACACTGACGAATTTCCGTCGTGAACGAATGCTTTCATATGGCCTTCCTGCAGAAACAGTATACACGAATTCGGAGCGAATCCAACAAGAAATTGATTTTGCAATGGACCTGTATCAAAAAATTGGCTGTTCTGTCATAAATGTCGCACAGCGTTCAATTGAAGAAACGGCCGAAATCATTTTACAAAATATTTTGGCAAATAATTAAGAATTAAGAATATCTTCCAATAAATTCGGATTGAACGCTTGTTTCTTGAACATATCTAATTCAAATTTATAAGGTGCTTTTTTATTTTTCTTGTCCTCCCCTACAAACGGCGTTTCCAAAATCTTTGGTAAATCTGCCAGCTGTGGGTGGTGGACAATTTTATTTAAGGCGTCAAATCCGATATAACCATGCCCAATATTGGCATGGCGGTCTTTATGAGCGCCCCTTTCATTCTTTGAATCATTGACATGAATCACTTTTAGACGATCTAAACCGATAATGCGATCAAATTCTTCAAGAACCCCATCAAAATCTTCCCGAACATTATAACCGGCATCATGAATATGACATGTATCTAGCGTTACAGATAATTTATCATTATGTGTCACCCCATCAAAGATCGCTGCCAATTCTTCAAAGCTGCGGCCTATTTCCGTTCCTTTACCAGCCATTGTTTCTAATGCTATTTGTGCAGTTTGATTGGCTTCAAGGACTTCATTCAGACCTTTAATAATATGCGCAATTCCTTTTTCCGAACCAGCTCCGACATGAGAACCGGGGTGCATGGTTATTTGCTTTGCACCCAGAGCTTGGGCACGAACAATTTCTTCACGTAAAAAGCCGACAGCAAATTCATAGTGATCCGGTTTTTCTGTATTTCCTAAGTTGATGATGTATGGCGCGTGAACGATGAGTTCAACTAACCCATTTTCTGCCATAAACGCCATTCCATCAGGAATATTCATTTCATCAATACTTTTTCTTCTTGTATTTTGTGGTGCTCCTGTGTAAATCATAAAAGTAGATGAGCCGTAAGAGAAGGCTTCTTCAGCTGATCCCAACAACATTTTTTTACCACTCATTGAAACATGTGAACCGATTTTTAACATATTAAATTCCTCCAATAAATTAGGGCTCTATATTACGATTGTAACATAGAGCCCTTTATTCATTTAATTTTTAGTCTTCGACGGTCAAACGGAGACTTAGTTCTTTCAGTTGACGATCGCTGACTTCAGATGGTGCATTTGTCATCGGATCGAATGCTTTACCATTTTTAGGGAAGGCAATGACTTCACGGATGTTTGTTTCACCTGCAAGAATCATTACTAAGCGGTCCAATCCTAGTGCTAATCCACCGTGTGGCGGGAAGCCATGATCGAAGGCGCCCAGCAAGAATCCAAATTGTTGTTCTGCTTCTTCAGGCGTAAATCCAAGTGCTTCGAACATTTTCTCTTGCATCTCACGTGTGTTGATACGTAATGATCCGCCGCCGATTTCGTAACCATTCAAAACAATGTCGTATGCTTGTGCACGTACTTGTTCTGGATGTTCTTCCATTAATTGGACATCTTCTTCTTTTGGACGTGTAAATGGATGGTGAAGCGCAACATAGCGTTTTTCATCTTCATCGTATTCCAGTAGTGGCCAATCAACAACCCATAGGAAATCAAGTTTTGACTCGTCAATCATTTTAAACTCACGCCCAAATTTCAAACGTAGTTCTCCTAGTGATTGTGCAACAACTTCTTTCTTGTCTGCTACGAACATTAATAAGTCACCTGGTTCAGCGCTCATCGCAGCAACCAACGTTTCGGAATCTTCTGCAAAGAATTTCGCAACAGGGCCATTCAAGCCTTCTTCAGTTACTTTAACCCATGCAAGACCTTTAGCTCCGTATTGTTTGATGTAGTCAGTTAAGCCATCCATATCTTTACGTGAGAAGTTATCAGCTTTTGCTTTTAGGTTTAAGCCTTTCACTTGCCCGCCGTTTTCCAATGCTTGTTGGAATACTTTAAAGCTTGTATTTTGAGCAAATTCTTGTAAATCGATTAATTCAAGACCGAAGCGTGTATCGGGTTTATCAGAGCCAAATCGTCCCATAGCTTCGTCATAGGACATGCGTGGGAATGGCACTTGAATATCTTGTCCCAATGTTTCTTTGACAACTTTTTTCATCATGCCTTCAGTCAATGTTTGAATTTCTTCTGCAGACATAAAACTTGTTTCTAAATCGACTTGTGTAAACTCAGGTTGTCTGTCGCCACGTAGGTCTTCATCACGGAAACAACGTACGATTTGGTAATAGCGGTCAACTCCTGCACCCATCAATAATTGTTTGAACAATTGTGGTGATTGTGGCAATGCATAGAAAGTTCCTGGGTAAACACGAGATGGAACGACGTAGTCACGAGCCCCTTCTGGTGTTGATTTTGTTAAGTATGGTGTTTCTACATCTAGAAATGCTTCATTGTCCAAATAGTTACGGATTGCTTTCGTTGTTTGGTGACGTAGTTTCAAGTTTTTCATCATTCTAACTTTACGTAGATCCATATAACGGTACTTCATACGCAATTCATCTGCAACAGGTTGGTCATCATCGATTGTAAATGGCGGTGTTTTCGCTTTAGCTAAAATAGCTGCTTCAGTCACTTCCAATTCAATTGTACCTGTATCGATGTTTGAATTTATTTGCGCTTCTTCACGCAAAACAACTTTACCAGTTACTTCAATAATGTATTCATGACGCATGCTTTCTGCTAATGCAAAAAGTTCAGCATTCTTTTCTTGATTAAAGACAACTTGCATAATCCCTTCACGGTCACGTAAGTGGATAAAGATTAACCCACCCAAGTCACGACGGCGGTTAATCCAACCTTTGATAGTAATTTCTTGGCCGATATACGCTTCAGTAATCAAACCACAATACTCAGTTCTTTTCTTCATCTTTATCTACTCCTTCATATTCCGGTTATTCTTTACCAAAGAATTCTTTAAATGCAGTCATATCTGTTGTGTTTGTATTAAACACTGTTTCGAAATCATCGTAAATATCTGCAAATGAGACGGTTGCTTCTTTACCCGTTTCCATCACTTTCAACTTAGCCGTCTTGCTGCTAAGCTCGTCTTCTCCAACCGTAATTACGACTTTAGCGCCACTGCGGGATGCAGTACGAAATTGTGCTTTTACTTTGCGGTCCATATAATCACGGTCACAAGAGAAGCCTGCCCCACGGATTGCTTGCGCCATCTTCAATGTTTCAAGATTGGTGTTTGCACCTAGGCCAACAATATAAACATCTAGTTCGGATAGTTCTGGAATTTCAATTTCTTGTTTTTGAATCATCAGTACTAAACGTTCCAAGCCTAAACCAAATCCAAAGCCAGGATCGCTTGGTCCACCGATTTCTTCAACCAGTCCATCATAGCGGCCACCACCACAAATAGTCGTTTCAGCTCCGAACACTTTAGAAGTTGTCATAATTTCAAAAATAGTATCTTGATAGTAGTCCAATCCGCGAACCATGTTGCTGTCGATTTCGAAAGGAATATCAAGTGCTGTTAACATTTCTTGTACCATTTCGAAGTGTGCTTTCGATTCTTCAGATAGGAATTCTAGAATGCTTGGTGCGCCAACAATGATTTCTTTATCGCGCTTATCCTTACTATCCAATACACGTAGCGGATTTTGGTGCAAGCGTGTTTTTGAATCTTCACTTAAATCCTCAAAATGCGGCTCCAGGAAAGCAATCAGCGCTTCACGGAATTTTAGACGTTCTTCCTTCTTACCAAGCGTGTTGATAACCAACTTGATATCTTTCACACCGATTTCTTGCAATAAGTCCCAAGCAAGGGCCATAGTTTCAACATCTACCGCTGGGTTCGTGCTTCCGATTACTTCCACACCTAGCTGGTGAAATTGACGGCTACGGCCACTTTGCGGACGTTCATAGCGAAACATTGGGCTTAAATAGTAAACTTTGAATGGTTTAGGAAATTCTGGGCCAAATAGTTTATTCTCCACATAAGCACGTACGATTGGTGCTGTACCTTCTGGTTTCAACGCGAGTTGACGATTGCCTTTATCTTCGAAGACATACATTTCTTTCGAAACAATATCACTTGTATCACCTACACTACGTGAGAATAAGTCATAACTTTCAAACATTGGCGTGCGAATTTCTGAAAACTGGTAGTCATGCATCAAAATCCTCGCAGTTTCTTCGATATAATGCCAAATATTCATCTCATCGAGAAAAATGTCAGCTGTTCCTTTCGGTTTTTGAATCATGTCTATCTCTCCTTAAATTTTAATATTTCTATTTTTTTGTAAAAAAATAGCCCTTCTCCCATCTGGGAAAGGACGTTCTGAGGACGCGGTACCACCTTTATTCGAGAGCCTTTTGCTCTCCTTTTGCAAGTAACGCCTGCAGCGTGGTAGCTTTGCACTACCAATCCTCCAACCTGTCTTTCAAATTAATCTAATGGAATAAGCTTACAGCCACGGCTCATTCTCTCTTGGCAATTCAATTAATTTTACTCTTGTCTTCAACGGAAAAATAATAAACTAAAGATACAGGATATGTGGCTTTTTGTCAATAGTTAAATGTTAATGGGATTTCTTTGAAAAGGCTTTGCATATTAATTCTTTAATTTGCTATAATGGTGAGTAGATATAGATTGGCAGAGGGGGGCGAAGATGAAACCGTTACGAATAAGTAGAAATGTGATGCTTGCCTTGCTGGTCATTTTCTTTATGGGTCTTGGTTCTTTAGGAACCGTAGCCTTGGCAAATTACACGAACATTATAGTAGAAGCTAGTACTGTCAACGTTCGACTTGGTCCTGGTTTAGGTTATGATATTCTAACTCAGGTACAAGGCGGATCAATGGTTAATGTTTTAGACGAAGAAAATGAATGGTACAAAGTCCGACTTGATGACGGCCGTATTGGTTGGGTTGCGAGCTGGCTGATAAATAATACAGAAGTTGCTGCTTCACAAAATCTGGTTGCCACGATAAATGAATATTCAGTTAATCTGAGGGCCGAAAACAATGAGCAGGCAGAAGTAATCGGTTCGGCTGAAGCTGGCGAAGTATTCACTCTTCTTTATGAAGAGAATGGTTGGAGTCAGATTCACTATAACAACCAGACAGCATGGGTGTTATCTGAACTGGTAACTATTACTGCTGGGACACTACCGAATGAAAATACAACTGATACTACTGAACAAGTAGCGACTCCAACTTCACAAGACTCCGTTGTTGTGTTGCAAGACAATGTGAATGTGCGTTCTGGACCAACTCTTCAAGATGGCGTCATAGAAGTTGCGAATGCAGGCGCTGTTTATGCCTTCCAAAATAATATAGGCGATTTCGTGGAAGTTCTAACCAACAATGGTGAGACGGGTTATATCGCGAATTGGCTAGTTGAAAGTTCTGTCGCTACAACGACACAAACACGTGTACCTGCAATTACAACAACGCTATCAGAAGCGACAATTGTTATTGATCCGGGTCACGGTGGTGCAGATCCTGGGGCAATCGGTGATTACATGTACGAAAAACAAGCAACCGTTGACACAGCAGCGATTATTGCTCAAAAACTGGAATCTGTTGGAGCCAACGTTATTTTGACGCGAACTGGTGATGAATCGATTTCATTGGAGGAACGTGCTTACCTAAGCAATAGTTACGGAGCAGACCTATTCATAAGTATTCACTATGATTCAACGCCTGAAGGTGTCTATGCTACTGGAACTACGACTTATTATTATGCTGATTCCGACAATTATGTTGCTGATCTCATTAATGATGAGTTAAGCAAAAATCTACCGTTGCCGAATAATGGCAGCCGCTTTGGGAATTTCTTAGTATTGCGTGAAAATGCACAGCCAGCTATTTTACTGGAGCTAGGATATATGAATAACCCAGATGATGTTGCTACTTTTAATACATCTCACTATCAAAATCTGGTAGCTGACAGTATATTGAACGCTTTAACGGATTACTTTAATAACTAAATAAACAAATAGACTGGCCGGGAATTTATCCCTGGTCAGTCTATTTGTTTTTCGCCAGTATTTGGAACGTTTTAAGCGAAAGTAAAGAGAGATATGTTCCAATCCACACTGATTGGAACATTTTAACAAAAATAAAGGGACCAAACGTTCCAATAACTATTTATTGGAACGTTTTACTCAACTTACAACTCCAAAATGTTCCAATCGACAAAACAACACAAAAAAACTGAACTTGTTAACGGAAGCCTCTCGTTAACAAGTTCAGATAGTCCTACAGTTACACGTATCAGATTGAGACAACTATGATTTTATGGCTGCCTTATTTCGTCCTGCCTTTTTTCCCACTCTCTATTCTTACGTTTACCCTATTTATTCTTACTGTCAATTAAAATTGTGACTGGTCCGTCGTTTATTAATTGTACTTGCATATGAGCGCCAAACTGTCCCGTCTTGACAGTGAAGCCTTCAGCTCTCAAGGAAGCATTCAATTTTTCATAGAGTAAGTCGCCTGTTTCCGGTGCGGCTGCTTCAATGAAACTTGGACGGTTCCCTTTTTTTGTGTTCGCTAAAAGCGTAAATTGTGAGATTGAAAGAATTTCACCCGCAACATCTTTTAAAGCAAGGTTCATTTTTCCTTGTTCGTCTTCAAAAACTCTTAAATTCGCTATTTTACGAGCAAGATAATCTACATCCACTTCCGTATCCTCTTGACCCACACCGACAAGCAGCATAAAGCCTTTTTTAATCGCGCCAAGGGATTGCCCTTCCACGGAAACTGACGCTTCGGAAACCTTTTGGATTACAACACGCATGAATTTCCCTCCAACTTTAAGATGTTACACGGCGAACGCTGTATACATCCGGAATGTTCTTAATCTTATCAACGATTTTATCGAGCTGACTTAAATTTTGAATACCAATTTTAAGTGTAATTACAGCAATCTTATTCTTATCGACTTTTCCGTTCACACTCGTTAGGTTTTTAGTTGTTGAATTGACAACGTGAAGAACTTCATTCAATAAACCAGAACGGTTATAGCCCTCGACCATCAGCTCTGTTTCATAGTCAATATTAGCATTACCACGGTCTTCCCATTCTACTTCAATAAAGCGATTTTCGTTTTCCTCAGTCATTTTTGCATTTGGACAGTCATTGCGGTGGACTGAAATACCGCGTCCCTTAGTGATGTAGCCGATGATCTCATCGCCAGGAACAGGATTACAACAATGGCTTATTCTGATTAATAAGTTATCTGCTCCTTCAATGACAATCCCGCCTTCATGACGGATTTTCATTTTATTAACTTCTTTTTTCGGAGCTTTTTGTTCCACTGTTTCCATGACTTCTTCTTGTTTCACTTTTTCGCGTTCTTTACGTGCCTTTTCAGTGAGGCGATTTACTAACGTAAAAGCGGATAGTTCGCCAAAACCAACGGCTGCCAACATATCTTGTTCACTTTGCATATTGAATCGTTGGGCAGCATCTTTCATTGCTGTTTTGGTAAGAATATCTTTCGGCACAAAATCCATATCTAGGAGTTGTTTTTCAACTAAACTACGCCCTTTTTCGATATTTACTTCCCGATCTTGCAACTTGAAGAAGCGTTTGATTTTATTTTTCGCTTTGTTGGTTGTAACCAGGTTGATCCAGTCACGACTAGGCCCAAATGAATTTGGTGAGGTCATCATTTCAATGATGTCACCATTTTGGAGTTTATAATTCAACGGAACAATTTTATTATTTACTTTCGCTCCAATCGTTTTATCACCAACTTCGGTATGGACATTATAAGCAAAATCAAGCGGACCTGCCCCACTTGGCAACTCCATTACGTCACCTTTTGGCGTAAAGACATATACTTTGTCCTTGAAGATATCTTCTTTAACACTCTCCACAAATTCACTTGCATTACGGGAGTCATCTTGTAAATCGATTAAATCACGGAACCAATTGACCTGATTTTTAATCGTATCCGATTCATTTTTGGTAGTAATACCCTCTTTATAAGCCCAGTGAGCCGCAACCCCGAACTCAGCGATCCGATGCATGTCTTCCGTACGGATTTGGATTTCAATCGGTGTTCCTCTCGATCCGATAACGGTTGTATGTAACGACTGATACATATTTGCTTTCGGCATAGCGATATAGTCCTTAAAGCGACCCGGCATTGGTTTCCATTTTGTATGGATTGCACCTAAAACGGCATAACAATCTTTAATGGAATCAACAATAACACGAACAGCCAGTAGGTCATAAATTTCACTAAATTGTTTCTTTTGGTCCTTCATTTTACGGTAAATGGAATAAATATGTTTCGGACGACCATAAATATCCGCCTGAATGTTCAGTTCATCAATTGATTCAGAAATTTTTTCGATTGTATCGGTAATATACTGCTCGCGTTCATACCGTTTCGAATTCATCAAATGAACAATCCGATAATATTGTTGGGAATTAAGATATCTTAACGCTGTATCTTCCAGCTCCCATTTTATACGGTTAATCCCCAAACGGTGCGCTAAAGGCGCATAAATTTCGAGCGTTTCATTAGAAATGCTTCGTTGCTTATCAACGCGATGGAATTTCAGTGTCCGCATATTGTGTAATCTATCGGCTAATTTGACCATGATAATCCGGATATCATTTGCCATCGCTAAAAGCATTTTCCGGTGATTCTCAGCTAGTTGTTCTTCATGGGATTTGTACTTGATTTTCCCTAATTTTGTTACTCCGTCTACTAGGACCGCTACAGTTTTTGAGAATTCTGTTTCGATATCTTCTAAAGTGTAATCTGTATCTTCCACAACATCATGAAGAAACCCTGTCGCGATTGTGTCAGGATCTAGTTTTAGTTCTGCTAAGATTGCAGCAACTTGTGTGGGGTGTACAAAGTACTCTTCACCTGATTTACGAAATTGTCCGGAGTGAGCCTGTTCAGAGAAATCCGCTGCTTTTTGTACAAATGCCACGTGGGATTCGTTCATATAGGAGGCACAGAGTTCAATGACTTCCTCTTTTGTATAATCTTTGTTTTTTGGCATTTGGTCACATCCTTCACTTACGAATAGTTATTTCTAATTATTATACGTCATTTTTGTTAATTTCGCCATTAAGGAGTAAAAAAGAGACTGAGAAAAGTCCCAGCCCCTTGAATTTTGCTATGAGTAAATTACTTGTTAGAAGTCGCTTTCCACTCTTCGACAATATTTTTTCCGCTTGAAGCGCCTAAACGTGTCGCACCCGCATCAATAAATGCTAAAGCGTCTGCGTAGGTTCTTACTCCACCGCTCGCTTTAACGCCCATATCCGGCCCAACTGTTTTTCTCATCAAGGCAATATCTTCCAAGGTAGCTCCACCAGTTGAAAATCCAGTTGATGTTTTCACGAAATCTGCTTTCGCTTCTACTGCAGCCAAGCATGCTTTTTCTTTTTCTTCGTCTGTTAACAAGGCTGTTTCAATGATAACTTTCAGAATTGCTTGCCCTTTAACTGCTTCGGCAATTGCAGCAATTTCTTCACGGATTGTTTCGAAGTCGCCAGCTTTTGCAGCCCCTATATTAATAACCATGTCTACTTCATGTGCCCCATTTTGAACAGCTTGTTTCGCTTCAAATGTTTTTACCTCTTTAGTGTTTGCACCATGCGGGAAGCCAATAACCGTACAGACTTTAACGTCGGTTCCATTTAAGAATGAACTTACTTTACTTACCCAGTATGGTTGAACACAAACAGACATAAAGTCATAAGCGATTGCTTCATCGCACAAAGCTTTAATTTCTGCTTCTGTTGCTTCTGGCTTTAGTAATGTATGATCAATATACTTGTTTATCAGTGTCATTTAATACAACCCCTTTTATTTTAGTAATTCTGTTTGATAGGATATTGCTGATAGAGCATACAATGGCGCTGTCTCAGCTCGTAAAATCCGCGGTCCCAAACTACATGTCAGGAATCCGGCAGTGGTTAATTGATCAATCTCGCTTGGATCAAGACCACCTTCCGGTCCGAAAACGATAAGCACCTTATCGCTAGACTCTAATTTTCTTAATGTTTCTGCAAAAACACCAAATTCGCCTTCTTTTGCATTCTCTTCATAAGCAACCAATTTATGCTTGAATGTTTCACTAAAAGAAATGAGTTCAGCGATTGGCATGGCTTCTTGAATAACGGGCACATGCTGACGATGTGATTGCTCGGCTGCTTCTTGTGCAATGCGTGTATAACGCGCAATTTTCTTTGTCATTTTCGCAGCATCCCATTTAACCACAGAATGCTTCGATGGAAATGGCACCACCGAATGAACGCCTAATTCCGTCGATTTTTGGATAATCAGTTCCAGTTTATCTCCTTTGGACAACCCGCAAGCAATCGTAATATGAACAGGTAATTCACTTGTTCGATTATCTTCTGCTACCCACGCTATTTCTACTGATTGCTCATGAAAGGCAACAACTTCAGCAATACAACTGTTTCCATCCGAATCGGTGACATATATTTTTGTCTCCGGCTTAAAACGCATCACATTTTTCATGTGGTGGTAATGTTCCTCACCAAGATGAATCGTAGAATCCTTGAATGTATCTAGGGATTCCTTAATAATGTAACGTTGCATTAGTCCATCTCCACTTCTTTTTTACAGATGAGACAATGCCAGTCTCCTGAAATTTTTGCCTGCTCAATAACAAATCCACGCGACAATAATTTTTCTTCCAACTCTTCGCGTTTCGAATTAATTATTCCCGATAAGATAAAGTAACCATTATCTTTCAAGTTATCCCAGGCATCATCTACCATTAACATTAATATTTCAGCCAAAATATTCGCAACGATTAAATCGGCATTGGCATTTTTAATCCCATTCAGTAAGTTATTAGGCTCTACTGTGACATCATTAGCATACTGATTTAAAGCAATATTTTCTTTTGCTTGTCGCGTTGCGATTTCATCGATATCAAATGCATGGACTTCCTCTGCTCCCAGGGCTTTAGCTGCAATACTCAAAACACCAGAACCAGTTCCGACATCAATAACTTTCTCTCCGCCGCGAATCGTTGTTTCCAATGCTTCAAGTGACAATTTTGTTGTCGGGTGTGTCCCTGTACCAAATGCCATTCCCGGGTCCATAACGAGCAGTTTTTCGTCTTCTTGTTCTTTCTCGTATGTTTCCCAAAACGGAACAACTGTTAAATAACGCGTGATACGGACAGGATAATAGTAAGCTTTCCAGGAATTCTCCCAGTCTTCTTCCTTAACATCATTGATTAACAGCGTGTATTTACCAAGATTTAATTCTGTAATCGTCATATTCGCCATACTATCTTTAATTAACGCCAGTGTTTCTAAGAAAGATTCTGTATCTGGGTAATAGGCTTTCACCAATACGTCATCCTCTTCACCCGGCAAAGGCCGTTCATCTTTCAAGATGCCAGAACCATCATCAATTAAATTAGCATAATCCAAACCATCTTCAATTACAGTTCCTTTTGCACCGGCTTCTAGCATTAAATTTGCTGTTGCTTCAACTGCTTCTGTGGTTGTTACAATTATAACTTCATTCCACTTCATTATTTTTCACGACTCCTTCAGGTAATTCTGATGGATACGAATAGATTGAAGTGTCAAAACGCGATGTGTCTTTTAAAGTTTGAAGCGTACTGAGATAGTTTTGATTATTCCATTTAATTTCAAAATGGTCATACGCATCACTCATCAAAAATTCTTCCAATTCAACGACGGCTTCACCAATGACTAAACGCATCGTTTTGCATATGGCATCTATCAAACCACCACTCACACCTTTTTCGTCATCAAAAGCGATTGTCGCTAAATAGTTATCGTCTTTCAATACACCCAAATTGGGATGAAATAGCAGTACTACATCCTCGAAGACAAAGTGATCACTACTGTTGACGCTCTGATATTTATCCGTCAGTTTTGTATTCTCTGGTGCTTGAACTTCTAGCATTAAAATAATCTCAATCTTCTGTTCACGTTCAAACCATTGAATGCGCCACTCGCAAGGAAAATGAAGTGCGTTCATCGTATCAGTAATACGTTCAATCATATTGTTTCGCATATTGTCACCCTTTCGATTCGTTCCTGATGGTATTAGTTTACCAAACTTTTATTACAATAACTATCGCTGTTACCCCATGTCCGAAAATTGATTAACCGTAATTATATTGTTACATTTGTATGGGTCCAAAGTTTGTATTCACGTCGTATTTTTGATATACTCAAGAAGAAGTTTATTTATAATAAATATGGAACTAACTCCTTTGAGACTAAATAAGACACAATAAAGAGGTGCAGGTAATGGCTGATAAAAACTTATCAACAAAAGATATTCTACAAAAAGAATTTAAGAATGCAATGCGTGGCTACAATGTAAGTGAAGTAGACGAATTTTTAGACTTAATTATTCGTGACTATGAATCTTATCAAAAAGATATTACTTACTTACAAAGTGAGAATGAGCGTTTACGTGGACGCGTAGATGACTTAACAAAACAGGCAGCGACAGGTAGTCGTTCGCAAACATCCGCAGCTCCAACAACGGGTGTTACAAACTTCGATATTCTAAAACGTTTGTCTAACTTAGAGAAGCATGTCTTCGGTTCTAAGCTTGAAGATCGTCGTGATCATGAAGTTGAAACTTCATTTGAATAATTAAGGTAAATAGCATATAATGTATTATTGTCGGGTAAAACCGATATGACTGTAAATTCTGGGTAATCGCGATCATCATCTGATGGTTGAGGAAAGTCCATGCTCGCACAAGCTGAGATGCTTGTAGTGTTCGTGCTTAGCGAAAAAATAAGCTAAGGCAATTTTATATTGACGGCGAAAGAAACGGCTAAGGCTTCGGCTATGCCCGAGTATTTTGTAAAGTGCCACAGTGACGATACTATTCTGGAAACGGTCTAGGTGGAACGGGTAAACCCCTCGAGCGAGCAACCCAAACTTTGGTAGGGGCACTCTTTCTAAGGAAATGAACGAGGGAAAGAGGCAGAAATGCAGATAGATGATTACCATCACATTAAAGTGCCTGACTTTTTTGTGAAACAGAACATGGCTTACAGGGATTTACAGTCCAGGTATTTATTTTAGATCATTTGCTGGGGGCGGGACAAAGGTCCTGCCCTTTTATTATGAAAATTTATTTATTATGAAAGGAGAAATTTCATGACCTATCAATTAGTAGCGACTGCAGCAAGCGGTATTGAAGCAATTACAGGAAAAGAATTGAAAGATATGGGCTATGAGGTGCAAGTGGAAAATGGTAAAGCATTTTTCAAAGGCTCAACTGCTGATATTATCAAAACGAATCTTTGGCTTAGAACAGCTGACCGCATTAAAATCATATTCGGCGCATTTGAAGCAAAAACATTTGATGACCTATTCGAACAAACGAAAGCATTACCTTGGGAGGATATTTTACCAATGGATGCGGCGTTCCCTGTTTCTGGTAAATCTGTTAAGTCTACTTTATACAGTGTACCGGACTGCCAATCAATCGTAAAAAAAGCAATCGTAGATCGTTTGTCAGATGTTTATTCACGTCGTGCCCGCTTACCTGAATCAGGTGCTGAATATCCAATCGAAGTTTCTATCCTTAAAGATGAAGTGAGTTTAACTATCGATACCAGTGGTTCAAGTTTGTTCAAACGTGGGTACCGTACTGAAAAAGGTGGCGCGCCTATCAAAGAAAATATGGCTGCTTCTTTAATTAAGTTAACATCATGGTTCCCTGACAAACCCTTCTATGACCCAACATGTGGCTCTGGAACAATTCCAATTGAAGCTGCTTTGATCGGGTTAAATATTGCGCCTGGTCTACAACGTTCATTTATATCAGAAGATTGGAACATTTTTGCTGCAGATGAATGGAAAACCCTTCGTACAGAAGCGAAAATGGCCGCAAATTATGATGTAGAATTAGACATTTTAGGAACTGACCTTGACCAAAACATGATTGAAATTGCGAAACGGAATGCTGAAAAAGCTGGCGTTGAAGATTTTATCGAATTCAGACAATTAGCATTAAAAGATTTCAAAACAGATAAAGAATATGGCGTTATCGTTTCCAACCCTCCTTACGGTGAACGTTTAGACGACCAAGAATACGTAGAGAATCTCTATAAACAAATGGGACAGGCTTTCAAACCGTTAGAAACATGGAGTAAATATATCATTACAAGTGATTTGAACTTTGAAGAATTCTACGGCCAAAGAGCAACCAAGAAACGTAAGCTTTACAACGGTCGTTTGCGAACAGATTACTTCCAATTTTGGGGTAAAAGAAGACCAAGACCTAACAAATAAATAGCAATAAAAACCCGTTGCCAGGAATTTTCCCAGCAACGGATTTTTGTGTCTATCATTTTTTCTTATTCATACCTTTTCTAGCCAGTTGATCGGCCCCGCTGTTTTCTTTTTCGGGAATCCACTTCAAGTAAAAGTGAGGAAAGCCTTCCAATTGTTTAAAAATGCTTTGTAAGAGAGCCAGATGATTCTCTTTCCGGCTATACCGCTTTTCCACTGCATCTACTAACATCTTACTGTCAGAATGACAAAGGATGACATCCTTTTCTTTGTTCGTCTTCAATAAGTAATCTAACGCATAGTGAAGAGCTAAAATTTCAGCCTCATGGTTATCGTAATCACTATTGAGCTTTTCACTAATTTGCGTTTGTTGTTTTGATTCGATAATGAGAATACCAATGCCCGAAATATCTTTCTTCGGATTAGCAGCACCATCAATAAACATCTTAATCATGCGCCATTAATTCTTCTTTCAGTTCAGGAGTTTCTTCTGTTCCTATTAGAACATCTGTTGCTTGCGGTCCTCTTGCGCCTTCCACCACTGTGAATGTAACAAGTTGTCCTTCTTTAAGTGTTTTAAAGCCTTCATTGTTAATTCCGGTAAAGTGGACGAAGACATCTTCTTGATTATCCAACCTCTCGATAAAACCATAGCCCTTTTCATTGCTAAACCATTTAACGATTCCGTTAGTCATGAGAGACCCTCCTTCGTTTTTGAAAATCATAAACAACGATATGACTAATTATAGTCTGCAAACGTTTTTACGTCAATAAATCGAGACCTTTTTCAACTTCATTAATGTAGAAATCATACTCGGAATCTTCTCCGGGATGTGTAATTGCCTGAAGCCATCTGGTAGAATCTTGGAAAAAACGATGCTCGAAAGGATAAAAATATAACGTATGTAGCAGAAGAACTTCCTCTAGATTTTGTTTTTCAATGATATTGTGCCCTTTTACTTCTTCGATAACGGCTAATCCTTCCAAATAAAAAGTAGAATGAACTGGCGAATGGAGAAAAATTGGAACAACAGAATCGGTGATTCCATGCTTGGTTACCGAGAAAGCTGTCTTAGATGAGCGTTCAGATAAATGGTTCAACAATTCGGTTTTTATTAAGGAATGGACAGCCTCATCGCTTAGCAGTGGTCCGATTATTGTTTCAAAATCGTCGTTAGTGAGGATACTTAAAGACTTCACGAACGCGACTTGTTTAAAATACGGTTCTTGACTAATAGATTGGCTCTTACTAACTATTTCATCTCTTTCTATTTCTGTTTGTCTTTTTTTCTCTTCAGTAATCCGTTCTAAGTACTGTGCAAGAACATTTTCTAAATACGCATATTCAGCTTTATTCTTGAGCATTGCCCATCTTTGATTAATCTGTTTTTCTGCCTCAGAAAATTTGCCTGCATCGATTAAAAGCGTTATGAGTAATAAATCCATCTCTTCTACAGTTGTAGCATTATAAAGGCTTTCTTGGTACTTCGTTATTAAATACAACGCATTTTCTGCTTGGTTCTGACTTTGTAATAGGCTCACGCCAATGTTAAATAACTCATCGTCCATTTTAATGGCAAGGGCTTTATCAATAAACGCGACGGCTTCCTCGAAGTTACCGGACATTAGCGCGTCCATTGCATTCTGAAAATAAATCTCGAAGTTATTGGGGAATGGAACAATTGTCATCTTCAACCTCCTAATATCACTAGCTAAATGATAACAAAAAAAGCTTACCAATCACACTGTATTGGTAAGCTTTCCTTAAAATTTTCGAAATCTTTCTTGGCGTTGTTGGACTACTTGGTCCGGCGTCCACGCCATCATTTCTTCTAATGCTGCTTCTATTTCTTCGCGAATCCGATTCATGAGCTCCGGTTTCGTCAATCTGACTTTCCGTCTCGTTTCAGAAATGACTTTGTCAACGACTGTCAGATCCAATAAATCGGGTGGCGTTAATTTCATTATTTCAGCCGCTTCTTTAGAGCGGGAAGAATCTTTCCAAAGAATAGATGCAAATCCTTCTGGTGAAAGAACGGAATACATCGTATTCTCTAACATCCAGACTTTGTTCCCCATGCCGAGTGCTAGTGCACCTCCGCTCCCGCCCTCGCCAATAAAGATGGAAAGAATAGGAACACGCAACTGTGACATAACCAAAAGACTCTCTGCAATGGCTTCACCAATGCCTCTATCTTCTGAATCAATATCGCAATAAGCACCCGAAGTATTAATAAACGTGACGACAGGACGATTAAAACGTTCAGCTTGTTTCATTAAGCGAATGGATTTCCGATATCCTTCTGGATTCGGTGAACCAAAGTTGCGGTGGATATTTTCTTTTAAATCTTTTCCTTTTTGCGTTCCGATAATTGTTACGGGCTTGCCATTTAATTTAGCAATCCCACCTACAATAGCAGCATCCTCACCGAACTTTCGATCCCCATGAAGTTCGAGAAAGTCACTAAAGACACCTTCCGCTAATTCTAATGTGGTCAAACGCTCCGTGCTACGTGCATTATCAACAATGTGGTTCGCATAAGATTCATTACTCATCCTGATCCCTCGCTTTCTGAGGCGTATGGATTTCTAGTAAAAATGCCAACGTATCCCGTAATTTATTCCGGGGAATGATGTTGTCAATGAAACCTTTGGTGAGTAAATGTTCCGCCGTTTGAAACCCTTCCGGGACAGAAGCTTTAATCGTTTGCTCGATAACACGTTTACCAGCAAAGCCAATAGTAGCACCGGATTCAGCCAAAATGACATCTCCCTGCATCGCAAAACTTGCTGTGACGCCGCCTGTTGTCGGATCTGTTAATACTGCGAAGTAAGGCAAGCCTGCTACATTTAAATTAGAAATAGCAGCACTCACTTTCGCCATCTGCATCAGGGACATAATTCCTTCTTGCATACGTGCACCACCTGATGCCGTAAAAATGATAACTGGTAAGCGTAAGGATAGCGCCTGTTCAATAGCTCGTGTTAACTTTTCACCGACAATGGTTCCCATACTTCCCATAAAGAAAGTAGAATCCATCACACAAAGAACTGTTTCATAGCCTTTAATTAAAGCTTTCCCCACTACTACAGCTTCGTCAGTTTTTGTTTTTTCTTTCGTTTTCATCAACTTTTCAGTATAGCCGGGGAAATCAAGCGGATTAGATAGAGGCATTTCTGCATACCACTCCTCAAATGAATCACCGTCTACAATTAATGCAATCCGTTCAGATGCGGATATGCGGAAGTTATAATGACAGTGAGGACAAACCTGATCTGCACCTAAATCTTTTGCATAAATCGTCTTTCCACAACTCGGACATTTTTTCCAAAGTCCTTCTGGAACAATGGGTTTTTGGTTTACTTCTTCTTGGGTTGAGGAAGGTTCCAAAGGAATATATGGACGTTTTCGAAATAGTTTCATTTCCTCACCTCTTGCCTTCTAGTAATTAGGGTTGCCAATTAGGTAAAAAAGTTGTCTGTAAATAGTCGGTATCGAAATTACCATAAACGAAGTTATCATCATTCAAAATAGCCTGTTGGAATTCGCGATTTGTATCCACGCCTTCGATGACTAATTCATGAAGAGCCCGTTTCATTTTAGCGATGGCTTCTTCTCGATCTTCGCCTTTAGTAATGATTTTGGCAATCATTGAATCGTAAAAAGGCGGAATCGCATAGCCTCCATACATTGCACTTTCGACACGTAATCCATTTCCACCACTTGGCAAATAGAGATATTCAACCGTTCCAGATGATGGCCTGAATCCTAATTTTGGATTTTCGGCGTTAATACGGCATTCAATTGTATGACCGGTTAATTTTACATCTTGTTGTTTAATCATTAATGGTTTTCTGCTGGCAATTCGCAATTGTTCTTTAACGATATCAATGCCTGTAGCCATTTCAGTAACCGGATGTTCAACTTGGATACGGGTATTCATTTCCATAAAGTAAAACTTCTCATTCGTATCAACTAAAAATTCGATTGTACCCGCATTACGGTAATCAACATGTTTCGCTGCTCGAACAGCTATTTCTCCCATTTTTATCCGCGTTTCATCAGAAATGAATGTTGAAGGTGACTCTTCCAGGACCTTTTGATGGTTCCGCTGTAAAGAGCAGTCACGTTCCCCTAAATGGATAACATTCCCGAATTCATCGGCTAAAATTTGTACTTCGATGTGGCGTGCTGGACTGATGATTTTTTCCAAATACATCCGATCATCACCAAAGGCTGCCTTCGCTTCCGCTTTAGCCTGACTGAATAATGTTGCTAATTCACTGGCTTGCGAAATTTTACGCATCCCTTTTCCACCACCACCGGCTGCGGCTTTCAAGATAACAGGATAACCCAACTCTTCTGCTTTTACTTCAGCCTCTTCAACCGTTTTTATGTACCCTTTGCTACCGGGAATAACGGGAACATTCGCTTCCATCATCGCATTTCGGGCATTCGATTTGTTACCCATCAAGTCAATCGTCTCAGCTTTGGGACCGATAAAAACGATATTCATTTCCTCACACATCGTAGCGAAAATACTGTTTTCAGATAAAAATCCGAATCCCGGATGAATCGCTTGCGCACCGGTAACGACTGCAGCACTCAAAATGCTCGTCATATCAAGGTACGAATCAGATGCTCGAGCCGGGCCGATACAAATGGCTTCAGTTGCGAGTTGCGTATGCAATGCCTCACGATCTGCTTCAGAATAGACAGCAACCGTCTGGATACCCATTTCATGGCATGCACGTATAATTCGAACGGCAATTTCACCGCGATTTGCTATCAAAACTTTTTTCAGCATCGTTTATCTCCCAATAATAAATGTCATTTCAACTTCAGCAACTTTTTTGTCTCCAACAAACGCTTGTCCGTATCCAATGCCAGCGAATGTTTTTAATTTAATAATATCAACTTGTAGACGTAGAACGTCACCAGGAACAACTTTTTGACGGAATTTAACTTTGTTAAGTCCTCCTAAATAAGCTGTTTGCCCTTTGAAACTATCCAGTTTCAATAAAGCAATCGACCCAGCTTGGGCAAGAGCTTCAATAATTAGAACACCTGGCATAACAGGTTCTCCAGGGAAATGTCCTTGGAAGAAATGTTCGTTAATTGTTACATTTTTAATAGCAACAACCTTTTCACCTGGAATAAGTTCCTCAACTTTATCGATAAAGAAAATCGGGTAACGGTTAGGGATGATCTCCATAACTTCTTGTGCTGTTAATACGCTCATTTTATACGCTCCTTTTAGATAATACGGAATAATGGTTGGTTGTATTCGACAACTTGGCCATTCTCTACCAATATTTCTACTATTTTTCCTTCTTGTTCGGAATTAATTTCATTCATAATTTTCATTGCTTCCACTAAACAGAGTACTTGCCCTTCTTTAACGGTATCGCCCACTGAAACATATGCATCAGCTTCTGGATTTGCTTGCAAGTAGACCACTCCGACGATTGGAGATGTAATCAATTTGCCTTCTTGTTTTACTGCCGCTGCTTCTGCTGGTTCAGCCAAAATAGCTTGCGGAATCGCTAAGGGTGCTGATTCTTCTCTTGATTCAGACTTGGCATGTGTTTCAACTATTTTATTTTCGTTTTTAGATAAACGTAGAAAGATACCGTCTTTAGAATATTCCATTTCTTTCAAGCTGGAAGCATCGATTAAGGCAATAAGTTCTTTAATATTTTCGTAATCCACTAGGCTTCCTCCCACTTTTTGAAACATAGGACAGCGTTATGACCACCAAAACCTAAAGAGTTATTCAGTGTATAGCGTACTTCTTTCGCACGTCCTACATTTGGAATGTAATCAAGATCACATGCTTCGTCCGCCACTTGCAATCCGCGTGTTGGTGGAACAAAATCTTCCATTAGCGCTTTAACACAGGCAATGGATTCAATCCCACCTGCAGCACCTAATAAGTGTCCGGTCATACTTTTCGAACTTGAGATAGCAACGTTTTTAGCGTTATCTTCTCCTAACGCATATTTAATCGCTTTGGTTTCTGAAGAATCATTAGCTGGTGTACTTGTTCCATGGGCGTTGATATAGTCAACTTCAGAAGCATCTATCCCTGCTTCTTTCATCGCCATCTTCATTGCTTCACCAGCACCACTACCGTCCACACTTGGTGCCGTCATATGATAAGCATCAGAATTTGTTCCGTAGCCAACAACTTCAGCTAAAATGTTTGCCCCACGTTTTTGCGCATGTTCTAAGCTTTCCAACAACAATACGCCGGCACCTTCACCCATAACAAAGCCGTTTCGTTCTTTGTCAAATGGAATTGAAGCTCGGTCTGGATCAGTACTTTCAGATAAAGCTGTTAAAGCCGCAAACCCGGCAATACCAATCTTACAGATTGTTCCTTCTGCTCCACCTGCCACAATCGCGTCTGAGTAACCATGTTTAATATTTCGGTACGCTTCACCAATTGAGTTGGTTGCAGATGCACAAGCTGTCACGATGTCCAGTGATGTACCTTTGGCCCCAATCTTTATGGAAGTATTTCCTGCAGCCATATTACCGATTGTCATCGGTACAAACATAGGAGGGACACGTTTAGGTCCTTTATTTTCCATTTTAATGATGCCGGACTCCATTTCATTTAGGCCACCGATTCCCGAACCGATAATAACGCCAAAACGTGTTGCATCTATTTTGTCGACTTCAAGTCCTGCATCTGCGACTGCTTGAACTGAGGCAGCAACAGCATATTGCGAATAAAGATCCATACGCTTGTATTCTTTGCGGTCCATATAAAGTGCTGGTTCAAAGTCTTTTACTTCAGCAGCAACTGAGATTCCTGTTTCACTTGCATCAAATTTCGTAATTGGAGCAATACCATTCTCTCCATTTTTCAGGCTATTCCAAAATGCGTCAACTGTATTTCCCAGTGGCGTAATGGCGCCCATTCCTGTAATAACTACACGATTCATTTTGTTCCTCCCTACATATACATGCCGCCGTTAACGCGGATGGTTTGACCAGTAATATATTCGTTTTTACTCAAGAAAATTGCTGTATCAGCAACATCTTTGGCATGTCCAAATTTCTTTAATGGAATTTGTCCAAGCATTGCTTCTTTTACTTTGTCGGAAAGTGCATCCGTCATATCTGTTTCAATAAATCCAGGTGTAATCGCGTTACATGTGACGCCGCGCATCGCTGCTTCACGCGCAACCGATTTAGTCAGTCCAATCAGTCCCGCTTTGCTGGCCGCATAGTTTGCTTGACCAGCATTACCTGTTTCTCCTACAACACTGGATACGTTAATGATGGCGCCTGCTTTTTGTTTCAGCATAATTGGCAAGGCATGACGAATTGTATTAAAGCTTCCTTTTAAGTTCACTTCATACGTCGCATCAAAATCTTCTTCTGCCATACGCATAATCAACTTGTCACGGTTCATACCCGCGTTATTTACTAGAACGTCGACCGATCCCAACAATTCTTTCGCTCGTTCAATCAAATGCTTTGCAGATTCGAAATCACTTACGTCTCCTAGAATTGTTTCGACTTTTACACCATAGCCTTCTAACTTACTTACCATTTCTTCCGGAATCGCTTTACGGGCATTCAAAACGATATTGGCACCTTGCTTCGCAAACGCTTCAGCTATTGCCTCGCCAATTCCACGGGAACTACCTGTCACGATAACTGTTTTACCTGTTAAATCCAATTGCGCTCCTCATTTCCTTTGGTTATTCAGCAATCAAAGCTGATTTGACTTGCTCGAACGATTTTAAATCTTCGACGTTCAGTACTGTGACTGATTTATCAATTTTCTTGATGAATTTGCTTAACGTTTTACCCGGGCCAATCTCTACAAACGTATCAATACCCATATCAATCATTTTGCGAACACAATCTTCCCATTTCACTGCTGACTTTACTTGTCTTTCCAACAGTGCGGTAATGTCATGTTGTTCCATTACTTCCGCCTCGGTATTACCAATGACAGGAAGCATAGGTTCATTAAATGAAAGAGCAGCTAGATCTTTCTGTAATCTTTCAGCAGCCGGAGCTAGCAACTCAGTATGGAACGGTCCACTCACTTGTAAAGGAATCATGCGTCTCACACCTTGCTCTTCTAAAAGGGCCACAGCCTTGTCTACCCCTGCTTCTTCACCACCAATTACAATTTGCGTGGGCATATTGTAATTGGCCGGAGCAACGTAAGCTGTCTTAGCAGCTTCTTGACACGCAGCTTCAATTACCTTTCTGTCCGCGTTCATGACTGCAACCATTTTTCCGGTCCCAGGCGGCGCTGCTTCACTCATATATTTACCACGTTTCGATACAAGCGAAATGGCCTCATTAAAAGAAAAAGCATTGGCTTTCACCAGTGCTGTATATTCTCCGAGGCTTAATCCGGCTACGATCGACGGCTGTATACCCACTGAAGCAAGTAATTGATCGATTGCGTAACTAACAGTTAGGATAGCTGGCTGGGTGTATTCAGTTAAATGTAATGTTTCATTTTCTTCAAAACAAAGAGAAGCGACATCATATCCAAGAATATTCGCTGCTTCATCAAAAACTTCCCTAACAACTGCGAAGTTTTCGTAAAGCTCTTTTCCCATTCCCGTATACTGTGCTCCTTGACCACTATATACAAATGCCAAAGCCATTCGTTTCACCTCGTTATTTTTAGCTAGACCATAAAGACGCTTGTTTACGGAGTGTTTCACCACAAACATGCATATAGTCATGTATAATCTCACTGCAGGTTTCTTCTTTTGAAATCATGCCTGCAATTTGACCTGCCATCATCGAACCATAATCTTTACTGCCTTCAACAACTGCACGATACAGTGCCCCGGCTCCGATTTGTTCGAGACGTGCAAAATCCGGATTTTCCTTGCTAGTTTCTTCTTTTTCGGCTTGCAAGTACTCACGGGTTAATTTATTTCGTAAAACTCTGACTGGATGACCTGTGATCTGACCTGTTATAACAGTATCAATATCTTTGGCTTTAATGATAGCTTTTTTGAAGTTATCATGTGCATTAGATTCACTTGCAACGACGAAGCGGGTTCCAACTTGAATCCCAACAGCTCCCAACATGAGTGCTGCGGCCATTCCTCGCCCGTCACCAATTCCTCCTGCTGCGATTACAGGAATCGAAACGGCATCGACGACTTGCGGCACAAGTGCCATCGTTGTCGCTTTACCAATGTGTCCGCCTGCTTCCATTCCTTCAACGATAACGGCATCAGCGCCATCTTTTTCCATTCTTCTAGCCAGAGCTACAGAAGCGACAACTGGAATCACTTTGATTCCAGCAGCCTTAAACTTCTCCATATAGCGACCAGGGCTTCCTGCACCAGTTGTAACGACTTTAACACCAGAGGCGCATACTGCATCAACAACGTCTTCGACATGTTGATTCAGCAGCATGATATTAACGCCAAAAGGTTTATCCGTTTTTGTTTTCATATCGGCGATTTTATGATTTACCACGTCAACCGGGTCATGTCCAGTTCCAATTAATCCTAAACCACCCGCATTGGAAACGGCACTAGCCAAATCGGCATCTGCCACCCAAGCCATTGCGCCTTGAATAATTGGGTAATCAATTCCCAGCATTTCACATAAAACAGATTTCATACAAGTGCCCACTTTCTTTTGTGCAAATTAAGCTAATTGTGCATCCACGTATTTCACTAAGTCTTCTACTGTGTTAATTCCTTCATCACTTTCGATTTTGATGTCGAATTCGTCTTCGATATCATTAATGATTTGGAAAAGATCTAAACTATCTGCGTCTAAATCTTCACGGAAGTTTGTTGTTAATGTTACGTCTGCTGCGTCCTTGTCTAGTTGGTCCACGATGATTTCTTGAATTTTTTCGAATGTCATTATAATTTCCTCCAGATAATATGTTTTTTTATAGTTTTATTAATAGTGAGCCCCAAGTGAGGCCACCGCCGAATCCCGTTAGAAGAATATTTTCTCCTGCTTGGATTTGGTTTGATTCAATCATTTGATCTAATAAAATTGGAATACTTGCTGCAGAAGTGTTTCCTGTATCTGCAATATTTAGCCCAAATTTCTCGAAAGGTATATTGGACTTCTTACTGATTGCTTCCAACAAACGTTTGTTAGCTTGATGTGCTACTACCCACGCGACATCATCTTTTGATAATGTGCTGTTAGCGATAATGCGGTTAATGGTCTCGGGCACGTTACGTATGGCAAAATCAAAGATTCCTCTACCATCCATCTCCAAGTAATAAGATTGCGTTTCTTTTACTTCAGTAAATGGATTTTGAACGTTCTTGTGATCTGCAACCAACGCCAGATGTCGTGAGCCGTCAGCATGTAAATCCTCTGCAAGAAATGAATCTTCAGGGGAGTCTGTTCGCTCTAATAAGACACCACCAGCACCATCTCCAAATAGAACAGCTGTGGAACGATCCTGCCAATTAATTACTTTGGACATGGTCTCTGCTCCGATTACTAAACCTTTATCATAGTTTCCACTCTTCATGAGATGACTTGCATTTGATAATGCATAGACAAATCCTGAACACGCCGCACTGATGTCAAAGCAAAATGCTTTTGAAGCACCAATTTTCTCTTGTACGATACAGGCAGTTGATGGCGACAAAGCATCCGGTGTCATAGTAGCCACAATAATAAAATCCAATTCCTCAGCAGATATGCCGCTTTTAGCAAGAATGCGTTTGGCAGCTTCACTGGCCAAGTCAGATGTATTTTCATTTGTCGCAATATGACGGCTTGATATACCTGTTCGCTTATTTATCCATTCATGGCTTGTATCCATGTATTGGGTTAAATCATCATTGGAAACTTTGAGCGCAGGTAAATAGTGACCTGTTGTAGTTATTTTTATTCCCATTTTCTCAATCCCGTTTTTCGATATTTTCAACCAGTTCGAATAGGAAACCGTGAAGGTTCTTCAGACCCTTCAACAGAACTTCTACTTCGTCCTCTTCCATACCTTCAATCGTTCTTTTAACCATTTCACGATGAAACTTATTATGGAGGCGATAAACGAGTTTTCCTTTTTTGGTAAGCCCCAGTTTAACCACACGGCGATCATCTTCCATGCGTTGGCGAACAACATACCCTTTATTTACTAAGGAGCGTATCGCAACCGATAACGTTCCTGCAGTAATAGCAAGTTTTTTCGCAACTTCAGAAGAAGTATGCTCAGCATAAAGATCAATTGCCTCTATCGTGTGCATCTCGCTGATGGATATATCAGAAAACTCACTTCCTTTTAAGGCATCCTCTTCAATATCTAGAACCTCGTTGAAAATGGAAACCAAGTAATGATTGATTTGGTCTATGGAATGACTCAAAGTCAGGTCTCCTCTCTTAAATGTATTGCCAAATTAGTTTGGTTATCTAATAGTTTGATAATCAAACCATTTGATGTTCAAACTATAAATAAAATTCAATTACTTGTCAACCATTATCCGTAAACTATTCTGAGCTTAATACTTTTTTAATTTTCTTAAAAGTCCGCAACTGCTTATTAATAAAGGGTTTGTCCTTCTAATCTTCTCGAAATAATTTTACAGGTATTAACTCTAAAGGAGATTTTTTCTTCCTCCACTTTACGTCTCCCTGCTCCCTAGCTCAGAAAATACAAAAAAGTTCATTCGAAGTGCAAAATGCCACTGAATGAACTTTTTGAAAGTTTAATTTATTTATGTACAACAAAACCCACCGATTTCTCGATGGGTTTTGTAAGGACGTCTCAGGAGGACTTTTTAAGTGTTAAACTTAATAAAAATAGTTACCAGAGATTGCATCAGAATGCACTTTGTAAGCCATATGCGTTGATTTGACAATCTTTCTAAAAATATAATTCTGTCTTTTTTCTGTCTTCCGCCTGCCTTTTTTTGGGCGGGTTTTTATTTTGGGTTAAGCGTCTTTCTTCTATATAATGCGTTGTTTAATTATAAAAAAATAACCCACCCTCAATTAAGAAGGTGGGTTTGTTGTTTTATTTAATTGTTCCCCAAAGCGTTTGTGCTTTACCGTTTTTATACTCACGACACGGAATATATCCCTGTCCGATAACGACACCGTCACGCATACGGTCATACTGCAACCAAACATAACCATCATTAACATGGACTGTATGATACTCAATCGGCTCGCTTTCGTTTACACCGTAAATATAATACTCCGCAATGATTTTCCCTTTTAGGCTCGGTTGATCGCGCACATAGATAAGATTATCCGGGCGAGGGTCTGTGTAGAAGAAACCATGTTCTTTCCAACTTTTAGCCACGGTTGGCTTAGGTGTTGGTTTAGGTGCTGGCTTCGGTTTCGCTACCGGCTTCGGCTTAAACATCTCATCAACCAATTTCTGAACGGCGTCATAACGATTACCTAGTTTCGCTTTTCGTTCTGCACCAGTGCCATGAATACCTTTAATGACTTCATCCGCTAGTTGCTTGTCGGTCTTTGGTTTCTCAACCTTTGCACCGGCGACAACTGGTTCATTTTGGCTTAATATCTTATTAATCTCGTCCGCCATGTAAGGCAACTTACTACCTAAATAAGGTCCCGGACAATTTGTGTTAAAGAACCAATCGTGTCGCCAAAGCGTTCCCGATGTATCGCCTGTATAGGTTGCCTTTTTCAATCCATAGCGTTTATGCTGTTCTGCTAACATGATGATCGCTTTGCGTAGTGTCTTGTCCGATACATCCCATTGCCCACCTATTGTGGAGTTGGCTAATTCATAAGTAATCGCACGTTGGTCTGCCCAATTGCTTGAACTTGTCCACGCTCTGTTTTCTTCTTCTACGTTCAAAGCTACGTCACCATCATAACCGATACAGTAGTTCGCGCTTGCTTGACGACTTGGAGTATCTCTAAAATATTCCGCGCAACGCTTACCAGTCCATTTTGCTGTCATGTGGTGGATAACGAACGCTTGTACTTTTTCTGTACGTTTACCGGAATGTTTAGGTGTTAAAACAACGCTATCTATATATGGACTTCTACTCATATTAATCCTCTCCTTTTCCGTCAGCTAGTACGCCACCTTGCGCGTCTTTTAGTTCTTCCCCTGTCATAGCTATTCCCCTTTCTTGTAATTATGGTTAGACACACCTAACAACGCACCAAGAAACGTTGTAACCGCTGCAAGTATTGTCATTGTGATTTCTGTGTATTCAAAGTTAGTTGCTGCACCAATACCCCCAACAAGCGCAATAAGCGCCGGCAAGAATGTTTGCACAATCCATTTCATGATGTCATACGTTTTATTATCAAGTTGCATTTATATTCCACCTTTCAAACGTTCGTTCTCTTTTTCCAAATCGTCAAATTCATCTTTTAGTCTTTCGTAACGTTCCTCTAATGCTTCATATTTCTTTTCCAATGTTTGGTGTTTTTCCGACAATTTGTCGTAGAGCATTAACGTATTTTGTAT
The DNA here is from genome assembly GCF_011299095.1 of Jeotgalibaca porci. Classification (NCBI taxonomy): domain Bacteria; kingdom Bacillati; phylum Bacillota; class Bacilli; order Lactobacillales; family Carnobacteriaceae; genus Jeotgalibaca; species Jeotgalibaca porci. Next base: position 31,818 of record NZ_CP049889.1, on the reverse strand, counting down.
ATTTGCGGTGTCAATATTTATTTTTGGTTCGCCAAACCTTTTGACAATTAACTCAACGATTTTAGGCAAGGAATAGGTCAGGAATAAACCAATAACAACCACCCAAATCGGCTGACTTCCGTTGTTTAAGTCCATCCTATCCCTCCTTATATGCCGAACCTGTTGCTAACATAACCATTGCCAAACTGTATACCCACACTGTGTTAGGTGGTGGCGATATTAAAAACGCAATAAAAAAGACCAGCCATAGAAACAGCAGTCCTCTGATTGATACATATTTGATCGCGCGATTGTTGATAATTATCCCTATAATTTTAAGCAATCCCAAAATGATAAACGCCAAACCGATTGCGGTATTGTCAAACAACTCACGAATCAGTGTATATATTTTGTACGTCTGTAGTATGTGTGGGTATAAAATAAGCTGTGCACCAAACAAAATGGATGTCATTGCTATGACTAGACTATCCAACTTTAATGCGATTAATAATTTTAGTTTCACATTTTCTCACGCTCCTTTTCAAAATAAAAAGGACAGCCGATTGGCTATCCTTCTTCGTTTACCTTTACTCTTCTTCTATTTTATAGCTATTAACAAACCCGCTGGTCATTTTTGAACCATTTGTTGCATGACAGTAAGGACAATAGATGTATTCTCTTTCCTTGCCACCAGGGTAAATATCACCATGATGATTGTAGGTAAACTCTTTACCACATTCTTTACATGTTTCATTCTGGCTATAATCTTTCACCATATTTTAAACCTCCTTTTCACTTAATATCTTAACAGATATAAAAATAGCTGGAGGCAGAAAATATTTTTATTTAATTTTCACTTACCGCACAGTTTCTTAAAACTTTATCAATCGCTACTTCGCAGTTTGGTTCAAATGTTGATGAATTTTTTAATCAATTGATCTACTGCAATGAATATCATCAGTAATATTAAGGCTGTGATAGCATGAGTAATAACGCTGAGCAAAAAATTATCGATATAAATATTCATTAATATACTCTGTCTCAAAGCTACCACGCTGCCATGCTGTTGGATTAGATATGCTGCAAAAACACTTTTAGAAATTAGATTTATATTTTCGTTATAAAATGATTTTGTTTTTATTACGATTTTAAACAAGTTACAAACAATAAATACTTGAAAAATATTATTTTGAAGATGCTTCTGCGGCACAAAAGTAAAAATTGAAACATCCAGCATATTAGCAACTGAATAGGAATAAACTGCCAAGTAGACAACAATACTGATTATTATAACCCACACGAGTACTTTTATATTGTAATGCTTCACATCATATTTTTTTAAGTAGTAAGAAAAAATATAAAGATAGATAAATACTGACATTCTTAGCGGACCTAAGTCAATACCTATTAATCCTGGTAACAAGGTTGTAGCAAAAAAGGTTAACCATTTTACTACCAAAACTTGTCTTTTGGTCATTCTTTTCAAGAACCAATCCATTATTGGTATTAAGACGATTAAAATGATATAAGCTGTCACAAACCAGTATTGCCCGGGCAGTCTTACAAACCATCCAATCACTTTATCCAGGTCACGTGTGATGAAAAGCCATGGCAATGCTAATAACATCGAATAAAACAACACCGGTTTTATCACTCCAGTTATTCGCTTGATCATGAATGGTTTTTCCACCATGAAATAACATGTTATCAAGATGAATGCATTAACACCAAAAGCTCCACCCAAACTCAGAACATTTGAAAAGTTCTGTGTGATGAAAGGTGCAGCTTCAGTTGCGTTAAACAAAAAATGTGCTTGCGTTATAAAAAACATTGCTATAATTCTAAAAAGTTCGATATTGGAATTTCTTTTTATTTTCCCCATATTACACCTCCACCCTTAGAATTATAGCATTCTATATAAATATATTAAACGTCTATTTACCAAGCGTTATAATAATCTAAAGCCTTTGCAGTAATTGGCTTGAGTGAATTAAAATCTTTACCACTTTGTGCTTTCAATGTGTTATCTCCACCTTGACTTAAAGACCCATAAATTACCATCACACCAGTATCTGTCCACAAAGGCGCTGCACGATACAATGTTTTCCCGTCTAAAGCCCATGGATCCAAGGACGCTTCAATAATTGCTTCTTGCGTCATTGTTTGGTTCAAATGCTGTTTAACTTGCTTTCGATATGTGGCACATAGTATTTTTCATACGCCAAATCATTCGGATGTGTCGCGTCCGTTAGCGAAATGGTATACTTCCCAACGAAGTGGTCGTAATAGGTATTAAATTGCGATTTATTAAAAATATCAACATAGTCGATACTGTACTTGTCGCATATTTCGTAGGAAATGCGCGTATATTCCGCCTTTTCAGCTACGCCCCGCGTACGCATTTTATTTGCCGACACATACACGATTTTCGCTTCCGGGAAATTCGTTTTCATCAGTCTAACACAGTTTTCAAACGAACCGGCATAGGTGGTCAAGTCTAACTCATCGGTATATCCTTCCGTGATAACACCGTATGCTTTCCAGTCGTTTGTATTTCCGTTGAAAAGGATATGTGTAGGTTTTCTACCTTCTGTAATCGCCAGTTCTATTTGCGCTTGTACAATATGGTTGCTTGGGTCGGTTGGCACTGGTGCAATTGTTGCACCTCCCAAAGCATAATTATGGACGGTCATTCTGTATTTTTTAGCGATATAACCGTGATAGCCTGTCAAATTATGCGCTTGTGCGATGCTGTCACCAAAGTTAAGTAATGTGCCTTTATATAAAGGACTAGATGCAATACCGCTCTGTCCTGTTTTATCAATCGGTTCATAGGGTTGCCAAGGTAATAACGTACCACCCCGATTGACTTGTAATTCTACGCTTGCGTAAATATTATTATAGATAATTCGTACACTAAATGTGCGTTTTGATAATTTTATCGGTACACCTACTCGGCGTTCACTTGCATTATGATAATTAAATAAGACAAATTTACCATGCCTGTCAAACTCAACCGTATTTACTGCATTTTTTACCGTAATCGTTTCTTCTGGAATGGTTGGAATGTGTTGACTAACGTTTCTGCCAACGAATACGATTTCATTGCCGATTGATGCTGGGTCTGTCAGTTCAATCCCTGTATCTTTTAACTCTGTTTTTTTATTAAATAAATTTGTTGACGGTACTATATTTATGTCCGCGTTATTCTTCATGTATTTGATACCATGATAAAATGGTTCATATGGTAACAAAGTATCCCCCGAATTGATATGAGGGGTTGCATCAACATATGGGAAATAAGCCATACGCATGGTATTAGCACCAAGTGGCTTTGAGTGTGTTTTAGGAATAATACGGTCAACCGGTTCTAAATAAATGTTTGATAGTAATTCTCCGTCGCTATCAAAAAAAACAAAGTTATGAAAACCGATGCTTGAAAATGTTGACACATCTGATAAATTTATCTCATCAGTTAAGACTATTTCCCCTCCAACGTGAATGATGTTTCCTATCTCCATGTCGATTGAATAGCCTTGCATGTCCGTTTCAAAATTATGTAAGTTTGTACTCTTAAAACTATCCTTGACGTGACTCCCAACAATGACTGCTTTATTTGCTAGTTTGCTACTTGTGACAGATTTATCTGCAATTCCTGTCGCTTGATAAAGTCCTAAATCTTTCCAAACTAAATTTAACGAGTCCCACATATAAGAATGAGCGCCATCAGGGAAAGAACTATCCATCACTAGAAAAGTCCCGTCCGCACCATTTGGGTATGTCGCTGTTAATGTCGCTAGTGAGTTAAATAAAGCCTTTGGACCACCTTTAGAAATATCCATAAGAATAGCATCTACATAAGTTATAGATGCTTTCTCAATCTCTATTTGTTGCAACTGTGCGGTATTTTGCTGTTGCTTATTGTCTACTTCTTCTAGCCTGCTTCTTAAATTCGGATGTGTTCCTCGTGCAAACGTAACTTCCATATTTGCATTGCCGTTTTCGCTTGCATCGTCATAAGCCGTTTCAATTCCCTTGGCAATGGACTCTCGAACTTCATGTCCATATACCGCGTTTCGTATCTTATTCAAATGTTCTTGAATACTCATCTAAGTATCACTCCTTTTTTCATCTATCAACTTCCATAAATCGACCTCTGTTGGTTCGTTTACAAATTCACCACTAAAAAAGCGATGCACTTCGGTTTCAACATACCGAGTATCATCGCCTGATAGCTGTAATTCGATTGTAATTCGCTGGTTGCGTTTATCGACTGTATAAGATGTGATTTCTTCTCTGTTCAATAAAACGTCCTCTTTGACCACTTTATCTACTTCGATTAATCGTTCTGTATCTCTCACTCTGCACCGCCTTCTAATACTTCAATTCGTGCAAGCAATTCATCTAAATCAATTGGCTCAACTACTGATATTAAACTCAATTTGTCTCTTTCGGACTGAGCGATAAAGTCATCTTGCGTTATGTTGTCTAGCTTTGTTTTGTCAACCGCACTCATTAAACCATCTTCAGTCTGAGTGGCTAAGCCATATTCTGGTATGTCTAAGTTGTCTAAAGTCGTCTGCAACGCTAAAATCTGTTGGCTAATCGTTTGTAATTCTTGTGGCAAGTCATCTAGATTCACGTCAAGTAAACTCTGTTGTATCGTATCTAATTCATCTCTAGCGGTTGTTAGTTGCTGGTTCAATCGTGCGTTTTGAGTACCTAGCCTCTCCACACGTTCTTCTAAGCGCTCAACCGTCATCATCTGCTTGTTTGCTTGCGCTTGATACTCGGATAACGTTCGATACTTGTCGCCAATCTGTAACTTGCTCATTTGTGGATTGTTAATGTCAATATCTTTTCCAATTACTTGTATTGGTTCGTTAATCGCAAATACTGGATTGTCTATTGGATAGTAGTCATCCACTTCAAACTCTTCAAAGCTTGCGTCAATCAAATTCATATTCGGAGCTGAAATGTCATAACTAACTCTCGCAGCCCTTTGCGCTTGAAAGAATTGGTTGCCTCTTAATAAAAGCGTGGACGGAGTGTTCACATCATCCCAAGTCATGTTGCCCTCGATAATGCCGAACTCGTTAATTAACAACTGATCGTCAATGTAGTCTTTACCATTGTTGACAGATTCAATCGTCAATCTTGGTTCACTTACCCCGCTACTACCTTCTTCTGTTTCTAACCTTGCGCCCAAAGGAACTAACCTCGTGATAATCTCGGTCGGGTCGATTTCCTTCTGCATATCCTTTAAGTTCACACGCAGCCTAATCGGCGTATTTCTTAGCTCTCCGACACTTTCGAGGTAGTCAATGTATTTCCCTTCTCTTAACCGTATGTGTCCACCTAGCCTACTAATTAGCTTGTCTTGGATAGCGTTCCATGTCTTTTCATATCCTAGGAAACGATAGATGTTATCCGTGTTCGTGGTTACTGTTACCTCGCCCACTTCAAAACGTTTATGTGGTTCAACTTGTCGATTGTGCTGTGCGATAATCTCGATTAAGAAATCTCGTACAGTCATGTTATTGTATTCGCCGTGTCGTTGCGTGGAATCATGTAAGTAAGCCAATTTACTCTCGGCTGTGTATTTAATATTGAATTGACCGTTTGCTGTCATTGTTTGGGTTGGCTTTAATATCCTTCCATCGAAAAGTAACTTGCCACTTCTTACATCTGTAATGGTCAGCAATGTAATCAATGGACGTATGTTATTCCAAGCCGGGTTGCTGGGATTGATACTAAATTCAAAGCTATCAACCCCGTCACCGACTAGCTTGATGTTTCCGCTTGTTAGCTTATCGCCATTCGCATAAGGAGTGTGGATGATTGTGCCTTCCGCGTCGTTCGCGTCATCGTATATTTTAATCAGATACAATTAAATCAACTCCTTATAGAAGTCGAACTCAATCGTACCGTTACCTGTGAGCATGATCCTATTCTCGCCTTTGCGTAAACGAATCAACTCACTCTTATGTGCGCCGGCTGATACGGTAACACTTATCGTATCAATCTCGATTGTAAATTCACTACTTGTTTTAATGGTGGGTACAACCGATGAAGCACCTGCGTTGTATAACGTAACCTCTCGACTACCACTTACTTCAAAAACGGGTATTTGTGCTATGTCTAACTCAAAATTAAACTCGTCCCAAATGTCGTGACCTTCTGGCAACTTGCTTATTTTGAATGGATAACAGTCAAAGTCGATTACCACAATTAATCTGTTATACACGTGATCGTCCGTTGTATTGACTGAAACGCATTTACCCAAGTAATAGTAATTTTCATCATAGGAATCTTCCAACCTCGTGATATGTGTGCCTAATAATTTGTTTTCCAATACTGTTTGTTCGTGCTTTCTGCGGTCGTAATCGTGTTCGTGTATGTGGAATGTGTAACTAATTGTTCGATTACTAAAAATACGTTCACCCAAAATGTTTGAAAAATCATAAACGCCGTGAGCGAACGGCACATTTTCGATTATCTCTTTTTCAGCTGGAGTAGGTGCTGAACGGTCGATTAGATACATATCATTCTCACGCGTATCGAAATTATTAAACGTGATACCTTCTTTAACTTCAATACTCATATCTACTCCGTTTGTTATGTCCATCATCTACCCCACCTTTCTGTTAACTGCGTTTGATTCCCGCCTACGCGGTCATAACGGCTGTATGTTCCCCCAACTAACGTGTCCCCGTCTAAATAAATTCCTTGTTCTCTCATGAGTAGCTGTTGTAGCAAGTTCTCCATGCGCCCATCGCTCATATTGACCGAGTGGTGGATAGCACTATTCACTTGCGCATTACTTCTCGCCACCGACCCATTCACATCAAGTGTTGGACTTCCGAACGAACTTTGTATCGCTCCCGCCATCCCGCTTACAGTATTTTGAACAGTTTTGAATTGGTTCTGCAAACCTTTATTTAACCCGTCCATGATTGCATTACCTGCACCTATTAATAGGCGCTTGTCGTAAGAAATCGGTCCTTTGTTGTTCTTTATCCAACTACCAATGCCACCAATGAAGTTCTTAACGCCTTCGTATGCAGATTTCAAACCTCTCAAAAATCCGTCAATGATTGCTTTACCAGCATCCCATAAATTGATATCCCTCAGCGTATTGAATAGGTTCTTAATGCCTGCAATACCGTTTTTAACAAGGTTTTTAGCCAAGTTCATAAGATTTTCAAAGGTTTGACCTACGTACGTTTTGAAACTATTCACTATCATTTTAATTGCATTCATAGCGCCGTCCCAATCCCCACGCATTAGCGCCAAAACGGTGTAAACAATACCTCGTACAAAAGCCATAGCAAATTGGAAAACGTTCCTAACTTGTGTAATCACACTCACAACAACCGCAAGAATATTTTGCAATGTAGTGTTGAAAATAGATTTGACTACTTCCCATGCACCTTTAACGATTGTCGTAATGTCTGCTCCCCACTTGTTCCAAAACGACCTAATGAAATCTAATCCCGTCCTAACAATTACAGTTATCAACGTAATAACGCTACTGAAAATAGATTGAATAGAAGTCCATATGACGCGTACATTGTTCAAGATACCCTCTTGATTTTCGGACCACCATGTCGCAATTGTGTCCCATGTTTCTTTAAGAAAATCAGCGATAGCCTGAACAATTGGCATTATAAATTCAACGATCGCATTCCATACTTCTAAAAGTTTGTTTTTAATGCCATCTTGATTCTCTGCCCACCATATGGATAAGTTGTTCCACGTGTCCATGATGAACGTTTTGATTGTTTCGAAGATGTCCACCAAGAAAGCGGATATAGTGTTCCATATTTCGATAACTTTGTTTCTGAATTCTTCGTTCGTTTTCCATAAATAGATGAACGCGCCAACCAAAGCGGCCACCACACCTATTACAACCCACATCGGCGCTGTTATCGCTCCTAGTGTTGCGCCAAGGCTTGCCATTGCTCCACTAGCAACTGTCGTTCCGGCTTTCATAGCTATAAAACCACCTTTAAGTGCTGATAGCCCGCCTAATACAAATTTTATTGCACCGCTAATTTTTAAAATAGTGGTTATAAGTGTGCCGATAGCCCACATAACCGGACCAATGGAAACCGCGATAACGCCTAGCCACTTCTTCCAGTCTTCAATCGGTAGGTTGTCCCACATTGTTTTTAGCACGCCTTTTACATTGTCAACGAATGTCACTACTGTTTGTAATAGTTCATCGTAAAGAACCCATACGTCTGCGTTTGCATTACCCAATCCAGCTACTAAGTTCTTACCAGCTGCAACCATCGTGTCAAATGACCCGCTGACCGTTTCCGCTGCTTCCTTTGCCGTTGTTCCTGTGATGCCCATTTCTGTTTGCGTTACGTGGATTGCTTCAATCAATTGGTCGAACGGTATTTCTTTTACGTTTTCTGCTGTTGCCTCAAATGACTCACCCATGATACCTGATTCGTTAACGAGTCGTGCCATTTCTCCGGCTGTACCACCAAACCCAAGTTTCAAGTTGTCCAGCATTGAATAGTTATCTTTTGCAAATCCTTGATACGCGTTTTGTATGTCGCCAATGTTTGTGCCGAACGTATTCGCATTGTCAGCCATGTCCACAATCGCTTTGTCTGCGTATTCAGCGGCTTTTACTGTATCGCCTTCCAAACCTGCCAATAGCGTTGCCGAGAAACTGGTTACTTGCTCCATATAGTCCACACCGGATACACCGGCGCGCCTATATGCTTTCTCAGAATTCTTGATAACCGCATCCGCCGAATCGCCAAATAACTTCTCAATACCGCCGAGAATTTGCTCCAAGTCCGCAAATGACTTAACCGCAGCCGCCACACCCCCTACAACTGGTAACGTGATGCCCGTTGTCATTGCTTTACCGCCTTTTGCCAAAGCATCGCCAACTACTGCCATTGTATTACTTGCTTCTTTTTTGAAATCAGCAAAGGCGCCTTTTGCTTCGCTCATTCCGTCCTTGAAGTTTTTCACATCAGCACCAATCAGTGCCGTAATATTAAAATCTGCCATCATTAACCTCCTTTGCTGTTTATTCGTCTGTTCATATCTGCAATGGTTAATTTCCGGACGTTTTCTTTTTCCGCCTGTGGTTCAAATATGTTTTTGTATACTTTTGAGTTGTCGTAAAAATCATCAAAAGACTTGTACGCCGAACGAATCTCTTTGCCAACTTGTTTCGTTGCCTTTGCCAACTGGTTAAACCATGCCTGTTTAGCGCTCAATAACTCCGCTTCTTGCGCTTTAATCTGGTACGCAAGTAAATACATATGAAACTCGTATTGTGTCATTCTAAGCGTTTCTAGTGGCGTTAAATCAAAGCGTGCAATGGCGATGGCTCTTATTTCGTCCGATGTGTAGTCAATGTCACTTGTTACGCCTTTTTGGCTTTTGAAATTCCCATTTCGCGACGGTTGGCGGGACGCTTTTTTATTTCAGTTTCGATTTCTGTAAATAATGTTTCGTATTCGGTGTCATCGTCTTGATCTAAAAGGTCATTAATATAGTCATCTAAATCTTTGTTCGATGGCTTGCTTGGTAATGTGTTCGTTGCTGCCTTGATAACCAACTCCAATGTGGACGGTGCTTTCATGGATAAGCCAGCGTTCAACATTAACATACCGCCTACATTTGTTTTTACGCCTTCTAATTCCATCCCATTTGCTTTGTTGATGTAGTCTACAAAGTCCGTACCAAAATACAAGCGGTATTCTTTTCCGTTGATTGTTAATTCCATTCGTCATTTCTCCTTTTTGATAAAAAAATAAAGCGGTAGAAATTACTCTACCGCCAAGTGTTAAACGCCAGTTGCAGCGATTGTTTGATATTCATATGCAGCGGACTCGATAGATGCTAATTGTTCTGCTGTCAGCGTGTCCGTGCCTTTCACACCCTTACCATTGACGGCATAGCTCATTGACAACTCTACGTTTCCTTCTCCGGGATAACTCATCTCAAACGATGTAAAGTAACCTTGGTAATACGTGGCATCATATTTATCAGCTTTAAGCGATGCAATGTTCACTTCCCAAATTTCTGTCAGCTCGTTATCGTCAAACCACGTTTCTAGCTCTTTCCACATCGGTACTGTTACAGTGTCATCAGTGTAAGCAAATGATGTCAAATCAAGTGTGTTTTCTCCGTCTGAAATCGAGTTCACTGTTCCGTCTTTCGTTACGGTTGCTTCATTGTTTTTACTCTTTGAAACAGAATGCTCGGATTGAAATTTAAGTTTCGCTCCGTCTTCTGTCGCATGGTCAGCACGTTTTCTAAAAAATAGAATAACGTCTTTACCGCTTAATAGTTCTGCCATTTTCTAACCCCTTTTCGTGTATTGAAATTCCAATTCTAAAACGTAATGTAGTAGCGGTGTAGCGGTTGAGTTGTCATTTACCACTCTGTCGTTATAGGCGCTCATTCTAACCTTGTAATTAAACGCCTCGCGCACTTTAACTGCATCGTCATGTATTCGCATTGCCATTTTGTCTAATGCGTTACGTTGCGTTCTCGTGCCGTATAAGTGGATTGTTTGGCTAACCGTTCCGATTAACTCACTATTGCTTGTATCTGTATTAAATGCTTCGCCAACATAAATAAACGGATACTTGGCGGACGCATCGGGAACATAGTCGTATGTATCACCGTGCGCCATTGCAAGTCCGTACAGTGTTCTGAAAATAGCGTTGCTTGGTGTCATCGTAATGTTCCCTCCATTGCGTCTTTCATGTCCCGCTCAAATTGTGGTGCCAGCCATTGCATCATCGGTCGCATAAACGGTTGTGCGCTCATGTACCGCGTGCCATATTCTTGGTAGCCAGAATAACTAGCTGGCGAATGAACGTAACCACTCAACGGCTTGTATTCTGTGTAAATATTATCGTGTAAGAACCATGTGTCGCGTGGTGCTAAACGTTTGGCTTTCGCCATACCTTTTTCAGTAGTGTTTTTGACAACTTTGTTCGCTACATCGGGCGCTTGTTTAAATGCTTTGCTTAGAAGACCTTCAAACTCATCAGCACCCTCAAACTTGATTAAGCCAGCCACTCACTCCACCACCTTGCGCAAACGGACGGAACCTTTAATCGGTGCATCTATTGCTTCCACTGGTTCGTACAACGCGCCTTGATACTCCGCTTGGACAAATGAAACTTGTTCTTGATTAAACCGGCACACGATGACTTTCTGCGTTCGATCGCCGTACTCCTCAAAAACTTTTGATTGTGAGATAGCATTAACAAAACAAGGCACAACCTTATACATGCCTTCCACTTGCTCATATTCGCCAGTGGTTGGATTGTACTTTGGTGTGCCCTTGTCTATGTATAATTTTATGCGGTGTGGTGTTTTCATAAGAAACGCACCCTTCCGCGCCTTGCTTCTGCCAGATTGAAGTCCTTGTCAATGATTGATAAGTAATCATCAAAATCATGTTTACCTGTGTCATAACTTGCTGAATAACCGTCCACGCTTTCGCTGTTCATGCCCTCGGAACCTTTACGGTTATAGCGAATAGCCGTCACATCGCGAATGATGAACGTGTATTTGTCAGCTATCACACTAGCACCAGACAACAGCTTGAAATGTTGTTCGGCATCTTCCCACAAGTCCATAAGTAAGTCGTCTTGTTCGGTGTCGGTTTGCTCAATGCCAAGCCTACGCTTTAGTTTCTTTAATTGTGTATCGTCCATTTAACCACTCCCCTCAATAAAAGAGGAGGGCTATTTGCCTTCCTCTTTGTCAATACGTTCAACCGTCAAATCAACGTTGCGCTCTTTCATTGCTTTGTTGATTTCATCAGCACGCTTTACAGTCAATTCGATTTCTTCGTTAACATCATGCCATTTTTTTGTTTCTTTGTTCTTAAACAGGCTCACTACTTTGTATTTAGCCAACTAAAGTCAACTCCTTTTATACGCCTGGGTCTGGTTCGATTGCAGCAAATGCATCTGGGTTTGGAATAGCTACCGCAATTTCAAACACGAAACGCGCTGCTTGCATATCTTGCTCGAACAAGTGTACATCGCCAGTGTCTGGGTCAGTATTTTGCACTTTAGATAGCGTCGCTTGGTCTGCAATCTTGATTCGCAAGTCTGTACCGTTTGGAACGCCATATTTCAATCCGTTGCGGAAGTCCCCCGCCAATACAGTGCCGGCTGGATATACTTGTCCCGCTGCTAACTTCAATTCGTGGAATGGAATGCCATCAATCGTGTTTGCGTTACGATCATATGCGTAGTTTCCGTGAACGTCAGCAATACCGCGCAAAGCAACCTTAACAGAACGGTGTCCGACAATAGCAGTTGGTTCTGCGTCCGTTGTTGCTTCCAAGTCTAGCAAGTTATCAAAGTCCAAATCTCCCTCAATGACGTTTCCAGCAGTAGTAGCAGACGCCAAAACGTTTGCACCGAATGGGTTATTGTGTAGTCCTAAGAATACCGCACCATCAATTTTTTTGTTGAATTTGTCAACGACTGCTGGAAGGACTTCACGGAAGTATTGCGCCCAAGTGTAAGATAGGAATTCTTCTGTAACTGGTAGGATAACCGCAATTTTGCGTGCTTCGAGAACGTAATCATTCAAGCCTACTTTAGCCGTACCGATTTTTTCCCCTTCACCCACGAAGTAAGCGTCCGTTAGTTCTCCGGCAGATTGTACACGTTTCATACGTGAGTCCATTTGCACGGGCGAGCCAAGTTGTAATGTTTTAGATTGTGCTACCAATGTTTGTAAGAATTCAGCCGTGAAACCAGCGTTACGGATTTCTTGTCCCCCTGATTGTGAAAGCATGACTGTATCTGGATTAAATGTTTGTACCATAGTTTGTTATTCTCCTTTAGTTAAGTTTTTTAGGATGTCAAACGTTGTGCCACCCATGTTATTATTTGTTTGTAATCCCCCACTTGTGCGTGGTGGTGTTGTACTTGCTGACTCATTCTTAATCTCCATAACGAGATTAGAAATAGCATCAATTGCTTTTAGTGTATCCTCTGCCGTGTCCTTGACAACCAAGTTAAGCACATCCTCATTAACAGGCAACTTTTTCGTCCCCAATGTGCGGATAGCTTCGTCTTTTAATTCGCGACGTGTATGTTCTCGTTCCAATTCAGCAATGCGGTCCAAATATGATTGTTCTTTGCGTTTCGCTTCTTCTTCACGATATTTTTCTAATTCCTTGCCAGAAAGTGTCGCTTCTTTTTTTGCTTTCTCGATTGCTTCTTGGATTGCTTTGTCTTGTTCAGCTTTAATCGCTGCTAATTCATTCTCATAGCGTTCCTTTTCTTTCTCGATACGGCGTTTCATTTCAGCGACTGCAACAGTCTTGTCCTCTTGAGTGTCGACTTGCTCATTTGTTTCAACTGTTTCTACTACTTCTGTCATATTTATTTCTCCTTTGTACGCTTTTACGTGCAACCTCCACGAATCTCATACAGCTTTTAATGCCATCAGTACGGTTTGGGCATAAAAATAGACCGCAATAAGTACGGTCATGAGTCAGATGTTCAGTTGCCTTACAGATATGCCATTCTCATGGCGATCACTTCCTTCCTACATTTGGTTTTCTTTGGTTTTCGTGTAGAAATGCAATAGGCTCACCTACTTTATTTTTTAGTCGTGCTCATCTTCATAAAACGAAAGCATGCGCCCCACCCATGAACCAAGCACCATGCGATTGATTCACCCATGTAACGCGGACTTTCTTTCCAAAAGAATACGAAGTCTTTAATCATTTCCCCAACCCCTTCATAAACTCCCTGTGTGTTTCAAGCACCCGTTGCTCCATAACCGTTTTAACGGCTTTCTGTGCGATGTAATCGGTGTGTGTAGTCATTTGGATTAGATAGGACTTAAACGGCTCTATGTCCGTGTAATTAATGTTTGCGGTTAGTTGCATTTAATAAACTCCTTAAAAATAGGCATAATAAAAGCACCTAGCTAATTTAGCCAAGCGCTTATTTGTATTTTCAATACTTTCGGGCTTCGTAATCGTCGGGCATTTTTACCGGCTCATTATTATAAATGCGTTTATCAACAAACAATTCCAATTTTTTAGCACCTGATACAGAAAAATCATACTTGTTGTTTCGTGTTATTCCTAAATACTCAAATAACGGAAACTCTCTTTCAAAGTGACTTTCATACTTGCTGATAATATTTCCAATTATGTCGGCAGCTCCATCTTCAAAGCTAAACATCTAAATCCCCGCCTTTATCATTTCTTCTACTATTTCGAAATAAGTGTCAACCGCATTAGGGAATATTTCTTTTATTAATTCGAACGATTCTTTGTTACGTATTGCAGCACTGGTCACTTCTGCAAAGAACTCGGCCTCCTTGTTCCCCGCTATCTTCCAGTATGCTTTTCCGCCATGTCCATGTCCAAAAGGAGCAACTCCACGTCCACCTACTGCTTCTACAATGTCTGAAATGTTGGGCGTGACATCGGGTTTTTCTACAGCGATTTTTTTGATTTTTTCACTGAATTTATTCCAATTATCATGTTTTTTCATCTCGTGTTTATTGACTTTATCCATCCACACCCGCAAGGCTTCTTTCTCAGTAGGTTTTTTTCCTAAAGTTTTCTTGAAAGCCTGTATAGTCATCGTATCACCGCGGATATAATCTTCTAAATCAGTCTTAATTTTTTTAGCTAGCCCAAATTTTTCCATTCCGGAATAGTTGGTAATCACTTCATCTTTATAAACGTACTTTCTGCCTAACTTAAACGACAATTCTTTTCCAGTCTTATAATCTTTTGTCCCCTCGATGGCTCGAAGGCCTAAGTTATCAATAGCATGGCTCATTTCATGGAAGAATATTTCATTTTCTTTAGCGAACTTGGTGGCCTTAAATTTGCTCGATTCCATGTGTACGGTACTGTAGTTTGATTCTGCAGCACCTTTTACGCTAGTTTCATAAAAGGATATCTTGTCCACGTATTTTTCGAACAACATAGCAACCCGTTCGTCTTCGATGCCATTTAGATTTTCGACAACACTATTAAATGTGCTTTCTCCATAAACATTTTTTATTTCTGAACTTTCAAATGATTTTCTAACTCGCTTCAAAACTGGACTTTCCTTAATTGTATCTGGTTCGGTCGAGTTTTCACCAGCCGCTTCATCCACCCATTCCCCATCAATAAGCCGTTCCATAGCGATATACCCGTAACTCGAACACCTGCAATTGGGATGAAGTGGCTTTAGGTTCAACCCGATTTGCGCGTCTTCAATGGGGAATAACTTTCCGTCTAGCGGTCCACAAATATCACACGCCCCGGGTTCTGCCACATAGATAAAATGTGTAAATTCATTCGCCTTATATGCTTCCACTTGCATCTGTGAGCCAATGCGTGCGTTTTCTGTGCGCAATAAACGCATGGTTTCATACTCTGTGGTCTGCATTTTATCCATCAAGCGGTTGCGTTCGTTTCGGTATCCGTCCATCGTGGCGTAGATTTGACTTAGTGACTTGAACACTTCTTTTTGTGTAGTTTGATATAAACCGGTTCTACTCCAAATGCGTTCACTAAAGTTTTTACCGTAAAAATCTGAATTAACAACGCCGTCTATCCGTTGCCTTGCACCACTAACCGAATCGCCTAAAATACCGGCTTGCCGTTCTAACTCTAATCTAGCTTCTTCTCGCAATGACTCACTAATCAGCTGATAATCCTTGTCGTACATTTTGATTAATTCCCAGTTGAGTTCCTCTTTTAGCAATTCAAGTCTGCTAACTTTCATTTTCAAGTTGTACGTTTTCAGCCATTCGTTTGTTTCTGGTGAGAAATCTTTCTCCTTGACCGCTTTCTTGGCTTTGTTTGCAAACTTGGTCACATCCATTTGATCCGCACGTTTCATTGCTTCGGAGCGTGTTAATCCCTCGCTACCCGCATAACGCATATAAAAGCCGTCTATCTGCCCTTGTATCGTTTCGATGTGCTCCTTATGTATTGCTTCAATCGCTCGCTCGCGGTCAAATTCACGCATTGCAAGGTCGTTCATTGCCTTACGTTCACGTTCATATGCCAGCTGCCGTTCTTTCTTGTTCATTCAATCAACCCATTTCGGCTTTTTCTTCGTCCGTCATAAGTGGTTCGCGTGCTTGTGTGTCTTCTCGGTCTAGCCTGTCCGTTTCCAGTTCGTTTGTGGTAAAGGTTGCCAAGTCACGCAAAGTTTGTTGGCTCACTTCGCCGCCGGAATCGATGTACTGCTTAACTTCTGCCCACACGTCTTGCGGTAGGTTTTCATGGAATACAAAGGTTAGCTTAGATGCATCGATTTCAACATCGCTCAAATTCTTGTGTACGTTCTGGATTAAACGGAATCGCCTGCGTAGTGCTTTCTTGTAAAAACTAACCTTGGTTGCGCGTTTTTGGTCTAGCCCAAGCATTTTATATTTCAATGCGATGCCGGACTGCGAGGAATTGAATTTATCATCTTCTAAATTTGGCACGTTGGATAAATTGTAAATATCATTCACGATACGCTTCTTGTATGCTTCTGTACCGGCTACATCGTACTGTTTATAAATATATCCAGCCGTTAATGATGTTTGCTTACCGTCCACACCCACACCGGTTTCTAGCAGTAGCATGTTCGCACGTTTCATTTTTTCGGCATCCGTAAGCGTTAAGCCACTCGCATTCATATCGCCATTGATAACCAGCAAAGCATCGTTCAAGTCGCTCATATAGTTAGCCGTGTCGGATTGCGCTGCGTCATATGCGTCAATTAATGGTATCTCGTTCTCGAAGTCACCTTGTCTAAAGCGGTTATTCCACCACTCAACAACCGGTACATCGTCATAATAATGCTCCGTGCGTTGTTCTTCTTCAATCTTCGGTAAACTAGGCTCGGTTGGTTTTAACGCGATTGCTTGTTTGTCTGTGTAAATCGTTACGTACAACTTGCCATTATAAACAGGACAATGTACCGCACCAATTATCTCGTTCGCCACTGTTTCATCTCGGATTACAAACATTTCAGTCGGATCAATGAGAACAATTCGGTCAACCTTATCTGCATCACGGTAATGCAACTCAAATGCACGTCCAAAACGTGATGTGTCGAAACCTAGCTCATAATTTAATGCATCTAGGTCGTTTTCTCCTATGATGACGTTAATGTCGTCCAAGTCGTCCGATTCTGTACCTTCTGCCAATCCAATCGTTATCGGCTTACCTAAAATATTCCCCGTGATAAAACCACTGATATAACCGCCCCAATTATGACGGATACGGTAATCTGATTTTTCTTCTTCCAGTCTTCTACGCCCGTGCAATACGGTGTAGTTGTCACCTTTTGAATAATCGTCCAATATCTCAATGCGTTCTTTTTGGCTATACATAAAGCGCCTAATCATTTCTTGCAGCGTTTTCTTGCCATCTTCTGTTTCTAACAAGTCGCTCATGTTTGAGTACGTGAAATGCGTATTGCTATCTTCTTCAAACCGTATCGTGTCATAGCGCTTTGCGTGTTCGCTTACGTCCATGTCCCGTTCGAATTGATAGGACTTTGGTATATAAGTTCCTTCTGTAAACGCGTCTGGTGCGTTGTGCGTTGTGTCTGTCATGCTGTCCTCCTATCCAAACAAGCGCTTGGCTGTTCGTAGTTTTTGGTCTGTTGTTCCCATTTTTCTGTTTTTTACAATTGAACGTGAATAAATCGCATAGCGCACCGCATCCAGAACATCATCGTTTTCTTTTACCGGTTCGCCTGTCTTTTTGTTCCATACATATTGATAAATCTCATCATTAAACTTCGATACTCCGCTTCTAAGCACGAATAATCTACCTTGTTTAAATAGCTTGGCAACTTCCTCTATACCGCTTAAAACGGATTTATTCGCATTCTGTGCACGTATACCCTCTCTTACGAACCTAGCAACGTGCTCCGGTCTAGCTGAATCGGCATAAAAAGGAATGTGAACGCCGTAGCGCTTTTGTATGTCCTTTGCTACCTTTACCCAATAATCAATTTCTTCATGTTGTGCAGCGTGTTCTTCAATCAAATAGGTTTTGCCGTTTTCGTCTTCGCCCATAACAACAATTGAACCCCAGTGTTCATAACCCCAGTCCACGCCACAAAAATATTTTTTTATTTCTGGTAACTCGTCCACATAATGCTTCTTTTCGTCAAAGTCCGTATAAACAGCACCCTCGCCAGACGTCCAGCGCCCATATATCCCGCGTTCTGTAAATACTCCGCTTGGCGTTACCGCGATCAAATTGTCTACATACCGCTTATTCAAAAAATCATTATCAAATATCGTGAAGTGGTTCGCGACTATTTTCTCGCCATCTGCCTTGTCTATGTAATCAACTTTCAGCCAATGGTTGGGATGGTCTGGATTCGTGTCCAGTATGATTCTTGCACCAAGTCCAGAACAACGCTTTACAATTTCATCAAAGACTTCTTTGTTTGCCAGTGTTGCTTCGTTTATGTATGCGCCGTATGCCGTCATACCCCGAATGGACTTCAATCCAGCTATCGAACCTGTAAAGGTCGTTACCACATACACGCCCCAGAACGTGAAATTTCCATAACGGTCAAACTTGATATCCTGTGCGTACTTGTCTTCAATCTCCCTAATGATGTTAGTCTGCAAAGTCCCGGCACTTGTTGAACCAAGTATGTACATAGGTGTCATAACGCCGTCTTCCTCTGCGTTCTTTTTCGCCCTTTTCAACTCAAACAGAAACAAGTCGTTGTCCAACACAGTCTTTCCAGCACGTACCGCGCCATGGTTTATCATCATGAACCAATCTTTTTCACGCGATGCTTTGATGATGTTGCGTTGTTTCTTCGTATATAGCCTATTCAATGGCATCACCCAACATATCGAAGTATTGGGATAGCTTATCCTCTTGCGAGTCGCCTTTCGTCATATCACTTTGCAGCTTTTCTACCTGTTTCGCCTTCAGTGGGTAGACTAGCGCTATCTCGTTCAACTCTTTGATGGCGTTCAACAATGCAGCGGAGTTGGCTTGTCTAAAACCTTCTTCTCCCAAGTCCTGTTTAGCCTTCTCTAATAGCCAAAAAAGCTCCTCTGTGGCACGTTCGCGCGTCCAGATGGATTGTTGCTTGTATTCGTTGATTAAAACGTTGTACCTAGCCAAAATCTCATCTTCTCTAAGCATTGCACTCGCTTTATTATCCACCGTTGCATCTTTCCAACTGCTGCTATTAGGATACGCCTCTCGGTACGCCTTTCTTTGGGATAGCCCAGCGACTAACCCTTGTACATATTTCTCCTGTTTTGGTGTCAGCGCCAAGCTATCACCTCACTTTCTTTTTGATTTAATTAATTCGTATTCCCATCCGACGCGTTTACACTTATCACACGTTTCTTTCTCCTGCTTGTTCGTGCGGATCAATGCGTACTTCGCATATATCATTTCCTTTGCATGTTGACTGCATAGCGTACGAATATCTTTAGGCATAATAAATCACCTCGGTTTCGTACTCGCTATACTCAACAAGCTGAAGTCTTCTGTGTGCGGTAACGAAACCATTCTGTTTGTGATACTCGTCCAGATGGTTACGTGTTGGCATCTGTCGCATCAGTAAGCCATCGTCTAACACATGCTCGTTATGTAAGTGACCTGAGAACATCTCTCTTGTGTAGACTCCCTCCGCTCCCCACAGTTGTGAGAACATGGTTGCGAATATCTGCGGATACCGTTTCTTGTTTGCTTTATCTCCGTGTGTCGCACCGATGAAGTTGTGACCTAATAATGTTGCCTTAAAGGTTTGTTGCTCGCAATCAACGTAAACGTTCGGTTGTCGCTCGTATATCCGTCTAATCGCTTTTAATACGGTGCTACCAGAATACTCGTCATGGTTTCCCGGCACATATAAAACATTCACGGTGGTTGCGTTCTGTGTCGCTGCATGGATAACCATATCGAGAAAATCAAATGCATCTTCCCAAGCCTGTTCCATGTCCGTTGCACCGATGTTCGTTCCCTTGGCGGTTTGCCCTCTGAAGTCATTCTCATTTAACAAGTCGCCACCGGATATGATAAGCACTTCTTTGTATTGGTTATTTAATATGCGGTTAATTTTATCGAGTGATGTTTGGTAGTCAGTAAGTGTCATGTTCCCGAAGTGTAAATCAAATAGGTTGATAACCAAGTATCGATCACTGTTAATAAACGGAACGGATTGCATCAACCTCGGTTTAACTTTTTCGTTTAAGCGTTCCCCGATTTCTTTCCAGTCCATTGTTTGCTTACGTGGCTTAACCGTTACCTTAGCTTGATACAACGTGATAACATTACCTTCGCCCGCATTACTATCCCAATAGTTAGCCGTACTATTTACCAACTCGAACATATCTGGATTATAATCAAATGCCTTCATGAGTGTTTCCGGTGTCTGCAGTGCGCTTTCTGGTATCAATCGCTCGCTTGTTTGACTGCCGTCACGGTTAAACTGGTGTTTGCGGTGCTGGATAGCTTTTTGGATAGGATTGCTCGGCTCCTGTATCTCTGCATAGTCCGGTCTCCGCCGCCTTGGGTTGTCACACAGATATTGTTGCCACCGCAATCTCAATGCGGCAGGCGTTTTTTTAACTGAAAACAACTCCGACAGCATCGTCCACTTCGTACCATGCTCAGCTATAAGGTCAAGCAATTCACTATCTGTTTGCTCATTCCAACTCACTCGCTCACCACCTTTTGCATAATAAAAACGCCCCTATCATATGAGATAAGGACGTTCGGTATTTAGTCAACGACTGGTCCGCATTGTTAAGTGGCGCTCGTTGTTCTTGTCTATTTAAAACGCCCAAGCCGATTGGCAAGGACGTTGGTGTATTTTTACGCAACATTTTGGCTCTGTCGCATATTTTCTTGATACTACTATTATCTCAATTTATTAGTGATAAAACTACCTTACTTTTTCCCAATATTCATATATACCCGATATTTTTAGCAAAATCCTCTAAAAACTTGTAGCGTATGCGGTAAATCTTCGATTGAGAACAACAGTGCAACTTTCCTAATGCAGTCCAGTCCATATAACTATTTTCTCCCCAGTACTTATCCGTTATCATTGCCTTCACATCGTCGTTCTGTTGCCTTAACGTTTTATCAATGCCACGTTTCCACGCTTCCCGTTGTACGATAAATGGATCAGACTGCTCTCTTATAACTTGGCTTTCAATCGGATTCCCAACAACGTTCGATTTACCGCCACCGATGTTCTGGTCGTCCTCACGTATCTTTAATTCTTCTTTTCGGATGGCTATTTCTCTATCTAGTTGCTGATAACGTTCAAACTTATCCTCTAGCCACTTCAGGTCGTTGCTATCGAGGCTTAGAATATTTCTCACTCAATCGCCTCCATATATACAAGCGCCTGATCTAAATTCTTCCTAGCCTTCTCAATATCCTGTTGACCGTTCTTCAAAGGACTTCTTAGTAGATATTCAATCGCACTGGCAATCCGGTGTCCGACATAAGGGTCTTCATAACGCGGTATAAAGTTCTGCAGGACCACTTCAACTTCTAGTCCTTGTTCTCCGACATAGTGAAGCGGCTGATTAATCATGTCGTTTTCCACAAGAGCCATAACTTCTTCAAAGGACATGGTAGTAGTCTCATCCCCATCTTTGTCTGCATGTACACGTTCGGTTTTGTCTGCAACTTCTGGCACGCTGTCATATCCATGCGCTTTAGCGTTCATAATGCGGTTTAATTCTGGTAATTTCATCTCATTTCCTCCTATGTCTGCTCTTATGCCACTTTCATGCCACATCCTCGATTTTGCAACGGAATTCGATGTTCGTGACCAAGTGACGCAGATACACGAATTTGTCCTGCACACTGCTCACTACCGCGTAGGTTCCCGCCATCTTCCCCACTTTGACGAACACCTTGTCGCCTACCTTAATCTGCTTATCCATGTTGCATTGCCTCCTTCACCTTCCATGGCTCAAATCCGTTTGCGACCACTTTGCCGTCCACCAGTACGATTGGGACGCTCTGATAACCTAATTCCATGAGTTCGTTCAAGAATGCCTCACTGGTACTGATATTGCGTTCCTCGTATGCGATGCCTTCCTCGCGTAGTGCGAGTTTAAGCATGTTGCAAGGACCGCAGTTGTTCTTGCTGTAGATGATTGGTGTCATTCCGTTACCTCCTGTTCGTCAATAAGTTGTACAATATCTATCGCTTCTGTGATTCCGTCCACTTTCCCGTAAACCCAATCTCTTTCATAAGGGTCTTCTAAACTTCTAGCCTTTTTAATATATTGTCGGTATAGTTCCTCTAATTCTTTTATTACTTTCTCCTTTTTCATTCCGATTCCCCCTGTCTGAAGACATGTTTCTTCAAGTCGGCGACGCCTCTCTCTGTCAGGTGTGAGATTCCCATGGAATGTTCTTCTGCCCACTCAACTTTAGAAAAAACTTTATCAAACAGTCTTTGTGCTTCTTCTTCTGTAAAGCCGTTCATTTCAAATACATACCATTGTTTCATTTCTATACCCCCGTACTTCCAAATCCATTTTCGCCACGATCCGTTTGACTTAGTTCGTCCACTTCCACAACTTCAAAATATGGTAATGGCTGGATAATCAATTGTGCTATTTTCGCGCCTTTTGGTACATGGTAAGTACAGTCTTTTTTTACCTCAGCCATTACTTTAACTTCGCCCCGATAACTCGAATCGATGGTTCCTTCCAGCACGCGTAACGGACTTTTCAGTGTTAGTCCACTTCTACCTTTCAACCGTCCATAATAACCATCCGGTATTTCTAAAGCGATTCCTGTGCTGATTGCCACCGTCTGATTGCTTTCAATCATGATTTCTTCGTCCGTAAACACATCGAGCCCCGCTTCTGTTGGGAATGCACGTTCTGGTAGTTTTGCCGTTTGTGTTAAGCGTTTGATTTTTAATTGCATGGTGTTACCTCCTCGACTTGCATAGTTGGCATACAACCATAATTTGAAGCGTTCGTAATCTTTTCAGCTATCGTATTCAAAAATTCGTATTCTTCGAAAGTTAATTCTTGTCTTATTGTCGTACTGTCGTCGCAACCATCTACTGATACTTCATATTGCGAAATCACTGGCTTGTCTTGCTTCGGTACGAGTAGGTTTTGTAGGGTAATCGGGTTGTGTTCCTCATACTCCTCAATCATTTCAAGTAGTCCGTCATATTGGTTAGCTATTCTCCCTGTATACCCCCCTGTTGCTCCCAGTTCAACGCCATAAGACAAGTCTCGCTGTTCTTGTACATATGCTCTAAACTGTTCGAATCTATCTATCCACTCTTGCGAGAGGGTTTCTGGTTCATCTAGTTGGTCGACTAGACTATTGATTCTATGTATGGATTCTTCTGACTCATGATATTCCATCTTCCCCGAGTCGTAAGCCTTGTCGAACAGTGATTTTACTTCGTCTTTTAGCCATTCTTTTCCCTTCTTCATTTCCGTTTACCCCCTTTATAACTATCCGCATTATCATGCACGTACCGTCTGCCACTCACTTCGATAACGGTTGGAATGTCTTTTTTAATTTTTTTAATTGTCACGATAGGGCGGTAGCGATCGTTTATTGTAAATTGTCGGGTCATTTCTTTTCCTCCTCAATTTCTAACATTGCTTTATGCAGCATCAAGCGAATGCGATTAAGTTCTGCTTTGGATACATGACGTCCAGAATACCAATTGCGACTTATCCAAGCCGTTTTCTCTTCACCGCGTTCTTCCCTCAATTTCTCCACACGTTCATCTTCTTGGCACTCCCATTCTTCTTCCGCCTTGATTGCCAACAACGCTCCCTTGTACTCTTCCATCAGATAAAGGATAAACTCTTTCTTATTCATTCCGCTTCACGCCCCTTATAATGCAAGTTATAATATTCCAAGACTTCTTCGAACTTATCCATAAACTTAAAGCGATCTTGATTTAACTTTTCGCTCCATTTTGTCAGCTCATCTAAATCCCTCATGCGTTCATATCCAGTAGCCATTTCCTTGTAGTAAAACTCACTGCTTGCTGCTGCACTCCAGTGGCGCATCGTTCGTACACTTCTACCATCGCTGGCGTTTGCTAACTTTCGTTCGGTTGCTTTATTTTTCATACTTGTGTCTTTTCTGATTTTCGTGACTATCTTTTTCAAGATTATGTCCGCGTATAAGGCTGTGAAGTTTGTCATTCCGCTCCACGCTCCTTATTAATCATCTCAATCTGATACTCACGCCAAACTGTCTGCTCCGTTGTTTCGTTGCGGTATCTGTATAGCTTCAAAAAATGCCTTGCAGTGTGTCTAACGTACTTCTGCATATCTTTTATCGGTACTTCATCCGCACCGCCATATGCACGCCCTTTGCAGTACTTAAATTCAAATACCACCGTTCCGTTGCTCGGTTTATCCATTTCGATGTAGCCCAGATAGTGCTTTCCATCTGATATTTCAAATCTGTTTTTGTATCGCGCAATTGTTGGTTCGTCGAATAGTGATAATTGGCTCATAGTCTCCGCAACCTCTCAATCTCAGCAATACAACGCTCATAGGTCATATTGTGCCCGTGATAAATTAAGTCGCATCGTTCTAATTCAGAATAGGTCAATACACCTTCCACGATTATCCAACTCGTGCGTGCATCGCATACCACTTTTACAAATTCATGCGGATACGGATTGCTTGTTTTGCGTGATGTGTATAACGAATATTTACGCATACCGCCACTCCTTCCCAATTTTCAATGCCTTGTAAATGGTTTTGCGTGGTAGTCTGGTTGCAATTCTCGCTAGTGTCACGCTCGCATAGATGTGTTCATTTCCGTCTGCGTCTGTGTAGATGATCCCACCATTCGCT
This sequence comes from Jeotgalibaca porci, assembly GCF_011299095.1. Classification (NCBI taxonomy): domain Bacteria; kingdom Bacillati; phylum Bacillota; class Bacilli; order Lactobacillales; family Carnobacteriaceae; genus Jeotgalibaca; species Jeotgalibaca porci. The sequence continues at coordinate 6,984 of NZ_CP049889.1, read as the reverse complement.
TCTGTCTGACTTACATTTTTCATGCCAAGGTGGTTTCTCCGTCTACTAATTGATTGTGCGCTGATGTTCATTAGTCTACTTAATTCTGCTAGTGTTTTACCGTCGTTTTCCGTCAAATACTCGTCCATCTCATCCGTCCACAGTATTTTGCGGTTTCCTCTGCCTACTCTGTTTTTTCGCTTTGTGACATAATCCGGTTCTAACAACAGTCGCACTTTCAGCAAGCGTTCGTCTGTTTCGGGTATTCTTTCCCAGTGGCTGCCGTATTCTTTATCAAATTCCCTCAATAATGCGTATACTTCATTTGGTACTGCCATCTCGCTCGCCTCTTTCTCGTGCTTCATTGCCACGTAAGCCAATGCGCCACAGTCGTCTCATTTCTCCTTCACTAAAGTTATGAAAGCGTACTTTTTGCATTCGGTTCATAAACGCTTTATCTTCCTGCAATGTTTCCGGTGCGTTGGCTTTGTATTGTCTGTGTTCATGGTCTGCTATTTGTACTTTAAGGACTTGCTGTCTGTTCATGGTTGGTCCTCCAATTTAATCGCTATGCGCCTTTTATTTGAGTTTTTTCCGCGTCTTTGGTAAACGCCAGACTGATAAAACAATATGGTTGCAGGCTTCACTTTTAACGCTTCCGCACATTCTTCTAACGTGCCGATAACCAGTAGTTCATCGCCTTTGTAAACTGCGTATTCCACATGCTCACTCCCTAAATTTCGTTATTTCAATTTCAACTCTTGGATTTTCCTTGTCGTAATAAACGCGTGTGCCATCTACCGATTTCACGATTTTCATACAATCGTCTGCGATGATCGCTGCATCTTGTAGCAAATCATGCGTTGCGCTCATCAAGTTGGTAATGTCCACTCGGTGTCTGGTCGGCATGTAGTAGCAAGCTGTCAGCGTAATAGGTTCGTCAATTGGCTCTTTTGGTCTGTTTTTCTGCGTTTGTCGTAAGAACTCTTTCTGGTACACTTTAAATTGTTTGGAAGGAAGGACGATTGAACGCCCTGTCCTCCGATTCGGTATTATTTGCTGACTGTTCTTTTTAGTTATCGGTCTGCCTGTTACGGTCAATTTCAGCATTGGCTACCTCCTAAAATGGCATTTCAAATTCATCAACGTTTATTTCTTTGCCACTACTTAGAAACGGGTCATTTTGCGCCTGTGTGCGATTATTGCTGTTTCCTTGATAACTTCCTTGGTTATTACCAGAACCGTTGCTTTCTTGTTGTTTTTTGCTTTCTAGGAACGTGAAACTGTCTGCGACTACTTCTGTTACGTAAACACGTTTTCCGTCATTGCCTTCATAGTTGCGTGTTTGGATACGTCCGACAATTCCGATTAGCGAACCTTTGCGTGTGTGTTCGGCTAAGGTCTCAGCCGTCTTTCTCCAGGCCACCACGTTGATAAAGTCCGTTTCCTTTTCGCCATTTGCGTTCTTGAATTGACGGTCAACCGCCATACTAAAACTTGCCACTGCCGTTCCTGTCCCTGTATATCTCAAATCAACATCTTTGGTTAATCTACCTGTAAGCGTTACGTTGTTTATCATGTTGTTTATCCCCCTATTTTTCTTTTCTTTGCTTGGTCTATTACAAGCAATGCGATGTTATCCGGGTCTTCGTTCATTTGTTCGGCTATCTCAAATAGCGAAAGCCCGCATTCCCACATTGCCCGGAAATCTTCTACTTCTTTTTGACTCCAGATAAATTTTGCGTCAATCAGAATAACGTGCGGAACTGTCATCACTTACCGCCTCCGCTTTCTTTTCCTTTAACTCCTCACGCATATGCTTCCTGCGCGCTTGCCATTCAACTTCTGTCAAAGGTTTGTCATGCGTGAATTGCCACACGCCCGGCATTAGTTCTTTCATGCTGCACTCTCCTAAAATAGTGATGTCTCAAAATTCGTTAACATTTGAGTTTGCGCTTTGTCATAAAACTCTTTGTATACTTCAAATCCATACGCATTTCTGCCTAGTTCGGCTGCGGCCTTAAGTGTCGAACCACTTCCGGCGCACGGATCAATGACTACATCTCCCGGGTCTGTAAAAATACTTATTAGACGCTTTAGAACCGGTATTGGTTTTTGAGTCGGGTGTATCTTCGGAACGGTGTTATCAACTATCCATGGCATGTGATTGAGTACCATTTGACCGTCATTATTAAATTTTGGTAGTTTGTCACGGTATAACACCACTGCATATTCACACGCACCAACTATTTTCATGTTTGCTTTTAAAACTTGTGAACTTGATTTTTTTGTAAAAATAAGCGGATATGAATTATTAAAACCGTGCTTCTTTCCGTATTCCGTTACCATTTGCATTTGTTGAAATGCACAGAATACAATCATCGCTCCTGCTTTACCTTTTTCTTTTGGCTCTTTCTTTATTAGTTTGTTGGCAAAGTGGAAGAACTCCGCAATGTTGAAATTTTCATCAGTGTTAAAAAACGACTTACCAGCTTTATTGCTCTCTCCTTTGGTTCTGTCGCCGTCTACATACCACTCCAAACTGCTACCATAGGCATTTTTACCGATGTTGTAAGGAATATCCGCGATTACGAGTTGCGCTGGCGGAATGTTATACCTTTTGTAATTTTGTAAATTGTCGTGATACAACTCTACTTTTGGTTGCTTTTCTGGATAGATAACTTCTGGTTCAAACATGGTAGCCTCCTAAAATTCGATTGTTCTGCGCTTGTCATTTGTCTTTTCAAACTTGATAACGTGCCCTTCTGCACCTCTAAACATGCGAGAAATCAGCTTGCTATCGTACATTTTGGCCATATCCTTGCTGTTCAAGTTGGTTGTAATGATAGTCGGCTTGTTCATCCGGCCGTTGATGATGGCGTAAAGTGTTCGTGTCGTGAAGTCTGTTGCCGTCCGGTCCGTTGTGACTGCTCCCGTTTCTGCTCCCAAATCATCCAGTACCAACAAATCAGCTTCGGTCAATAGGTCAATCATGCGTTGCTCGGTGTAATAGCTTTGCTTGTTGTTAAAACTGTCTTTAATCCGACGCATCAATTCGTCCAAAGATACAAACAAGCATTTACGGTATGGATCACTGTGTTCATTCACGACTTGCAGCATGGCCATAGATAAATGGCTTTTTCCGGTCCCCGCTTTGCCTGTAAATATTGTGTTGTTGTTTGCGCCTTTGTAGTACCTGCGCGCAATGTTCAATGCCAGTTGTTTGTTAAGTTCGGTTTCATCGTCCGTTGCTTGGTAACTGTCAAACGTTGCATGTTTTAGAGTTTCATCTAAGAAGATTGAATGCATCCCTAACCAGTTATAGGTATTTTTCTTGTAATACTCAGCGCTTGCTCTTTCAATCATTTCACGCTCTAATTTATCTTTTTCTATTTTTATACACTCCATGCAAATCGGCTCTCTATCAAAAGCGGAAACCAAATTACAGCCGTGAGTAGGACAAACGATGTCAGTAGTTACCATTCTTTCTTTGAGAAAGTCGCCCATGCTAGAAAAAGTCGTCATATTCGCTTGTGTCATAGCCTCCGATACCTCCTTTTTGTTTTTGGTTCAGATAACTCTCAAACTTTGTGCCGAACAATGTTTCTGGCCGTAAGTATTTATTCATAGACTTATCGTTCAGCCACTCGTTAACTTTTATATCAATTACTTTTTTGAAGTCATCAAGGCTAAACCCTTCGCTACATCTTGCTTTTATAAGCGTTTGTGTTTTTTTACCTGTATGCCTGTATTTTGTTTCCGCTTTTTCGTTCAGATACTCAACAACTTCTTGGAAAGGGATATGCGGTTCGGCTTTGCCGGACAATATATCTTTCTCTAACTCTTTCTCTATCTCTAACTCTATCTCTAACTCTGGTGGAGATTTGTCCGGACATTTGTCCGACATTTGTCCTTCTAACAAAGGAACATTTTTTTTCTCAGCTTCTATGCGGTTTCTATAAGCTCTTTTTCTATCTGCTTCTGTACTGGACTCTCCAATGAAATTCTGGATATCCGTTATATAGATTGCTCCGTTATCCAGAACCTCTATCAATCCTAGTTCTTGGTAAACTTTGACCGCTTTCTCAACGTCCCCCACGCTATGGCGTGTAACTTGTGCCAAAATGGTTGAGTTATAAGGTATGCGGTCGTTGAACATCAATTTTCCTTCGTTTTTTAAACTGCGTAAGTATAACTTCAGTAGGATATTTGAATACTTGTAACCATCTTGCATGCTTTCCATAATAATCATGGAGTCGCTATCGAAAAAATTGTCTTTCAACTTCAGGTAGTAGTACTTTTTGTTATCGCTCAAATTCACATCACTCCTAACTGCTTCAACTGTTCCTTGTCCAACTTGATTGCCGTAACCACATATTTATTCATGAATGACTCTATCCCGATTGCGTGCTGTTCTTGGTGGTGTTGCCTGCATAAGCTCATGAAGTGGTGTTTCGTATGGTCTACCTTGCTCCGTTTTCGTCCAGCGCCGACAGTTTCCACATGCGCCATATCCGCTTTTTCCTTTCCGCAGACAAAACAAATGCGGTTCATCAGCATGGCGTAACACACACGATCAATGTCAGCGCCTTTGTACCAGTCTTGCTGTGCAAAAGGTACGCCGTTATTTAAGTAATACTCAAGCGTGTACGTGATGAAGTCCGTTGCCATGTGTTTACTCATCGCGCCCCTAGAAAGGCTTGGCAGACCGTCTAAATTTCGTTCTAACATGTAGTTATACTTGAACCATGCTTCTACCGCATCAAGTGGTGTTCCTGTATATACTTCGTAGTCACGCCACAAGGCATAAAGCAAACGGCGTTGTTCATTAGATATGTGTTCTTTTTCTTCAATTTCTACCACGATCGCACCGCTTGCTTTCTTGTTTACTTCGTACCAGTTAACACCTTCTATTTCGATGTAACCTTTGTCACCTTTCCGTTGGATTAACTTACCTGTAAACTCCATGCCATCACTTCTTCGCTTCTGGATATTCTAGCTTTAGTCCTTCTTGTTCCACTTCCGGCTCTTTGTACGTTTTCGATTCAGTCGGATTCTTTGCGTAGTAATCAAGCAATTCTTTTACGTAATTAAGCATTGTTCCGTAATCTTCGTTCGTGATATTATCAAAGCGTCCTTCTACCTTGCTCTTGCTCATGATTATTTTCTCCATCGCTTCATACGACTTACCAATGTGCGGAGCAACTTGTTCGATTAAATCGCCTAACATTTTACGTTGCTGTTTCGTTGCTGGCTTTGGTGGTTCTGCTTCTGGTAAATCCTCTCCTGCATAGATAAACAACCCCAATCCGTGCAAAGCTAAGGCTTTTACGAAGCAACGCTTGTGCGCTTTGTTGATTGCCATCGCGTCCGGGCTAACCATTGCCTTATTACGCATATCCATAACAGGCAACCATTCCGTTTCGTCTTTGCCGTTAAGTACAACAGTTACTTTTACCCACGCTCCGCCTGCATCTTTCAAAAAAGGCTTATCAACCGTTAACACTTGCTCCCCTAGTTGGATATAGTCTGGAAACTCATGAATAATAATCTTTGCGTCTGGGTCAATCTTCTTCATTTCAGCGTGCGCCCATGCCCACGACAGGTAGGACAACCCCATCTTCTTCTCAATGTGCTTGGAAACGTCAATGCGGTTGATTTCCTCGAAACTCAATACTTTTTTATCAGTCATTATTCCCCTGCCACCTTTCTAATCGCTGCGTTATCTAGTAGTTCTAAAGTAAAGTCGTAGTGATCCGATAGATATTCCAAGATAGTTTCCTTTTCAAGTAAGACGAAATCGCCGTTGTGTTGCATATGTAGATATTCTTCGCCACGGTAAATCTCTCCGCCGTTCCACTGTTCTAACTCAAAGTAGTCTGTTTCTGGTTCTTCGAACCTTTGAAATTCGTTGATAATCATGTATAATCTCCTTAATAGATTTATTTTTGTGACTGACTCTGCTTGCCGGCGGTCAGTCTTTTTTTATGTTTGATAGTAGCAACGGTTCGTTCCTTGTCGCTCTGCGTGCTTCGCTTGATAAAACGACTAGGTCATAAATCGCTTCTTGTAGATTTTCTAAGTTATGCGATAGTTCATAAATGTATTCTTCTTGTGCTTCGATAAATTCGGCGACTGTCATCTCGTTTTTGTAGATGGTTCTCAAAACCTCAACATCATATTTATGAACCCAACGCTCTTTCATTTCGTCTACTGTCACGGTATAATCAACCCTCTCTCAATTCCACCAGCAACCAATAAAGCCAAAACTATTGGACCAAATACAATCGTGTATGCTAATGCTTTCGCCATCAGTGTTTTGAACTCGTCTGTAAAGATTTGCATGTTATCCCTCCTATACCACGTTATTTCTCAACCAGTCCGTCATGTGGACCCTACTAAATTGCCACGGCTCGCCCTGTTTTTTCGGATACCTCACAAACTTGCACAATTCATCTTTATGCGGTTCCAGAATTCTTTTCTTGATCGCTGCGTGGGACTTAATGCCGGTCTGTTCCATAAGCCATTTCATGTTTACCCACTCGGTCATGGTTTACACCTCTTTCCCCGTACTTTAAGTGCGGTCAATAATAAAAAAATTAGACTCTGATTTTATCAGCGTCCACTTTCAAAACGTACGCTATTGCATAAACATGCAACGGTTTGATAGATACTTTCTTGTTTTCCCACTCAGAAACAGTCTTAGGGTTGACTCCTAGCTTAATAGCCAACGCTTCTTGAGTCATATTTCTATCTTCCCTAAGCGCAGCGATTGAATATTGTTCTTTTTCAGCAATCATTTCTATGCCTCCTTTCTTTAACTTGAATAAAGTATACCGCACTTTAAGTACGGAGTCAACACTTAAAGTGCGGTTTATTTACTTTTTTTACTTTACTTTTCCCTACCTTAGGGATACACTATAGGTAGAAAGGAGGAAGCGAAATGAAAAATCACAATCCAAAAGAGATATTATCAAACAATTTGAACGAATTAATTAGTAAAAA